>JAGVYE010000041.1 GCA_018303445.1 Candidatus Woesearchaeota archaeon
CACGCCAAAGCTTTTCTTCCTAGATAGGGAATCCTCGCTCCGTAGCGAAGCGGAGGAGTTGCCCCGCAGGGCAACCCTTTAGGGTGAGGAGGATGTCAAGTGTTGTGATCTAGAATGCTAATATGAAACTATCGCCAAATTAACTAATCTTTCTCTTAACTCTTTGCCACACTCCAAAGAACAGTAAAATAATTCTTAAACGTTGCAGAGACGTCCGGCTGCTGAATAACAATGGCCACAGGATCATGGACAAGCCAGATGACGATGGCTACTTTAGGACCATAAATGTATGTTGACACCAAGGTTGAAAAAGAAGAAGGAAGATAGCGCGCTTCAACGAGCGAAGGCAAGGAACTTTTGCTTTTTCCACCATAAATGGCACGAATGAGAAGTTTTTTCTGGACTCGTCTCTTTTTATAATGGAAAAAATAATAAGGTAAAATTTCTTCTGCCTGTTCACTAGCACCAATAACATCAATGCCTTTTCCTGTTGCCAATTGATCTTCAAAAATAGTTTTTATTCCTTCTTTTCCACGATAAAACATAGTTTCTTGCTTGTCTTTATGCTCCCTAAATTTCGCCTGCAGCAGAGGCAAGACTTGATAAACATCCTCTCGCTGTTCATCAATAAGTTCCTGTACTCTCTTTGGGTCTGCAGCGATATAATATCTTTTGCCATTTTCTACAATATAGCTTACCAGGCCTTTCTCAATTAAACGATCCAGAGCATCGTAAATACTTCGCCGATGAATTCCTGTTTTTCGAGAAAGGACGCCTGCCTGTGCTTTGGTGATGTCCAGAAGCATAACATAAATTTTAGCTTCTGTTTTAGTTAACCCTACGCGAATAAGCTTTTCATGCATAGAAAAAGGCATTAAATAAGAACTATTTAATAATTGTGGTGAAGTTTGTAGCCACAATGTTGTCATTTATCAATTAAGCTAATTCTATCAAACTCAGCCTAAATAAAATCAGGATCTTGCCAATAACCCCATCTTCCTGTGGTCGTTTCTCTAGCCTGCTTTTTCTTATAATGAATTTCAATTCGAACTAATAAAGAACAATATCGCTTACTGTCGTTCCTTGTTATATCCTTGGCATGTTTAATGAAAGAAGGCAACTTTGGAATATAAGGAAAATAACGATATCGAAGTAAATTTTCCGCTAATCGCGCACAAGAAGTATAGTTTGAAAGGCCATAAAACTGTCCATTCTCTATAGAGCTAACAATATCACTGAGAGAAGAACCATCGTAAAAAGAAAGAGGACGTTTAAGGTCAGGCATAACTAGAAGAGTAAACATCTTTCCTTAAAAAAGATAACGTTGAAAAAATTTCACAAATGACAAATTATAAAAACCCCCTGCCAGTAATTTTACCCTCACAAATTTTAATTTTTCTCAAGACCTCTTTCCAAAATAGTATTTGTGGTAAAAATTGCTCCGCGAAGCTTTATCATTATTTTAACTATTTCTAGATCTATGAAAAAGGGGTGTGGTATGGTAAAAGGAGTTACAGGAGGGTGGAGATGAGTCGGACGCTGGCATCACTGCTGGCTTCACTCTTTTTATTATCTTCTTCTACACTGGCGGGGGCGTACGATTTAAGCGATCGTTATTTAACACACCATTTTATAGATAATATCAGACAATCAACCATTCCTTTACAGATAAGAAGAAAATATCAGGATGTCGATGATCAAGAACAGGAAGAAGGAGTTCAAGGAACAGGAACCGTTCTTTGTGATAACGAAACCGGAAAAAGATACATTCTTACGACAGAACATCTCTTCCCTGCCAACAAAAAACTGTCTTTCTACGTTAGAACAAGGGGCATGAGAATAGAAAAAATAACTAGAACTAGCAAAAAAGATTTAGCCCTTTTAGAGACGGATGACACTACCCACCCCTGCTTAAAAGGAAAAGTAGGCACCGATTATCACGTCGGCGATTTTGTTTTGTATATCGGTTATCCTAAAGGAGAATCCCCATTTTTACGTGAAAGTCGTCTAATGTCTTATCTAGATGATGAACACATCTTGCATGAAGCCCATTATTCTCCCGGAGATTCTGGGGGAGGAGTTTTTGGCTCTGAGTTTGGCGAACCTCGCTTAATAGGAATTAGCCAGCTTTTTTTATACAAAGACTGTCAGGAAAAACCATGGGCCGTAGCGATAAATGGAAAACTGATCTGTGAATTTCTTCAAGGAACTGCGGTGCATGATGAATATTGTGGAGGAGAAAAAAAATGACCAAGAAAAAAAAAATAAAGAGAACATTGGATCAAATCGTCAAGCAAGATGCCCCACAAAAAGTAACGCCTAGTAAAGTTTATGTTCTAAGTGAAGTTGGATATGATACCGCCTTTTTCAACAAGCAGGCCTACCAGACTCTTCTCGAAGTTATACGACAAGATTCAGAGATAACAGGAATTATCGTTGATGGTCCTTTAACACGAGTTGACCGCCCTGAATACCTCAATGAACAACTAAGCTATTGGCATACTTCTGAACAGGAAGGCCGCCGAGAAACGAAAAAAGTCCCAAACCGGGAGCAATACGACCTTATGATAGATCACCAGCTAGAAATCCTTGACGAGCGATTAGGTGAACTTCGCGCTAACGCGCCAAAAACTCAAATTGTTCTTTCTATTGATTCCGACGACACACAATTTACCATTAGTGCTATGGTAAATGAAGCCATGTTGCGTGCCGTACAGGAAATTGAAACCCAGATCATGCATTTAAAAGGAAAGAAAGAAGGATATTTAGCAACAAGGAGAGATTCAGGAAAGAGGTTAGGAGAAATTTCCAAAGTGAAAGGAACGTCGAAAGAAAGAAGAGTTTTAAGACAACAAATGAAAAATCTTGAAAAAAGAGTGCGAAATATTGATGACGAAATGACAGAACAATACACCGAAAAAAATCTTTATCGAGAGAAAAAAGCGCGCCCCATGCACCAGCTTTTTACACGCGAATTTGTTACCACTTATTATGAACGCTTCCGAAAGCTCTGTGAAAAACATCAGGTTGAACTTGTAACCTCTGCCGGAGTTCTCGAATTTGGAGCTTTGAAAATTGATTACGCCCACTCGCGTCGTGATGCCTCCTGGGCGGTTATCAGAGGCAGGCAAAAAGAGCTCGTTCAATCACTGCATGGAAGGATGGATGACTATGTTGAACGGTGTATTGACGTTGTTTTAGAAAGTGGCCATCATGGAATCGGTTTTAGAAAATTACAGAAAGTAAAGGACGTTCCAAGTGAAGTTAATTTCAAAAATCAATCTGTTTATAATCCGACCATCGGTGAAGCGACTCTTACAATTGTGATGGCCTTGCCTTTTGAGGACCAAGAAAAAATTAGTGAGTTTACAATAGGAAAACAACCTATTCGTATGAGCGGCGGAAAGCCGATGAATACACGGAAACATGCCGTTATTGACCGCCATAAAAATGACGCCGTATCAGGAGTTACCATCATTAGCAAGGATGTAGAAGGGCTGATTGCCACAGAACAAAGACAATATCAAGATTTTCTTGATGGTGCTGCGCTACAGCAGCCGCAAGAGTATGCCATAATATGCGTCTCCTCCGACGAGCATATCGCCTCCCCAGAAGAAAATGTACTCGTTCGTGACGGATTTGTAGCGCAGTACCTTTTTCTCTTGGAAAATGCTCTCACCATCAATGGGAAAGAAGCACGCGTGCAAGGCTTTATCAGCGCTGGAGATACGGCAGAAGCAAATTCCCGGCGATGGAACCATCGTTATCATTATAAACGAAGCCCGGAAGAAGTTCTTAGCGAAAACTTTGATTTAATAAGCAGACTTGATAAAAAAGATTTAGCTGCAGTTATCGAATTTGTTCTTAAAACTACCAATGATGCCAGAGGAGGAAGTGTGGAAGACATGTCTGTGATTTCTGAAAGAGTAAGCGCCTACTATGAAAGATTTCTCTGGGCCACTTTAGAAAAGAGTAAGTTAAGGCTCGCTCATGTCTCAACACCAGGAAACCATGCTGATGGAGTATTACAAGATCTCGGTTATCGGGAAAGCGACTTTTTTGTGCAACGCTTGAAAGCTCGTGATGTCAAAGTAGATGAAGCAGGTAAACCGGACTATTATAAGAAGGGAGAAGAGCCAGCTCGAGTGTTTATTGGAGGATACAGCAATGCCCGAGTTGCTCATATCGAAGAGTATGGAATGGGAGTAGATGGAAAACTGGTATTTGGACCGATTAACTTACTTATTCAGCATGACCCTAAAGGTAAGGATGGAATTGACGGAATCGTGAATGCCGGGAAAAGCGTTGATGCAGATCTTACCATGGGCGGGCACACCCACGAAAGCGAGGTAAAAGTATATAAAACTGGAAATAATAAATTTAGCGTTGCCCTGCGCTTAGGATCACTGCAAGGAGTAAGCCCTACAGAAAAACACCTTGGCAATATTCCCCGAACTCAAGCTGGACAAAGGTGGATAATGCCCAAACCAGGACATTTCTGGGAACAAGCCCTTCCGGCTGCGTATTTACAGCAAAAAGGTTATGAAAGTCTCATTTGCAAAGCTCAGGAAGCTCTGAAAAGACAATGAAACATCAGTTGAATCAGATTATTAACCATAAGGGGATAACGTAGATGAACCTTCATAGGAGTTTGAAAGATATTATCGTCAACGATTTTAGGAATAGTCTGCGAATAGCACATAAAGATGGTTCTGTTGAATATTGTGGTTTTGACAAGTTCCTAGAACTCATTGTCCAGCACAATCTCCTCGTTTTTTACCAAGAAAATAATGGTTCAACACAGCTCCTTTTGTCGTATGCAGGAACATCAAAAGAAGTTATGTGAAAAACACTAAGAAAATGATTCCCTATAAAATTATCCCTAATATGCGTCAAGATTATATTCATGTTATTTACCCGGATGGAAGAATAAAAAATTTAAATCTTAGTGGATTTTTAGAAGACTTAGTTGAACAGAATTATGGATTTTTTGTTAGCACGCGATTTGGTATGGTGCAGCTTCTTCCCTTCAAAGCAAACACAAAAAATTGGTCCTAATAACAAATTAAGGATGACAAAATGGTGCAGAGCCTAAATTTTATGAACAATTTAAGTTTTGAAAGCATCGATGATCTTGTGAATCAAGGAGTGACGATGAAATATTCTCATCTCCAAAACAGTTGGGGATTGTGGATTCCACAAATTTTACAAATTAAAATTTCCCCAGGTCATCGCCGAAGGAGAGAAAACAGATTAATACTTCACGAATGGCTCCATGCTTATGAAGATTTGATCCTCTATCCGCATCCAGATTATAAAGTGGTCACGGCTTCTCGCAGCCCAGACCCCGTGATTGACAAGTATGCAATATGGTATCAGAAACATCATTCTGACCTTATTGAGTATATAAGAGAGCTTTTCCGGCAGGAAGGGTTTTAAGTTGACATCCTCCTCACCCTAAAGGGTTGCCCTGCGGGGCAACTCCTCCGCTTCGCTACGGAGCGAGGATTCCCTATCTAGGAAGAAAAGCTTTGGCGTG
>JAGVYE010000017.1 GCA_018303445.1 Candidatus Woesearchaeota archaeon
AGCTGCGGAAATCAGGCTTCTGCTAGGAAGAAATAAGCTGCTAGATTTAATCAAATACCGTTCAAAAATGAAGATGACGAAAAGATGACAGTATCTGTTAAAAGTAAGATATAAATAAGAGAAAAGTACTTCTACTATAAAATGAACTCTCACACCCATTTTCTTCTTCCTCTTCTTTGTGCACTTATTCTTTTCCAGTTTAACCTCATCTCATGGCCATTGGCAATTCTTGCCGGAATTATTGGCATTCTCATCGATGTTGATCATTATGTAGAACACATTTTGCATGCGAAAACTAACCGTTTTTCTCTCCGCGCTACTTGGAACAATTCGATTAAGCTGCACCGCTTCCAACAGAGAAGCTTCATTCATGATGGAATAGGAGTGGTATTATTAACCGTGCTTATGGGAATAAGCTTATTTTTCAACTGGCAAGTCGTTATCGTTGCGGCCATTGGCTATTATTCCCATATCCTGCTCGATTATCTTCACCTAAACAAAGAAAGATTTCTAAAGAGCAAAATTCTCACTTTCTATCTGCGAGAATCATATTTTGAAATCACATTAGATATCATAATTATTCTAGGAATTATTATTGTTTTGATAATATAAAAGTTATTTCCTTTCTTTTCGCATCACTAATTCCGGGTAACTTAGATGCACAACTTCTTGAAAAACAAGACTATTTTGATGAAGGAAATTTAAACAATCAGCTTTTGTATAGTTAGCATTTTTTGAAGAATTAATAACTTCTACTTCAACAAAACTTCCTAACTCTTTCACCTCATCAAGAACAATTTCAAATTCACCACACTGAAAATATTCTCGCTTTTTTTCAACGACAAATCGTCTTTCAAACTTTAACGAAGTAAGGATTTGCGCCATTGTTTCAGTATCGTTAATATAAACTTCATATTCCTTCGTATGTTCTGATTCTTTTCCTTTATCTCCCGCGGTATGATAAGCAAGTTGATTCTTTCCCTTCTGATGACGGATGCGTAAAAATTCAACCACCGGATCTTGCGCGAAGAAATCGTTTCCTGGAGGAACAAAATATACATCCTTTTGATACACTTTTTTCTGAAATGTTCCTATTTTCTGCAACTTCGTACGTATCGTATCTAAATTAGATACTCGAACTTTCACTTCAATTTCCTTGTTCATTGAAAAAATGGACCCGTCGGGACTTTCTACGAGTTACAATGAGTGTAACCGGCAGTCGAACCCGAATCTGACCCTAGCCAAGGGTCCGTTCTACCATTATACTACGGGCCCGTTTTCTTTGTCAAGAAGCCATTTCTTAATAAATCTAACCCAAACTTTAATAAAACTCTTCGTGTCAAGGAAGCAAAAGATAGGGGAGAACTCAAAGAGTTGAGCGATCACGCTATTGAAGATGTTGCTTTGCACAAAGATCTCGACCTTATTTCCATGACTGTTCTTCTGTATTCTTTATACAAAATTGATGCCTGCATAAGCAAAGAAGATTCAAGAACGATCTTAGAAGAGATGGAACAGGCTCTTCAAGGCCTAGAAAAACGAAATCTTGGAAAATATAACCAACATATCAAAAATATCTTTAAAATGATAAAAAGCTGTAACGCCAAAGTGAAAGAGCACCTGAATGATGTTATGCATGCCGCTCGGATTAAGAAAGGAACAGCTCTCTTGGAAAAAGGTCTTTCTATCGGTCAGGCTGCTGGCTTGATGGGACTTTCAAACTGGGATTTACAACAGTACGTAGGAAAAACAAATATTCAAGAACATGAACATGAAGCTGTTCATGCTGAACAGCGTGTCAAGAACGCCTTACAAATTTTTAAAGTGACATGAAAGAAATGGCCAGAAAAATCATTTTTTTTGATACCGGACCAATCATTACTTTAGTTATGTCCAGGTTAGCATATATTTTGCCAAAACTCAAAGAAAAAATGAAAGGCGAATTTTATATTACTCCTTCTGTAGAAAGAGAACTGGTGGAACGCCCCTTACAAAACAAACGCTTTGAATTCGAAGCTTTAGAAGTACAAAAATTCATCAGAGAGGGCATACTTAAAGTCTACAAAGATATTCCCCAGAAAAAAGTAAACGAACTTATCTCCTTAGCTAATAGCACTTTTACCATCAACAATAAAACCATGGATGTGATCCAAGAAGGAGAAATGGAATCAGTAGCCGCAGCTTTAGAAACAAAGGCAGAAGCCGTTATTATTGATGAACGAACCTTGCGCCTCTTTATCGAAAGTTGTAAGGACATGCAAGCCTTACTCGAACAGCGTTTTCAGCATAAAGTGGATACTGATTTAAAAAAAATGAAACAATTTAGTTCTTATTTTAAATCTATTACTATCCTTCGTTCCGTTGAATTAGTAAGTGTTGCCTACAAAATTGGTCTGCTAAATTCTTATATTCCTTCAGTGCGTAACGGAAAAGAAACTCTCCTCGATGCCGTCCTTTGGGCGACGAAATACAATGGCTGTGCAGTAACCGAGCACGAAATTGAAGAGATTAAACAAACCCTGCTCAGATAGTTTAACAAAATTTTCGTATGTATTAAGTCTAGGGCTTTAGCATCAATCCATGAGCCTTTTTTCTAATCAATATCGAGCAAAAAGGGGATTCATGAAATGTGAAAAATATCACATTTCAGTACTGAAAATAAATCTCTGTTTATTTTCATGTTCCAAAAGGAATTTTTGCCTTTGTGGATTAAAGATGAAAAAGAAATGCCTCATCTGTAATGCGGAAGCAGAGTATAGAATTAAAGACACTTCAGACTATTATTGTGCTGATTGCGCGGAAGAGAACTTTGCTGATCTTTCACTTCTTTTGAAAGTAGAAGAAGAAGCGAAGAAATTAAAAGTCTTTGTTGATGAAAAAATAGGAGAAGAAGATGTATCAGAAGATTAACGTCGGGATAATCTCAACCTCTCGTGCAGAGCTTATTGATATTGCCAAGGCGTGGCTGGCGTTGTCTTTAGCCTTTACCTTTGTCTATGCTGGAGCTAGCCTGATGAGAGGCGGCATTGGACGTATCTTCACTATCGAGTTTCCTATTCTCTTCATTATTTCCTTATTTACGGCCGGCTTAGGTTTTCTCCTTCACGAATTAGCCCATAAATTTGTCGCCCAGCACTATGGCTGTGAAGCTGAATTCCGTGCCTTCGACCAGATGTTATATCTTGCTTTAGGTTTAGCTATCCTTATTGGCTTCATTTTTGCTGCTCCAGGAGCAGTAATGATCTCTGGGATGATAACGAGGAAAGAAAATGGGCTTGTGAGCATGGCCGGACCATTAACAAACTATGTTCTGGGACTTCTCTTTCTAGGAATAGGATTATTATATCCTAAAATTGCGTTTATTTCACACATCGGCTCAGGAATAAATTTCTGGCTTGGGCTGTTTAATATGATCCCCTTCGGCAATTTAGATGGCTTAAAGGTTCTTAATTGGAACAGATACGTATGGGGTGGAATAGTTATTATTGGGATTTATCTTGTGTTTTTCTTGAGATGAATTTTGTAAGTTATAAACTACTATTTAGTGACTAAAGAAGAAAAGATTTATAAAGAGTGATCTGTCTTAAATACTAATGTTATCATTAACGACCGAACAATTATTTAAGAAAATTCTACCAACCATAGAAAGGTATGTTGGATATGCTTTACGTATCCAAAAGGGCATCCATTCACAGGATAAAGGAGATTCAACAGACAATGAAGCCATACGGGCTTTTACAGATGCAGATGTCATCGTTCAAGAAGGAATCGCTCGAGATTTGAAAAAGATCCTAGACGAAGGTTATTCTTTTCGTTTCGTTCCCGAGGAAGAATCTCCTTATAACCACCTTTTTCCGAAAGAAAGTCCAATTACTGTTACTCTTGATCCCATTGATGGAACATTACTGTTCAAACGAGGTTATCCTGGTTTTTGTACCATTCTCGCAAAATATGTAAATGGTTACTTGGATGGAGTATTGGTACACAATGCTACAAATGGTGCAACATACTGTGCTACTCAAGATGAGGAAGGAAATAATAAAATCATAAGTATGAATGTTCCTGAAGAACAAGCCGAGGCTCTTCGAGAAAGAGGTATTGAATTACTACAGTTTGGTACTCCAGAAATACCGCCAGATTTAGAAATGAATGCAATGTGTCATGGAAAAATAGGAGGATATTTCAAACTCCAAGCTTCTGCCTTCGACTGGGGTCCTTTTTCATTAATCGTAAAAAATGGTGGCGGATTTGTCTCTGATTTTCAAGGGAATGAACACAGTATACAACGATATTGGGGTAGAAATGATGGAACAAAAGAAGGGAACACCCCTTCTATTATTGCTGTTGCTGACAAAAGATTACATGAGACGTTAGTAGATGTTCTATCTAGATAAAGTGTGATAACTATGAGACAAGAATATTCACTTTCAACATTACAAGAAATTCTCAATCAATATTTAGAATTAGGAAAAATCAAAAAGCATTTTCTCTTTACCTCCGGATTTGAAAATTCTAATTATTATGTAGAAACTTCTCAGGGGAAATACGTTATAAAAATATTTGAAGGAATAGGCATGAGCAAGGAAAACATTCTCTTTGAAATTGAAGTTATGGCGTACTGTCAAGAACATAAATTGAAAACTCCCCATCTCCTCACAACGAAAAAAGGAGCTTACTTTACAACCATAAAAAGTAACGAAGAAAAAATAGTCACCGTAATGGGATATATAGATGGAGAAAACATGCTTATGAAATTATTGCCAGATTCTGTTATTGCCACTGTCGGAGAAGAAGCCGGGAAAATGGACCTGAAACTACAACATTTTCAAGATGGCTCAAAGACACGCCAAGGTTACGAATGGGATATGAAAAACTTCCTCAAAGTAGAAAAAGCACTAGCTGTTCTGCCGGCAACTTTTGATAAAAAGATCCTCCAAAACATCTTCGATAATTTCCGTGAAATTTCGCCCAAATTCAAAGCCTTAGCCCCAGGATTAATCCATAACGATCTTGCAGCTCATAATCTCCTAGTTCAGGGAGAAGAACTTAAAGGGATTATAGATTTTAGTGATATGGCTTTTAGCCCCTACATTCAGAATATCGCTATTTTCTTAGCTCAGAGTATTTTTAGCTACAGTTGGAAGCCACATCAAACAACTATCTTCCTGAGAGAATATCAGAAGCATCGACCCCTTAGTACAGAAGAACTTGAAATCCTATATGATCTCGTTCTCGCACGCTATGCAACAATTATTGTTGAATTTAATCGCTGGAATGTTGATTATGGAGAAGACAAACAACGCACGGAATATATTAAAGATTATCAAGCTTTCCTGCAGAAATTTTTAAAGATCTCAAGAGAAGAATTTGCACGATTGTTGGAAGTTTAATTCATTTGAAGTTATCACAAACATTAAATAACAGTAATAAGACCTAGGTCATATGAATTGGAAGGAAGTAACTTTAGACGGAATAAAAGTACTGTCATTAACGATTCTGTTGACAATCATTTCCTATTTCTTAGGACTTAAATTATTTATCAGAACAAAATATTGTTTCGCAGAACCTTGTCTTGATGCAGGATTTTATACCATAAACTATTATTACCTTCCACTCTGGCTAACCATCGCCATAGGAACTGTCATTCTGTATAAATACTGGAAAATAGAGATATAGCTCTATCAAAAGTTATGTGCATAAAGGGGGGGTAGGGCGCTAGTCTAAATTCTTGTAGATATTTTTTCTGTGCCCTATTACTGTTACTTTGATAGTATTGTTCCCTCGATCAATGTCTGCAATGACACGGTAATCTCCTATTCTTAATTTATAATCTGTTCTTCCTGTTAATCTTTCAAAGAAATAAAAGGGGTTATTTTTCGTAGAAATTACTTTATCGAAAATTCGTTCTTTTACCTCTTTTGGAAACTTGTTCAGTAATTTAATGGCTTCATCATCGAAAATGACTTCATACACGAAAAAATCCTCCCCAATTTTTTGTGTCCTCAAAATACTCTGATTTTTTGGGACATTATAATCCCAGCCTCTTTCGTGCTTCTGCTTCCGTAAGAAACTTTCCTCTTTTTATTCTTTCTCGTGCTTTTTCAATAGCTCGGATTGTTTCCTGACTGAGTTCAGGTTCTGTTTTGCAAGTTTTGGCTATAAATACCACTTTCTTAATAACTTCATCATAGCTTTCATTTCCATACTCCCGAAAATGATCTAATTCCAGTTTGGTATCTTCATGAATTTTGATGGTTGTAGTAGCATCCATGTTTATCGCCGTTTACTTTAGTATACCGTAGTATATTTAAATCTTTTGCTTTTTTTTAAGTGTTTCCCACAGAATGTCAAAATATCGCTTATAAGTGGGGTCACGATTTCTTTGTATAAATACTGGAAAAAAAGGAATAACTAACGGTAGTCTATTTCTTTACGATATGCTTCCGTCATTGGAGTATCCACAAACTTAAATCCTTCCACTTTAAATTGTTCAAATATGGCTAACGGATCTCCAATATGGAGATAACTTTGTTGTATCTTACCTATATTAGCTACTTCTTCTTCAAATCGAGGTTCAATAACTCCAGGACAAGTAAGGTCTTGCAAATAAAAGGTGTCTTCTGTCGAACCTGGCGGTTTAAAAAGTATCCATGGTCCTTTTCTTTCCGGAACATTTTGCACGACGATTTTATGTCGCCCCTCACTATGTCCATGATGATAATTAACACCTAACAATAATGGTTGAATATAAGTATCATCCCAAGGGGTAACGATAGCTGGGTCGAGATGGTATAAAGCTGTAGACTCGTTATCAAGAAGAAGACGAGCAATGGTACCACTAAACCGTGCTGCCTGAGCAACGATTCCGTCTAATTCTCCTGGGGGAATCCTCCACCGGCTCATACCTTCCTGGAGGGAACGAACATTAATGATTACTGACATAGGAAGAAATCGTGAGAAACAGATATATAAGAATTTAGGTTTCAGAAGCTGAACCACCCCACAAAATTTTCACAATATAGTAAAAACAGCATTTTTCCGCTTTTTCACGTCGAAAACGGACAAAAGATTTATATATTAGTCCACTCTTACTAAAAAGCTACAATGTTCTTTTCTCATCAGAAAAGAGAGGCGATGGAACGTTCTTTTCTAGTATGTTTTCTAAAAAAAGAAGGTGATGTACGTGAAGCAGCATGTTTTCCAAGAGGTGAAGAAGTTTAAGATACAGCGGTGCTGTAAAGGATGTGGCAACCGCATTGTAGTAGAAAACGCCAATCGCTACTACTGCAAAAGTTGCAGAGGATACTAAGATCCTCTTTTTCTTTTTTTAGTTTATAGCAATGATCTTTAATTATAAAATAATCTCCATTCTATATAGGGTGGCACTAACAAAGGCAGGATTATTTAGTGCTGCACGTATAAAGAAAAATTAACCCCAGAGATTACGGAAAAAACGTTTTATTTTCATCCAAAGGCTTTCCTCTTCTGGAACTTGCGGCAAGTCTTCCTGTATCTCTGAAGGTGTTTGAATTGCTTGTCCTGCTAACGGAGTCCTTTGAGCAGATGGAAGCGACGGAACTTGTTCAGAAGGAGGCAGCAATGGCCCTGCAGAGGGTTTTACAGAAACTTCCGGAGAAGAAGCACTGAGTGCAGATTTCCCAATAACATAATCACCCAACCTTGGAATATGCGCTAGATAACTTACATATCCCCCTGTTTCACTTGCCAGCTGAACAAGTATTTCCCCTTCGTTATTATAGAGTTTAATATCTTCTTTTTTTAAACCCAGGTCCTGCATTCTTTCTTTCCTTAGCTTTAATGTCAAATCCATGGAACTAAGTTTAGCTGCATCTTCAGAAGAAACACGAAAGAGAGAATAGAATGTTCCCTTAAACCAAGAAGGAATAGCAGGAAGACCATCAAAGAAAATAATTACATCCTGGACATTCTGATCAACATATACAGTCCCATCTTTTAATCCCTCAACACCTCGTATTTCAAAATAAAGATTACCACCAGCTTTTAAAGAAGAGATTCTCTGTACGGCACTTGCGGTAGGAGAATCAAGAGAAAAAAGAGCCAAGAGTGAAATGAGAACGACAACTGTTACTAAGCTTACCCACAGAGAAAAGACACGATAATTCTCAGCGCCACTCTTTCTCTTTTTTATAGACATACAAATACGGAAAGGAGAAAGAATATATAAAGGTAATTGTTCTGTTAAATTCCTTTAAAACCTGTTTTCTTTCATTTGTTTCTGATACCCCACTGCTTGGGGCGGTTGGGATTTTTATTTTCAGCCTCCGGTTCTCTAATAACTGACAACTGGCGCATACTGAACTAATACTATTCCCTCTTTATATGAAACATTCCAATCTGCTGGTTGCGTCGCTCGCTGCTGTAATTGATCTGTTATACAGACTACCATTTCATTGCCAATGGTACTGTCTAGAACTTTTTCGGCAGCATGGCCTGTTGAAATACATTGGTCTATAATGGCATCTACACTTTTCATTTTAGCAATACCACCCTCCCTTTTTTAGATTGAGTAATCAATAGGCCAATAGGGGTTAACAATACAGGCAAGCCTTTAGTAGAACTATCCCCATACATTATAATCCCACTATTTTTTAGTTGCTTTAGATTATTCCAAACTGCGGTTTCAGAACAATCAAGAACCTCCACTAATCTCTGAACTAATGGTGTAACTGGCACTCTTTCTACAGAATCTCTAACATACAGAATAATTTTCTTTTGCTTTTGAGTTAAACGCTCTTGTGCTAAACTTTGAATAACATTAATAAGATCAGAAGTGCTTATGGAAAAGACAATCAGCGGTTTCCCCCGCCTTAGCCCCAAGATGAATCACTGCCATAATATTGAAAATAGAGACTTCTATATAAATATTTTCTACAGGAAAAGTTGGAGTTAGGGATGATAGGCTTCCTCTTCACAAGAATCCAAAAAATGTCTTTTCACATTCTTAAAACAAGGTGGGACCACTGGGATTTGAACCCAGGACATCTACGGCTTCAGCGTAGTGCTCTCCCAGTCTGAGCTATGGTCCCTTTGAAAATCCCAATTGGAGGGTTTATTTATAAGAATTTTGGTAATCTACTTCGTTTCTTTTAGCCCTCATAACTACTTAGATTCCATTACTTTAATAAAAAACTCGCGTTCTTAAACAATAATGGATGAACTACAAAAATTAGCGATAGAAACTATCCAGATGAATAAGCAAGCCATCATCTTTTTACCAAGCAGGGCGAGTGCGGAAAAAACTGCCGAAGAAATCGCCCTGTTAACATCATTAAACTATCCCGAATTTGAAAAAGAAGTTCTTCACGCCGCTTCCACACCCACGAAACAATGCCGCAGGCTATCTCACATTATCAGAAAAGGAATTGCTTTCCACCACGCAGGATTGCTGCAAAAACAGAAAGACCTTATTGAAGAAGAGTTCAAGAAAGGAAAAATTAAAATTATTTGCGCTACGCCTACGTTAGCTGCCGGTGTAGATCTTCCCGCCTATCGTGTTCTTATTAAATCGTTGAAGCGTTACTCGAGTCATTGGGGCCTGGACTGGATACAAGTTTTAGAATACTTACAAATGGCAGGAAGAGCGGGAAGGCCGCAATATGAAAAAGAAGGGCAAGCCATTTGTATGGCCAAAGATGAACAAGAAAAAGAGGAAATCTTCAACCACTACATTTGCGGTGTTCCTGAAGAGATTTACTCTAAACTTGCCGTTGAACCAGTTCTGAGAACTTACTTGCTTTCTCTTATATCCGCAAATATCATCCGTAACGAGAAGAGCATGAAAGACTTTTTCTCAAAGACTTTCTGGGCTTACCAATTCAAAGACTTTCCTAAATTAGAAGCGATTATGGAAAAAATGCTCACCTTACTGGAAGAATGGAAATTTATTATTATTTCTGGAGGAAAAAAAGACGAATTTGTCAGTGCCTCTTCTTTAAACTCTGCACAAAAAGAAATGCAGGCCACTCTTCTTGGAAAAAGAGTTTCAGAATTATACCTTGATCCCCTCACCGCCAGGCATTTACTCGATTGTTTACAGAACTTTAACGAGAAAAAGAATGCTTTTTCTCTGCTGCAGATGATCTCAAATACTTTAGAAATACGTCCTTTGTTAAGCGTGAAAGCCAAACAGCAAGATTATATCCAGGAAGAACTGATAAAGAGATACGATTCACTTTTACAAAAAGAACCAAGTGCCTTTGACCTTTCCTATCCAGAATTTATGGATTCCATTAAAACAGCGTTGTTCTTTGAAGCCTGGGTTAATGAATATGATGAAGATTACCTTCTTGAAACTTATGATGTTCGTCCAGGGGAAATAAGAGTTAAAATGGAAACTGCAGACTGGTTATTATTCGCTGCGGAAGAATTATCTAAAATCTTAGATTACAAAGAATCATTAAAAGAACTAAGAAAACTTCGAATCAGAGTCAAAAACGGAGTTAAAGAAGAATTATTGCCCTTGCTTAAATTAAAAGGCATAGGCCGTGTCCGAGGGAGAAGATTATACTCCAATGAAATTCGTGACCTTGGCGATATTAAGAAAACAGATCTTACAACTTTAACACAAATTCTGGGAAAAACTATTGCTGAAGACGTGAAGAAACAGCTGGGAGAAGAAATAGAAGAGATTCCTGAAGGAAGAAGAAAAGGGCAGTTAAGTATCGAGAAGTTTGAATGAGTTTTTGAGGAAGGTGGAATCTGAATTTATTTGCCACATAAAAAAAAATAAGAGCTAAGTTCTTAACATCTCTTGATGTACTATTCTCTCTGCGACTTCATACAATGTACTACTTTCTAAACTTATTTGCCGAAGTCTTCTCTGTATAATCTCTTGAATCTTATTGTTAGCATAATCAAAGCTTTTTCCTTCTACTTCGCATATAGCCAAAACCTGTGCGCCAATATTTACTACATAATCTGGTGCAAAAACAATTCCTCTCTCTTGCATCTGCTTAACAGAATGTAAATCCTTAGCTAGAGGATTATTAGCTGAACCAATAACTAAATCACAATTTAATTTTTCAATGTTTTCTGTTGTTAAAACATCTCCGCAAGCGTTAGGTGAAAAGATATCACACTTAACACTATAAATCTCTTCGGGGCTTACAGCCTTTACATTATACTGATCAGTGACAGATTTCAATTTATCAGAATTAATATCTGTCACAATAACTTCTGCTCCTTCCTCAGTTAATCTTCTAACTAAATCAGACCCGACACTTCCCACACCCTGAACAGCAATCACTCTATCCTTTAAACTATCACTTCCATATCTCTGTTCACAAAGTGTTTTCATAGCAACAACTACCCCATATGCAGTAGCAGCTCCACCATCGCCTAAACCAGTAGATGGAAGCCCATCAACGTATTGAGTTTCTTCTGCCATATATTCTAAATCACTTGGAGAGATGTTCATATCACAGCCAGTTTGAAATCTACCATTAATGGATTGGACAAATCTTCCATAATTTCTAAGCATTTCAGGAGTTTTCTGCGTAGCAGGATCTCCAATTATTACGCCTTTTGCTCCACTATAACCACCATTATCTTCATCACCAATCATAACACATTTTTTAGTCATAGCATTTGTTAGTCTCAACGCATCCTCTATCCCCTCTCCGACAGAAGAATAATTTTTCATTCTAGTTCCGCCATTCCCCTTATTACGATAGATTGTATTAAGAGCAATAACAAAAGTGCAACCAGAGTCTGCGTCATATCTGATATGTAACTCATTACAATTATTCTTTCTAAGTTTATCTATCATTTAGATCACTCTCTCAGTTGTTATTGTTCCTCTTTGTAGTAGTTCCTTTTTCAAGAAAACATACCAATCTTCTCCTAGAATATTGTACTTCTTACAGAGAGAATCAATTTCATTCTGCTTTTCAGCAGTAGGATTTCTTAACATCTCTGAGCAGACTCTTGGCTCTAGATTAGCCAATGGTACAATATATCCATCAACCCCTTTAGATTGATAACAAAGATGTTCCCATCCTTGAAATACAGGAACTTCTAATCCAGAATCTACTAATCTCCTAGTAAAATCAGCAGAGCCACTAGCTTCTTTTATCCCTACAATTTTTCCGGATCTACATATCCTCTCCATTGTTTCATATTCTATTGAATTTTCTGAAATCGCTTCTTCATTATAGATAAATACAGGAACCCCAACTTCTTTTATTTGTTGAAAGTGTTGGTAAATCTCATCTTGAGTAATATCTTTCCCGAATGGAGTGGTCACTACAACAGCATCAACTCCTAATCTTTGTGCTTTTCTTACTCTATCTACAACTTCTTTAGTTGTTCTATACTCCACTCCAGCCAAAACTGGCATACCCAAAGAATGTTTGATTGTAAGCCTAATCATATCTTCCCATTGTTTATCATTTAATGCCCAGCCTTCTCCTGAACTAAGTGTTGGCATCAATGCAGTAGAATATGGTCTAACAAAATCAACAAGATTCTTTACACTTCGTTCGCAGACATTTCCATTGTAATCTACAGGAGTTACTAATGGAGGGATTATTCCTGAATACATATTCTCACCTTCAAAGATTGTTGATAGAGTTTTTCCAATTCCAATGGAAAAGAAAGCTCTTTACCTGCTTCTGGTGAACGAACATAATCCCCGCCTACTAATTTTGGATTAACAGAGTATAATTCTGCTCCTTTAGCAATTGCCATTCCGGCAGTCAATCTATCTGTGATGCTCAAATCTTGTAATTTTGGATTATTTGTTGCTTCTTGGATATCACTTGCATCGTAGGCCACCGTCTTAATGTTCATTATTGTATGCAGATTATCCATAAATGGATAGTAAGCATCTTGCTGTTCTCTAGGCAACTGCCAGATAACGTCATCACACTTCCCAACCTGTTCTAAGCTCATCCCTACCCTTTTGTTCAGGCTTTTGACAAAGTAATTTTTACAAGCAACTCTTGTTTTTTCATCAGTGCTATGCATTCCTAAAAATACTGAAGCATCTATGTATTCTTTCATTTTGATTCACCTCTTACTTCTTGTCCCCATTCTGTTTTACATTCACAGCTTAATCTCTCTAATTCAGAAAGATCTTGATTTCCATTGAATCGCTTTAGAGCTTCAACTACCTCTGAATTACAGTTGCCACAATTGCTTGAGAACCTGTCTCCTGATAAGCCCTCATCAAACATGCCCACAAAAATGGAGTTTGGCTGATAACCTGCTAATTCAGTTGTTCTCTTTACAATTTCAACTGTAGTCCATAATTTAGGCAATTGATATTCTCCGCTAAGATACAGCTTTTCAAGTTCAGTATTTTCTGGAATAAACATCGGCTTAAATGCAACTCTGGCCTTAATTCCTCTCTCATTCGCGATTTTGTAGACATAATCAGCAGTTTGAACTGCATCTTCCACTGCTCCAGCTTCTGACAAAGTCGGAGATTTAATCAAGATATAAGCCAAAAGAGATGAATCAGTATTTGCACAGATATCTGCAAAACGTTCAAAACCTTTTTTGCTAAGACCTTTACGCAATACTTTGTTTCTTATGTTATCATCCGCACTTTCGAGTCCAATTGCCAACTCAATGTTTTGATCTTCTCTAAGATAGCTTTTCGATTCTCTAATCTTTTCTTCAGTTAGATAATCAACTCTAGTTTCAACCATAACTGAATCAACTGGAAGCTGGCTTACTTCAGAAAACAAGTAATTCCTTGATTCTGGAGACAATTCTCTATCATTATAAAATGAACCCGCTGTAGGGAAATCTATTCTTCTTATATCTGAGAAATCTTCTCCTACAATACCATTTTGATACTGTCGCTGAATATTCTGCAATCTAATATTTTTACCAGCATTATTATCAAAACCACACATAGTACATTGGTTGTACTCGCAGGGAGGAGTCCTTAAAACAAGCATTAATCTACTTGTTTGTTCTCCATCTTGATTAAGTGCTGATTTTGTTTTGTAAGCAACATTATCATTTAACATTATTTATCACCAATCAGTAGTGATTAAGAAAAAACATATTAATCTTTGTCGTACTAATATAGTACGAAATATTTAAATAGTTGTTAATTTATACTAAATGACCCATGGATACAGAAGTATTACGAAAAGTTGGCTTAACAGAAAACGAGATAAAAATATACCTAAATCTGCTTAAAGCAGGCTCAAGCACAGCTTATGAAATAGGCAAACAAACAGGAATTTACAGAGTTCATGTTTATGACAAATTAGAGCAATTAATGGATAAAGGTCTGGTTACTCATATCTATAAAGGAGCTAAAAAGTATTTCCAAGCCACTTCGCCCAGTAAAATAAAGCACTATTTAGAAGATAAAAAAAGAGAATTAGAAACACAAGAACAAGCAGTGGAGGCCATCTTGCCAGAACTAGAAGCCATGTCCAATCTACCTAAAGAAGACACTTTCGTCGAAGTCTTTAAAGGAAATGAGGGGTTAAAATATTTCCTTAAAGACATTATTAAGACTAAACAAGAAGTACTTATAACCGGGATTGATGACCAGAAATATCAGGAAGCACTTCCTATATTTATGAAGCAATATTTTCGAGATCTCAGAATTAACAATATTAAAGAAAGAGTAATAACTATTAAAAAGCCGGGCATTTTCCTCTTTGAGAAAGAATTAGCCCCCACCACTTATTACAGATTCTTAACAGAAAAACAATTTAATCCGACGAACACTTTCGTCTATGGCAACAAAGTAGTAATAGTTACGTGGGGAACTCCGGTAATGGCAGTGATGATTAAAAATGAAGCCATTGCTGAAACGTACAGAAGCCACTTTGAACAGTTATGGGAAATAGCTTTAAGGAGATTATAAAATGACTCTCAAAATCGCCCACCGTGGCGCTTCTGGAAACGAGCCTGAAAATACTCTTCGTGCTTTCAGGAAAGCGATAGAATTAGGAGCAGATGTGATCGAATGCGATGTGAGATTATCGAAAGATAAAAAAGCGATAATTATTCACGACAAAAAAGTTCGCCAAACCACAAATAGAAAACGAAGAGTCGTAGATTTAACTCTCGAAGAACTAAAAACACTTGACGTTGGAAAAGGAGAAAAAATCCCAACTTTAGAAGAAGCTCTTGCTGTTGTTGACCGCAAAGCGAAAATGAATATCGAACTCAAAGCAGAAGAGACGGCCGAACCAGTAGCAATGATTATCAATGAGCATGTCAAAGAGAAAGGATGGAACTATGAAGATTTTTTCCTTTGTTCATTTAACCATAAAGAATTAAAAAAATTTCATTTCCTTCTTCCTCAAGTGAAGATTGGAATATTAGTATACAGAGTTCCACTAAGTCTCTTGAAACTGGCAAAAGAACTTCATGCCTATTCCATAAATTTATCATTAAAAAAACTGAATACGAAAAGAATACTACAGATTCGCAAAGAAAATATAAAAATTTTTGTTTGGACGGTAGATGAGCCGCAGGATATCAAAAAAGTTAAAGCTTTAGGTGTTGATGGTATTATTAGCAATTTCCCGGAAAGAATATAACAACAGGAAGAATCTCTGGAAGCATTCCACTTCCAGAAAATTCATCTATCACATCTCTTTTTCCCCGATCAGGAGATGATCTTAAGAAAAGAATGAAGTTAATAAAGTTTTTTATTCTGCAGAGGCTTGAAAAGAATTCATAGTAAGAAAAACAAGATCACTGGTAAGATCAAACAACCCATGAGGTGATTTTTAGCTACGCCCCAAAAAGAACATACTAAACCCATCGCCGTGGCCGTAAGTAAAATAATAAATCCCAGAAATCCATCGAAGAAAAAAGTAAGTAAAAGAATAAAACTAATTATCCCCCAGGTAATCTTCTCATAGGGTACTTTTACAATAAAAGTAGCAAAAGTTTTAGAAAGCAATAATGTAAGAATGGATGCTAGTCCTCCTGCTACTAAGGCAATGCCCAAGAACAACATCATTTCCTGAAATCCAATGGCGTCAATTAAATCTTTTACGACAACAATAGCGCCATTACGCGCTTTATCCAAAGCATAGGCCGTAGCGATAGAAATCAGCATATTTGCCGTATTAATCCCGCCTACTAAAGACAAAAACCCTTCATCTCCGATATCACCAACAACATTTGTGGCTAAAATAGCTGCTTGAGAAGAGCCAAAACCTGGCAAGAAAGCGGCAATAAATCCCACTCCTGTAGCCGCGGAAACAGACTTAACCGTATTTTTTCGAGATAGGGTTAATGGCTTATGCAAATCCTGTTTTGGGATAACTGATTTTTGCAAAAGGCTGCTCACTAGAGTAGAGATACCAAATAAACCAGATAAAAGTGGAAAGAGAGGTTGATGTAAAGATAATCCAGTTAACACTAATAATCCTAAAACTCCTGAAATCAAAAAAATAACCAGACTTTCCAAACGTTTTCCGGTACAGCGAAGAATCATATAAACCATAATTAACAAAAGAAGATATCCCATCACTTTCTTCACGTACGGAAATATAAAATCCATACTCGTAATAAAAAATGGAAAAAGGATCATTCCCAGAAGAAGGCTTCCCAGTGAACCAATAACCGTATAGACAATGGCATTGTGACCTTCCCCTTTTTTAAGAAGCCGATGCCCAGGCAACACATTCAGAGCTTGGGCCTCATCTGGTGCGCCTAAATAAATACTCGGCAAGGCATCCAGAAAGGTATGAGTAATCGCCAGGCTAATAATATAAACCGCTAAAACGATGGGAGAAGTTATCAGTAAAAGCGCTGGAGAAAAAGACAGAACTAACACGGAAACAAGATTAATATGAATTCCCGGAGTTAAGCCGGTAAGAACACCGGTAAGAACGCCAAGCATGAGAGCCATCAAAATCTCTAAAATTCCAACCATTAAATGTTTTGTAAACGAGTTCTATTTATATTTTATCATAGTCCAGTAGAAAATCTCACTTACTAATTAGCTTATTTTTCGGCCTTTTTATTCACAACTTATTTGAACTACTTTATCGGATCTTCACTCTCGGAGTCCTAATTTTCCTTGATTAACTTCTGTTGTTAATTCCTAACAGCTGATGCAGCCAACACCATCCAAAGAAACTTTCCACTAACGCAATCCAGCCTATCACAAAAATAACGCCATTTAACCAAGTTAGGTTATATTGCGGCGCCCATGGACCAAGCCACCAGAAGGCCAAGGCAAAACGAAAAATCCGATCTAATTTTCCCAAATTTGATTTCATTTTTCTCACCTCAATTGTTTACTTTGGCTTCCATACATTAAGAAAAACACGCCAAATATACCCGCAGCAACGGCATCATAAAACCAAAACTCAGTTTCAATACCCCAGATAGTAGCTGAAGACAACAAAGCCCCCCACCCTATCGAGTAAGTTAGTAAAGCACAAACAATCGAAATCTGCGCAAACAATTTCCACACATTCATCTTTTCCACCTCTTTTTGATATGACGGAAATCCTTTTTCCTCGTCATCTTATTATCTAAAGGAATCATATAACTATTTAAAGATAACGATTACGACGATGATGAAAGAATTACGTAAAAGCAAACCGTACTAAATCTAATGAACTTTGCCTTATAGTTATTCAAAAAGGCAAATAAAAATATTTATATATATAATAGTCATTAGATAACAGCGAGATGACAGATGTTTCCGCACTTTTTCTACAGTTAGGAATAATATTTATTATTGCTGCGGTTACGACTATTATTCTCCGCTTCTTGAGGCAGCCGCAAATTCTTGCCTATGTTACTGTCGGCATCCTTCTTGGCCCAGTTCTCCGCCATTTCACAGAAAAACAACTTATCGATCCTGCCACTATTGAATCTACCTCACTCATCGGTATTGCTTTCCTTCTTTTCCTTGTTGGATTAGAAATGGATCTCAAATCCCTGCGTAATGTTACTTTTATTTCAACGCTAGGCTCTTTATTCCAGCTCATTATTACCACCGTCCTTGGCTTCCTGGTTGCACTTCTCTTAGGTTTTTCGAGTTTAGAAGCCGCGTATGTGGGCTTAATCGTTGCTCTGTCCTCAACCATGGTCGTGATGAAAATTTTATCCGACAGAAGAGAATTAAACACCCTTCATGGGAAAATTTGTATCGGGTTCTTGATCATGTCTGATGCCGTGGCCATAATTGCCCTTTCTATCTTTTCTTCTTTGAATGAATTTAATATTTTTATCCTATTTATTACGATCGCAAAATTGCTTATCCTTTTAAGTCTCGCTTATCTTGCTGCTGTTTATCTTTTCCCATCGGTCTTCCGCTTTGCCGCCCGTCATCAAGAACTCTTGCTTATAACCTCTCTCGCAGTCTGCTTCCTTTTCTCCCTGGCTTTTTCTTATCTTGGCTTTTCCATCGTCATTGGTGCTTTTATCGCCGGAATTGCCCTTGGGAATCTCGAATACCGCTTAGAAATTATTAGTAAAATAAAAAGTCTCAAAGACTTCTTCGCCCTTCTTTTCTTTGTTTCCATCGGCATGGTGATTTCTTATTCTGTTATCATTGAAAAATGGGTTGTCATTGTCATTCTCCTCTTTGTCGTCATGGTATGGAAGCCTTGGTTAATTATGACCATCTGCACCTTCTTTAAATATACCAAAAAACCATCTTTTCTTACCGCAAATGCCCTTGCTCAAGCGGGAGAATTTTCCCTTATTTTAGCCTCGCAAGGATTAATCCTCGGCCATATCTCCCAAGATTTATTATCAATCACCGTTTTTGTGACCTTAATCTCCATCGTTTCTACTTCGTATTATGTAGAATACAGTTCTTTCTTCTACAAACTTTTAAGACGGCCATTAAAAATTTTTGATCGCTTTACAACCGAAGGATTAGAATACTTTCCTACACCCAAAAAACCAAAAATTGTTCTCTGTGGCTACAATAGAGCTGGATACAGTATCTTAAAAAATTTAAAGAAAGAAAAAGATGACCTCCTCATTGTAGATTACAATCCCGAGATCATTTCCCAGATGATTCGAGAACAATATCATTGCCTCTATGGTGATGTGACAGACGAAGAAATTATAGAGCGCCTGGATCTTTCCAACATTGAAATGCTCATTTCCACCATTCCTGAAGTGAAAGATAACCTCCTTCTTGTAAAAAAAACCAGAGAAATGAACAAAAAAGCAAAGCTCATTATCACTGCAAACAATATCGAAGAGGCCATGCAACTCTATAAAGAAGGGGCAGACTATGTGGTGCTTCCCTACTTCTTAGGGGGTGAACACGCCTCAGAAATGATCTATAGAATTAGAACTAATAAAACCGATATTAAAGAAGAACGAAGAAAACATTTGCAGCATCTTAAGGAACGTAAGGATCTAGGACACGAACATCCTCATAATCATCATTAAGGAAGTGTATTTAGTTGCTAGGTGAGGAGCAACTAAATACTTACTAAAATAAGGAAGGTTTAAGAACA
The DNA here is from genome assembly GCA_018303445.1 of Candidatus Woesearchaeota archaeon. Classification (GTDB taxonomy): domain Archaea; phylum Nanobdellota; class Nanobdellia; order Woesearchaeales; family GW2011-AR9; genus JAGVYE01. The sequence goes on from JAGVYE010000017.1 coordinate 19,470, forward strand.
AATCCCTGCTTTAAAGTTCTATGAACTTTCAAAACCTTCCGCCTATTGAATCAAGTAAAACTCTCCTAGATCTGGCTTTTCGCAGGGCCAGGGAACGTTCTACCGCAAAGAAATTAACCGGAAAATGGCTGGATATTATTAAAAGAAAAGAATCAACAAAGATAGATAGCATTAAAGATACGCTTGTCACCAAATTCCTAGCTATTCTTCAATCCTTCCCAAAAGAGTACGATCTCTCTTCATTTTATGTAAAACTAATGAATCTTACGTTAGATTATCCTGTTTACAAAAAATCTCTTGCTTCCGTAAACTGGGGAAGCACAAGAATAAGAACTTTCCACCGGCAATATGCATCTAAAATTAATAAAGCCCGAGACCGCCAAGCCATAACACATCTATCGAAAGAATATTATGGGAGGATCTCCTCTATCCTTAAGCAATTAGATAAACATTTTCACTATCTTGAAAAATCTCGCACCATCATGCGTACCTACCCAGACATTAAAGAAATGTTCACGATCTGCATTTTTGGCTTCCCAAATGTAGGGAAAACTACCTTCCTCAACAAACTTACAGGGTCAACGGCCATGACTGCGCCATATCCATTTACGACAACGTCAATTAATACTGGTTATACAGAAATTAATGGACACAAAATCCAAGTTCTTGACGTTCCTGGAACACTTGGCAGAGCCGCTAAAATGAATAATATTGAACTGCAAGCAAAACTTGTCGTAGATGAATTAGCCAAGGTGATTATTTATGTTTTTGACATCAGCGGGGAATCTGCGTATACTTTAGAACAGCAAGAAGAACTACTCCATAAAATATCAAAAGACCATCTCATTCTCATCTATCTCAGTAAAAAAGACCTTCTTTCTCAGAATCAAATCAACCGATTTCCTCATAAGCACTTTTCATTAGAGGAAATAAACAAAGAGATCGAACTTCTCGTCGAGATATAAAAGATAATGTAAAATGAAAATAAAACATTAATACTTACTTTTTCAACCGACGAGAATTGGGAGGATAAATTTCAGCCAGTCTTTCTAAAATAGAGTCATATCTTTTAATTTGTAATTCTGAAAATCTTTTCCTCTCGTTAAGGTTTAATTGTGAATCCAGATATCCAACCAGAGAATCTATTTCATTTCTCATGGTGTCCGCACTAAGTTCAGTTCCTTGAGGCCTATATCTTGGTCTTACTAAATTTTCTAATTTATCTAAAGCACCTTCAATTTGAAGCTCTATTGGTTCAAAGGAAGGAAAAGGTAATAAATTCTCAACTTTATATCTTATACTTCTAGCCAAGGCCTCTTTTCTTACATGGCCAACCGACCTAAGTTTTGAATACAACCCCATATTAAAGCTAAGTATAATTTAAATAACTCTATTAAATTATAGTTTCATAATGGTGAAACTTCGCAACTCTCAAACTTCGCAAGTTCACAAATGAGAAGGTTTATAAAGAAAAAGCGGTTTCTAGGCTTAAATAAGGAAACAGAAAGAAGAAAGATTACCAGAGCTTAAAGAGTTACTCTTTCCATGTGAAGAGGTTATTCACGTCCTATGATTTCCCATCAACAACGCCTCCAAAAAAGAAAGCTGCCTCTAGGCACTAAATTCTTCCTCTTGGCAGCCTTTCTTTTTCTTGCTATTGTAATCATTACCCTAAAAGAAGGATCTGCGGAAAGCCAGATCACAGGCTTTTCTCTCCTTCAGGGGGACCTTTCCCCTTCAGAAAAAACCGGCTCTTCATTCATTCTGTTCTTTATAATCTACATTATAACCTGTACTTTTACTTTTCTCCATAAACTGATACAAAAGAAAAGGAAAGAATATCTCCATGAAGAAATGATAAGCGGCCTCATTAAAAAACACAGTTCAAGAACAAACACAAAACAAGAATATTATCAAAAATCAAAGCCTGTTGAAGAGAGAATAAACTCCATTCATGCAAAATTAGAACAGCTGCGCGAACTATGAACCAAGATTATAAAGAAGAAAAACTGGCACGGGCAATTAATGCCTTTTCAAGAAGAGAAATCCTCCGCCTTCTTGCCGATGAAGAGTTAACCGTAAAAGAAATTGCCGAAAAGACACAGCAGTCTGTCTCCTTAGCTTCGCGCCATCTTAAATTTCTCTATGATCTTGGTTTTCTCAATGTCAGAAAACAGTTTCCCCATAAATTTTATTCGCTGAAAGTCAAAGAGCTCAAAGGATTGCTTATTTTATATGATAAGGTGATTGAAAAAATATGACTTTTAAGAAAGCAAAAAAAGAGAACCAGAAGATGTTAAATAAATGGACTGCTCCAGCGCTCCTTAAACTTTTAAGTTTAATAGTTATAATTATCATTTTTTTAATTTCTTTAAATGTATTTACAAAAAAAATCTCGTCAGAAGAAACAACTGCTGATTTTAACATTGTCATAACAGAAGCCTGGCATTTAGATCAGAACAAAGAAAAAATTAAGGACATATATAGAGAATTAAGAGAAAGAGATCAAAAATGGAGCCCGCGAATTTACGTTAACGACTATATTCGGGTGAAGTTTAATCAACCGCTAAATTCATCAAAAGATATTACCATCTGGGCTCTAAATGAAAATTTAGATAATACTACTATAGAAGTATATTACACGAACGGTACGCAGTTCGCCGCTTTTCCCTCGATCATGGGAGAGAGAGAATACAAAATCTTCTTAACAAATCTAAGCCAAAGAGAAGACTTATTTGACCTTAAAGTTAGCAATAGCGTGACTAACGGGAGTTATATCATCTTTGATTTCATCACTGATCCGGACCAAACCACCTGTGGAACTCTCAGCGTCGCTGGAACTTACACTTTAACTGAAAATGTTCCTTCTTCTAGTAATTGTTTCAACATTTCCGCGCCAAACATTGAAATTAATTGCCAAGGGTTTAAAATAGATTTTGGCAATGCCAGCACTGGTCTCGGCATTAATAACAGCGAAGGGTATGATAACGTCAGCGTAAAGAATTGTTATATTTCAAAGAAAGGCAATGCTGATCAGTTAAATTACGGCCTTTATTTTAATCTAGGAGCTCTTAATGCCACCGCGCTTAATAACACTATTTTTGTTAATGGCAGTGCCTGGAGCATCGGGATTTATTTTGATGATGGAGTTAATAACTCCTTTGTGATAAACAATACCATTTACACGAATGGCTCTGGACAATCCAATAGGGGAGTGCGAATTGAAGCCTCTTATAACATCACGATTGAAGGAAATGTTATTACCACTTATGGAGATAGTTTTAATCATGGGGTGGACATTATACCAGGCAGTGCTATTATTCCTCATTTAATGAATATTACCATTAGAAATAATTCTATAACCACTGGTGGAACCCAAGGAAGTAATTTTGGTATTAATATGGCTTATGCGAATAATATTACCATCACTGGGAATAAGATTTATACTGGAGGAACGGACAATAATTATGGTCTTTACTTTGATTACAGTAACAGTTCGCGTGTAGAAAATAATACTATTATGACCAATGGAAGCGCAAACAGCAATATAGGTGTCTTTTTTAATCCAGGATCACACCATATCATCAGGAATAATAACATCACCACTAATGGCACAGATTTTAATTACGGCATTGGATATCCCCCTGGTTTATTTGATTTCTCATCAGGGGAGAATTATATCGAAAATAATATGATTACGACCAACGCCGGGGGTACAAATAACGGCGGTGTCTTTCTCAATGAATTCCATAGTTTTTTTGTCAACAACAACATCAGCACCTTCCCGTACTTTGCTATTTTTGATGCCAGCGCTACTTCAAATCTCAACTACCTGATATATAATAATTCATTCGGAGAAATAAGATGGACTAATAACAGGAGTACTAATGGTTTTGTGGATAATTTAACTTTCAACGTAACAAACGAACTTGGTATTTCGTTAAGCGCGAACCTATTTATCGCCAATAATACCATTGCTTTTAATACTACCGCCTTTAGTCCCTTAACAATCAATGCCACGGCAAATCTTACCTTCTTCAATCTGGGAATGCCCCAAGTAGTAAGAATTATGAAAGTCGGAAACTTCTCCAACAGCGCTTCATTCATAAATGAAAATGGCGCTAATTGTAATGGAACGAGTTGTACTATCATCAGTTACGATAATACTACAGGAGTGTTAATAGTTAATGCCAGCAGTTTAAGCAGTTACTCCGCAAACCTGTCCGTCGCTATTGATAGCACTGCGCCGCAAGTAACCCTTATCGGTCCTGCAAATACCACTAACTTCTCAACTGAAATTCAACCCCTCTTTGAATTTTCCATCTTTGAAGAAAACATTGGCGTTGTCATTTTCAGTATGAGTAATGCCAGTGGAACACCATTCAATATTACTGCTATTGCCAATATCAGTGGCAATTGGAATAGGAACATTGACTTGTTGACTTTAACAGAAGGTTCGCACCTTCTTACTGTCTTTGCCAATGACACCAGTAATAATCTTAATAACACTTTTAATCTCTACTTTGGTCTTGACAGAACTCCGCCTAATGTCACGATAAATGTCAGCGGCCTGCTCACTCCCATCACTATCTTTAATAACACTAACTTCAGCGAAAATGTCGTAGCGCAGTATGGGATGATTACCTTCAACGCCACAGTTATTGATGGATATCGCGGAGTATTAAGTGTTAACATGAGCTTTGACAATGCCAGTAGGAGCGCTGGAGGCGGCGGAGGAGGCGGGAAAAGCCTAAATGGCCTGGATTCTGGAGGTACTCCTTTCAATCGAACCGCGGTAAACTTCAGCGGCAATTGGAACATTTCATTTGAAAATATTAGCTTGAACTTTACTGAAGGATTACATAAATTAGTCATTATGACTAACGACTTTCTCAATAACACCAACAGAACGACCGAATTCTGGTTTAGTGTTGATCGATCGCCGCCCAATGTTTCCCTAACGGCAGCGATGCTGAATAATAGTAATTACAGTGATCTCACGGGCAATTTCCATTTCAATGTAACCGTTATTGACGGAGTAATTGGTGTGTCTGCAGTTAATTTCAGTTTAACTAATGCCAGCGATCTTGGCGGAGTTGCTTATAACAGAACGGGAACAAATGTGAGCGGCGATTGGGGCATTACTTTTACAGATACGAATGGATTGTATGAAGGGCTCAATAGAATTAAAGTTATGGCCTATGACCGATTGAACCATACTAATTTAACGACAGAACTGTGGTTTGGCATTGACAGGACGGTGCCGAATGCCACTTTTAATGTCACTGGATCGCTCACACCTGTTAGAATTGACGATAATGCCAACTTCAGCGAAAATGTTGTAGCGCAGTATGGGATGATTACCTTCAACGCCACAGTTATTGATGGCTATCGTGGTGTGCTCGAAGTTAATATCTCTTTTGACAATGCGAGTAGCAATGCTGGTGGCACAGCTTTCAACAGGACTGCTGCTAATTTCAGCGGCAATTGGAACGTTTCATTTGAAAATATTAGCTTGAACTTTACTGACGGCTTGCATACGGTTCGCATCATGGCCAATGATGGGCTAAATAACAGTAACAGAACCACTACATTTACGTTCAGAGTGGATAAAGAGCCGCCAAATGCAACTTTAGCAGTGTATGGAATAACAAATACCAGTTATGTTGAGTTCCTTACATTTGCGAATAACAGTAACTTCACAACAGGAGCTCGGGTGCTGTTCAATGCCAGCGTCATTGATGGAAGTATCGGTGTCTTGGAAGTTAACATCAGCT
>JAGVYE010000018.1 GCA_018303445.1 Candidatus Woesearchaeota archaeon
TTTTGCTCACCAGCGGTACGAGACACATTATGATGCCAGTTATCCTGTCCTTGTTACTTTGCATGATGCTTCTGCTTTTGGCGGCGAAGGCTTTGACTTTCTTTTTGCTTTGGAAGCAAATATCCGTAACAATGCCCCTGCGGAAGCAGGAACAGTGCGTGAAACGTATCCTCAGAAAATTTCTCCTTTGGCTTGTAATGAAGAACAGCGTAATTCTGCTCTCATAAAAACCGTTGTTGTTGACAGCTTTACCAAAGAGCCCATTGAAACAGTAAAAATTGGCTTTACAATTCCTGAACAAGATGAATGTGAAATCGGCATCACCAACAAACAAGGAGAACTGGAAAGTTCTTATCCTACTGTGTATGGCGGCGTTGTTAACTTTGTCAAGCCAGAATATTTGACGAATTATTATCCCCTTGATACTTACAAGTACCGTAGCGAACCTGTCGCTTTAGGACAAGCTATTGCCGGGGCTGCGGAAGGGCAACGCGCCATCGAACTTCATCGTATCAAGAAAATAAACGTTTCCGTCCAGTTAAAAGAATTGGAGAAATGCTTAACTCCCTTAGAATGCAAGTACACCGTTTCTCCCGTGATTATTACTGCTACCTTTCTGCCTTTTGCCGAAATCACTTGTCAAGAAATTTCCGAGCAATGCTTCTTTAATCAAGGTAACAATGTCCTTCTCGGCGATCCTTTGATTCAGCTGGAAGCTAATGGCAGTTTGGCAAAATATCACAAGTATTATTTTACAAACAAAGCCCGTCCGCCGCAGGAGAATGAAGAATTCTTTATCAATCTGGAAAGAGTCTCTGGCTTCCAAGAGAACGTCTTTGGAGAGGACTTTTTTGCCACCATCGGCGTTAAAGGAAATGAAATCAAAGAAGTTAATCTCGTTCCGGGAAAATATAAAGTAACAGGCATTACGACCTTAAACCAAAAAATTCTCATCGCTAAAGAAGAGCGGTGTATTGACTACCATGTCTTAACCGTTGAGAAACAGCAATGTTTTAAGATGGATGAAAGTAATATGGATCTTTACGTTTCAGGCAACCTCAATTGGAACACTCCTGAAACGTACTTTGTGATTACTCCGGACCAATTGTACAGCTCAAGCCATTTAACTATCACTCTTCCTGTTCAAGACCTCAGTTCTGTTCCTGTTACTATTCCCTCTACGCAATACGAATGTGTTGGCTACTTATGTTTGCCGGGAGTGGGCTGCGGCTTTGATGCCTGCAAGCCAAAAACAGTTCAGATTAACAGCCGCGTTATTGAAGATCTTACTATTCCCGGGGAGATCGAGAAAATCTCACGCCGCCAGGAAATTCGCTCTGCCCTAGAACCGCAATTCAGCGTCTCATGAAATCACAAAAAACAATTAGCAGCATTGGACTGTTCTTGATTTTCTTAATTTTGAGCATCCCTTTTTATTCTGCCAATACTCTCGCTGCTTCTGTGCAAATTACCAGAAATACAGGCAATAACGGCGTTTCTAACTTTATTGATGGCAATGGCGATACCTGGGTAGTTGATGCGGTTATTCGCGACGCTTTCACGGAAGTGACAACAGATGATGTAAGTTTGCGCATCGGCAGAAATCAGCAGCCCTTTACTTCCTGCACAGGAAATGCTCTGGAAACAACCTGCACTTATTCCAGCCCTCTTGCTGATGGAGTGAATGAAGGAACGTTCCGTTTTGAAGTAGGGTACACTTTCCTCAATTCATTAAATCAGGAAGAAAACATTACCGCTTTGGGTGATGTAAATGTTGATCGAAGTAATCCTCGTGTTACTCTTAATCGTATCGAACAGCGCAATAATAACCAGATGTTTTTTGATTTTACCGTCACCGATCAAGTCGCTTCCGGCCGTCCCTTTGTCGGGTTAAAAGAAATCCAGATTATTGATGTTGACAGCAGCGCAGTTGCCTTCACCATTAATGGCCAGAACGGGCTAACTCTGGGAAGCGCGTCATTTAATTTCCTCACCGATGGCCCATCACAGGGAATTCTTCCCCTTTCTTTACAAGGTGACGGAATTCGCACTTTTCGCATTGTTGCGGAAGATCAGCTTGGCCATCGTGGAGAAGCGCGGAAAAGTGTCAGCACTGATTTCGTTGCTCCTGATATCCGCAGTTTCAACTTTACAAAGTTAAAAACTTTCCTTGGTTCTGAACCAATCGTTTCCGACATGGACGTTTTCATTGTAGAAAAGAATTCTTTACAGCCTGCCATAGTTTTGGCTCTTTCTAACCAAATTAGTGATCTCGCTGATAAGCCTGCCACAACTTGTCAAAAGATTGATCGTGATCTTGACCTTTGGCGCTGCACCTGGGATGATGTTCTCGTCCAAGGAGAACAAAACCTTGAAGTAAGCCTTAAAGCTACTGACAACTTTGGCAACAAAGCAGAAAAAACTTTGGGCCTGTCTTTTACTGCTGACACTTCTCCTCCACAAATTCTTTCTTTTGAGACGGAACGCACCTTTGGCGGGGCAAGTTATGTTAAAGCTAATGCCAACCGCTTTGGCAATAATAGAATCTTATTACGTGTTGCCGAGCAAGGTGCTGGAATCCTTCCTGAAGATATTCGTCTTGATCTGAGCGCTTTTGGCCTTGGCAATTCTTTTCCCCCCGATCTTCAGCACTGTTCTGCTACTCAGCAAGGCTTAGACTGCTTCTGGGACATTGGAAGCCCCAGTTCAACGGGAGAGGTGTTAATTTCCTTTGCCCGCTTTCAAGACAAGGTTGGAAATAAAGGACAAGCTCAGGAATTGCGCGCTCGTGTTGATGCCAGCCCTCCCCGCATCTGGGATTTTTCAGCTTATGGTGTTTCTGAAGCCGGACAGAAAAATTACTTTCAAAGCCAGGATCGATTAAGGATCGAATTCACTGCCGAGGAAGAGAGCGGGCTCACCATTCTTCTCAATCCGCGCGGATTAGTTGATAATGCTGAAATTAACCATCCCGAGAGCAGTTTGACGAGAAATTTAGGCGATGGCTGGCAAGTTTTTACTGAAGATTCCTGCACTCGTTATGCTGAAAACGAAAGACTCTGGAAATGCGTTATTGAAACTGACAGCCTGAAAAGTGGAACAGGAAGAGACGTTGACCTTAAGATTAAAATTCGTGATACAGCTGGAAACCAAGCGGAGAAATGGCCGGACGCAAATAAAATTAAAAATCTTAAAGGAACAACAGGAGATAATTTTAAATTTACCTTATTAGGTTTATCGACAGAAGAAAATCCTGACCATTGGGATGTCGGCACAAGAACGCCCTTATTGCCTTTCATTGATCTGGACACGGTCAATATTTTCCCGGCCCGTATTCCCATAGAAGTAAACTTGAAAAGGACAACGGCTACGGCGCAAATTCTTAATTTAGAACTGCCGGAAGGAGCCTGCCGGGCTAAAGAAGGACAACAAAACGCTCCCAAAGTAAATCGTAATTTAATCATCAAACGAATTAATCCCGAAGGATCAGATATTGGCAAACCAACTTTCGTTTTAGAATTTAAACCATTTGATCCTGCATTGATTGTTAAAAAAGAAGGCGACTTTCATAAGATTGAGTTTGAATATAATTGTAATCTCCAGATCTTTTCTAAAATTGGCCGAGAAGCGTTGAGAGCAGCAGAAACACAACAAGTTCCATTAACCGTCACCTTTGCCTATAGCGAATTAGGATCCTTCGACGAAAATGTCGATGCCAAAGTTCAAGGGTTAAAAGACGATGCTTTCTTTAAGTTTGCCAGCACCATTAGCGGCTTGAATGATGTTATAAAATGGGTACAATTTATAACCGGTTTCATTAACATTGTATACGGCATAGTGTCTATTGTTACAGTTTTTAAGGGAGGTCTTAATGCCGCCGGTTCTACGGCAGAAAAAATACCATTTGGACAAGCAGTTGGCAATGTTTTGAAAGGCACGTGTGTGACTATGGATACTATTGATATTCCATTTACAAAGGTTGTTGAATTCGTGCAGGGAGTTTCCATGATTTTCTCATGCAATCCTGGCGCTTCAAATCCAGGAAATGTTGATGGTGGCGGGGAAGGCATTCTTCCCATTGGTTGGTTATATTATTGGCAAAAGGCCATCCTTACAACTTATAATGTTGGAAGTGGACGTGATTTACTTGGAATTGAAGCAACTTCATTATATGAAAACTTGTACGTCTCTGTTTTAGGTTTATGTATTCCTGGAATTTTGTTTAACATTGAAAAAGCGCGGGAATTACAATGCCGAAGAATTATCTGTTACCAGCGGGAAGTTCCTTCCGGCATTGCGACTTTTGATGCTTGTGATAGATTATACGATTTACAGATGTGTGAATTTGTCTTTGGTCCATTGTTTGATTTAACTCCCTTAGGGGGCCTGGCAGCTATAGGAAAATTAATCAAATCCGCATTTCAATCACCTTTAGGGCTTATTAGTATCGGCGAAATAATTTCTTGCAGTGCTTTATGTTGGGTACCTGATTCTTCTGTCGCTCTTACTATTTGTCGTGGGACAACAGTTCTCACCAAAGCACTGAATATTGTTAATACCATCGTCGGCGGCATTCAATCACCCCCCTCCGTTACTTCCTCCCCATACTGCAGTCAAGTTGAAGAATTAGAGAAAAGCAAGGAAAAGGAGCAAAAACCTGAGCAAAGCACGGAAGAACAGCCTCCCGCTCCCGAGGTGCAGACACAAGGATGAAAACGCCCCCAAAAATTGTTAGTGAAAACAGGAATAGGTTACTTCCGGACTCAAATATTTATGGTTTATTGATGGCCGATCAGGAATTGCACAAGATGCACCAGAAACTTGAAGAGAATAATTCTATGATTTGTATTTATGGTTTTGATGTGATAAGAAAAGAACTTAAAAAAGCTCCTCGAAAAGTTATCCAAGGGGTTAACATTCAAGCCTCTTTACTTCATGCTTATGAGAGTTTTGTAAAGAAGGAATATGTCTCCTCAAAAAAATTTGAAGAACTTGCTGGGGAGTATTATAAGACTTATAGCTCTCTTGGAGGTAATTTTCCAAAAGAGAAATTGTTGAATGACTTTCTTATCGTTGCTTGTGCTTCCGTGAAAAGTATAAATATTGTCGTTTCTGAAGATAATGCTACTATGTGTAGTGAATTATCCAAAAAAGCATACACTATGGTTAATAAAGCACGAAGTATACCTCTGCCTTTATTTATAGGCTATAAAGAATTTAAAATTGCCATTCTAGGAAGAGGTTTCTCGAACCCAATCATAAATAGCTCTAATAAACTCTGGGTCTTTTTGAGCCTCCTCAACATTTTTCCATTGGTCTTGCCTTTTCTTCACCATACGACTATATATCATCAAGTATTATTTAAATATTTCGTGCCTAACAACACCGAGGTGCAGACACAAGGATGAAAACGTCTCAAAAAGAAGGACCAGTGTCCAGAAAAATAGGACAAGCGTCCGAGAAAGTAGGACAAGTAGAAAAAGCACTTTTATATTTCTATGAACATCCAAATACGTCTGTGACGATTAGAGAATTCGCTCAAACTTTAAGATGTAGTAAATCTACAACTCATGCTTATCTTCAACTATTACAAAAGAAAGAAATTATTTCTTCAGATCATAAATGGATTGATTCATGGCAAAACCATATTAAAAAAACTAATTTCTATATTGAAAAAGTAGTGGAAAGTGGTCTCATTGACTATCTCGAATTAGAATTAGCTGCTTCGGCCATCATTCTCTTTGGTAGCTTCCGGAAAGGAGAATCTCAAAAAGATAGCGATATTGACCTCTTTGTAGAATGTGCCCGTGAAAGAGCACTCAACTTAAAGAAATACGAACAGTTGCTCGGTCACAACATCGAATTATTTACGCGGAAGAAAATTACTCAACTTCCTCCGAACTTACTGAATAACGTTGTCAATGGCATAAAACTGAAAGGATATTTTACCATAAAATGATCGATTTAATACCTTGGGATGAATGTACCCGGAAGTTTATTCGGAAAGTAGAGATAGATTATCCTAAAATTACTTCAGTGATAGAAACGGCTAAAGCAAGGCATGAATTCATACAAGAAAAAATGATCACTGAAAAAAATGTTAGCTTCATTTTTGATGGTTATTACGAAGTTATTAAAGAATTATTAATCGCTCTCATGTTGAAGAAAGGCCTGCGTTCTCAAAATCACCAATGTTTGTTTAGTTTTTTTGCGAAAGAATATCAGTATGATGCTGAACTTGCCATTATAAAGCAGATGAATTATCTGCGAAATAGGCTTGATTATTACGGTGAGAAGATAGAATTATCCTATTTTACTGGAAATCATAATACTTTTGAGAAAATAATTCGGCTTTTATTAAAGCTACTACGAAAATGAAAAAGCAGCTCGCAACACTATTTGTACTTCTTCTTTTAGTTATGAATATCTTTGCTATTGCCCAGAGTGATACTGAAGAAGAGTGTGGATTTTGGTGCAAGGTCAAAGAATTCTTATTTGGCAGGGAAGAAGCGGTGGCGGGGAAGGCAGCATCACCTCCTCTTTCTAAAGGTAACTTTTGTCTTGCCGCAGAATTTTCTGATTCTCAGTGCGACGCCGAATTTGTTGAATATGCAAAGGACCCTGTAGCCTATATGAAAGGACGATATGCTACTCCGGAAATTCCTAATCCTTTAAGTCAACAACAAGCTCCGCAACCACGATCTCCAGCACGAAGTAATCAAGTACAAAGTGAATTTAATAAATTAGTTGATGATTCAGTTCAGGAGAAAAGATCTGTCATTATTTACAAAGATGGTGATCGTCTCTTAGCCTACTCTAAAGGTTCAGCTTATGAAATAAAAGAAGACGGCGAGTTAAAATTAGTTCCTCTTCGAGAAATTAGTGGCAAGCCCGCGCTGTTAAAATTTAACCACGATCATCTGACTTTTGAAGGATTGGGAGGCGCTGGCCGCCTTGAAATTGAATATGCAACACGCCGTATAAAAAGTTTAGGTAACGTCATTGCTCCATCTCGAAGTCCACCACCAGAACCTGATGTGTCTTCTGACCGCGCTTTAATACCTACAGTAACAGAAAGTGATCAAAAAGAAAGTCCTGCACCCTACTCTACCCTTGCACAAGTACTTGATAAAGGAGGAAAAACAGGGGGCAATATTGAAATTGCGAGAGATGCTGATGGAAATTTATTTGTTGTTAATAATAATCAAAATACAGTTTATAAAATTCAACCTGATGGTTCTTTAATATTAACACGTGAAACTGTAGGAAATATACAATCTCTTGATAAAGTTGCAACTTTAGGAAATAATGACTTTCAGGGTGGCTGGATACTTCATAAAGACGTTCCAGACAATGTTGTAAATCAATTTCGCAGTGGAAGACTTCTTGTTTCAGATCAACCAATTCCTGACCTTCCTCTAAATAGGCTGCAAGACTTAGTTTATTTTGGCGGTGAAGGAAAACGAAATCTGATTGCCAGGCAAGGTGGAGGAATACTTCGTGTTCTCGATGTTGAAGCAGGAAAAATTTATAATGTGAACCAGGAAGGAAAATTAGAACTTTCTGCAAATCAAGACGTTGCAGGATTCGACGCTTTACCAGAAATTGGGCGGTATAATCCTGACGTCGCTGCAGAATGGCAAGTAGAATTTGACACAGCAAAAGGAGTAACAGAAATTTTAGAGAGAACAGCGGCAGTTGTGAAGAAACCTTCTGGCGAATTCGTTGGTCCTCCTAAACCACGTCGTCAAGTAGTACCTGGAGGAGCAACAGCCGCAGAACCTCCCGCTTTAGCCCCCCGTACTTTGCAGCAATTCATCGAATCACCTGATACGAGAGGTGATACTGTAGAAGCGTATGGTTCTGGAGATAAAATTCGTTTAATACAAAAAGATGCGGGAACAGGCAAAGAGACAGTGTTTGAGTTAAAAAAGGATGGTACTGTTGATCCCGTTAATTTAGATCCTGCAGCTCTCAGAAAAACTTTTCCTAAAGTTGCCAACTTAGAACAAAATCCCGGATTCGGTAACAGATGGAATATAGCCCAAGGCGTTGCTCTTTCTCTTGCAGATCAATTACAACCATCAGCACCGGCGAATATACCTTCTGCTCCTTCAGTTACACCCTCAGATTCATCTCGCCCGCGTTTTACTGGGACAGGAACAGAAGGCGAGTCTGAAGGGCCAGCATCCCGCTCTTTAGCTGAACTCCTTCGTGCCGCAGATAGAGAAAAAGGGAAAGGCAACTTAGATGTCATTCAAAACACAGAAGGTCAATTATTCGTTGTTAATAGAGATACTGGTCAAGTGTATAGTTTAGACCAAAATAATAATGCTGTTCCCTTGTCTGACGAAGAATCAAGAAACCCTCTGGTAAAGGATTTACCAAAAGTTGCTATCTATAATCCTTACAGTTCGTCACAAAAGCTTGTGATCGCACCAGGCACTTCAGGCTCAATACAACAGCAGTTAGGTGCAACTACTACTGAAACTGTTCCCACAGAATTAAAAGCATTTAAATCTGGTTATCCAGCCGATCTCCGCTGTCAAAATCTCAATTGTTATGTCGTTGACAGAGAGTATAATCGAGTGTATAAAGTTAATACTGGAGGGGCATTAGAAGATGTTACCGGGACAATTCTTCCAAGTCAAGTTGAAAAAGAGTATAAGATCACTGGAACTTATCAACCTAATTTACCTACTCCTTGGTTCCGTTATGACAATCTCGGAGATCATAAAGCTTTGTTTGGAGTTGATTTGAAGTTAGTAGGGATTGAGCAGAGAATTACGCAAGCCGCAAATCTTGCTAATGGAGAAACGCAGATGGAAAAGGACATTGCTATTATCCGCCTTCGTGAAGTTCTCGATGATTTGGACAAGGATGATCCTCGATTTTTCGAAGCTGAATTTGAACTTGCAAAAATATTAGAACAAGAAGGTCGATATGAAGAAGCAAAGGAATTATATTCTAAAGCAAGTATGTCTGTTCCATTAGGAGAGAAGATTGGAACTGCAGCAACTGATGGTTACATAAGAACAAGTGAAACTTTAGATTTAGAAAGAAGTCAAGCAGAACGCAAAATTCTTGGATCAGTTTTAAAAGACGCAAAATTAGCCGCCTTACAAACTAAACTTTCCATAGGAGCGACACAAATAATACGTAATGAAGACAGTAAAGTAACAGGAATAAAGGAAACAGAACCAATACAATTTACTCTCCGTGCTCCTACTAAAGATGATGAGGAAGGAGTAGATGCTGTGTACGAAAGTGGAACCGGTGAGAATAAAATCAAAATTTCTGTAAATGAAAATGGGGAAGTTCTTTATACTTCTGCTGAAGGGGCTCTAGCAAAAGTTGATACACAACTCCTTATTGCTCAATTCTACACATCTCGAGGAGAAAATCATCGAGCAGCAAATGTTTATCGTCAATTATTAGAAACAGATGCTGACGATATTGTTAAATCACAAGCCGCACAAGGATTAATATCTACAAAACAAATCAAAGTTCCTCAAATTTCTCAAACAGAAGTAAATGAAATTAGCATTGATGGTTTACAACAAGCCAGAGATAGCGTTAACAATTATATTGACGTTGTTAAAGGTGCTGAGCTTGCATTAGACCAAGAGCAACAGACACTCCATAGATTAGTTGCCGAAAGTACGAGGGAAGGTATATCAGACGAAGAAAAACGTGTTTTGCGAGAAAGAATAGAAGAACAAAGAAGTAAAGTACAGGAAAAAGAAAGTGATCTTCGAACTTTTAGTGGTAGTTTAAGGGACTATCAGGCTGATGTTCAAGAATTTGAGAAAGAACAACAGCAAGAAATAGTAAAAAGAACCGCAGCTGCAGAAAAAACAGCCGCCACTTTAAATAATGAGGAATCATCCATTACCAGAGACTTGCCAAACATTCGAGACAACCAATATCTCCAGTCGTTAAACCTCCCTCCCGCATCATTAGATACCCTCAAGGGATACAACCGTCTCCGTACTGATGTGGATGCCACCAGCAACTTTATCAAGCTTGTAGGCGAAGAATATACTGCTGCTATTATTAAATTCGGAGAAGACCATCCCCTTACTAACAGCGTAAAATTACGATTGGATTCTTTACGAGAAGAGCGTGAAGGAAAAATAAAAAAATTAAAAGAATTATTTAACATTCCAGAGTTAAAACCTTTACTTACTAATCCCAACATCGTACGTCCTTCTGACGCTTCCCTTCTCCAAAAAGCTCCTGTAACCATCGAAGGTAAAACTATTGATTCTAGTAGTGACTTCCTCATTGCTCAGAGAGGCATTCAACAAGTCGAACAGGAAATTGATGCCAAACGGACTGATGCGGCACAATTACGTGAACGAGCTAAAGCCGCGCGGGAAAAAGGTGATGAAGCGGGAGCAAAAGCATTAGAAAGCGCTGCGGCGCAAGTTGAAAGTAATGTTGATCAGCAGATAAATAATTTACGTGCTCAACTGCAACAATCTAATCAACCTGGAGCAAAAAATTATCTTGACAGCAAAGCCGTTATTCTCTCTGATTTGAGAAAAGGTTATATCTCGCATAGCCAAGCCAGTCAACGTTTTGCTGATTTAGCACAACAACAGGAAGCAATCGTTGCTAATAATATTCCTGCAAGGGATGCTTTTAATGCTCATTCTGGCGCAACAGTGCTTGTGCAAGAAAGACAAAAAGAAGTAGAAAGATTAGCAAGTCTTAACAGTAATTTTAAGGGCAACAAGAACTCAAAAGAGTAT
The DNA here is from genome assembly GCA_018303445.1 of Candidatus Woesearchaeota archaeon. Taxonomy (GTDB): domain Archaea; phylum Nanobdellota; class Nanobdellia; order Woesearchaeales; family GW2011-AR9; genus JAGVYE01. The sequence goes on from JAGVYE010000018.1 coordinate 10,758, forward strand.
AAGGAACTTAAAGCTAAGATAACTAAGGCAAATGCAGATTTACAATCCGCTCGTGATGCTGAATATGCACAACGCGTCAGACTTGTTGAAGCTTGTCAAGCACAACAAGGAGGCGAATGTTCTGCAGAGGAAGCCCAAGCCTTCGGCGAAGAAATAGATAAACTAGACCAAGTATCCAAAGAGAACAGAGAACGCGAAGACCGTGCTTTCTACCAATCAACATGGCTTGATGAATTAATAAATCCAGGCTTTGAAACCGATGAAAGTGGTCAAGTTAAAATTGACAAAAAAACAGGCCAGCCAATACAAAAAACAAATTGGTATTCTACCGCACGGGAATATACGACTTACGCTGGCGCGTTCGCTTCTCAACTCGGCAAGCTCGGCCAATTTCAAGCCCTCTCTAACTTATTATTCCCTGAAGCGACACAAAACTTCATTGACTTTGCTAATAGTGAATTCCTGACTCGCTGGGCTGACCTTCCTTCCTTCGCTGTTGAAGCAATATGTAAGGAAGACGATAAAAAAAGATCCGAGATTCCTGGTTCCGCCACTACGTTTGTGGAAACAAAGAGTGGAACGTACCAATTTGTGGGCACCATTCAAGCGGAAAAAAACCCCCGCCGAACTCCTATTCTCTGTGTTCAAAACCCTCTGGAAGAAGCACGTGAAGAAAAACCCTTTGTTTGTGCTGACCAAGTTCTCGTTTGTAAAGAAGACGGTTTTTGTTATGAAAGTGAAACTGCCAAAGAGCCTGCAATGGGAATATTCTATAAACTCACTTGGGGTGTAACTGCCCCTCAGGATGAGAAACAGACTCCCTTTATTGATGAAAATAATGCTTCCGTGAAATTTAACATTGAACTTCGTGGTTCAAATGGAAATAAGTTCATTTACGAATTCTTTGACCCTGATAAAGGAACAACGAGGACCGGAAAAGAAGTCATTCAACTTACTAATGGGCAAAGTGACAGAGCTACTAAAGTAGCTTTCCTTCGCGATGATTATCAGCAGGCTTGTATCACCTTTGCCAATAATGGTTTCGTCATTGACCGCTATGGCTCTGAAATAAAAGAGATTTGTGCTGATTTCGTGGCCACGACGCGAGGCTATGTTGAATTTTCCAAATCAGATAAAAATACCGCCTCTACTGTATCTTCATCGCCGCAAATACGTTCCACGATTGGGTGATGCTAAAGAACACCTTTAATAAGCAATCTTTTTAAGATAGTGAATACATTCGCAAGAAAAGGACGCATAAAACCATGCTTTTAACAAAAAATAAGGAATACCTTGACTTCCTGCAAAAGATTAAAGTGAAGATAAGATCTGCTCAGATTAAGGCCGCCCTTTCTGTGAACAGAGAACTAATCAACTTATACTGGGATTTAAGTAAAATGATTGGCGGCAAGCAAGCTAACAGTAAATGGGGGGATTCTGTTATTGAGGCGCTTTCTTCTGATTTAAAGAGAGAATTTCCAAACATGAAAGGTTTTTCTAGAGCAAATCTGTTCAATATCCGTCAATGGCACCATTTCTATTCGAAAATGGATGAAAAAGTCCAACAACTTGTTAGACAATTACCTTGGGGTCATAACGTAGTCTAAAATGAATAAATACCTTCAATCTTATCTCCATTCCTTCCATGCCGGAAAAGAATTCTGGTATCATTTACTTATAGACATTATTACTACTGGACTTATCGGTTCGCTCTTGTACATTTTTAACACTATTCTCAATGCCCAAATGGCACGCGTCACCGGAGGCAAAAGTGTTGAACAGCTCCGGACCGCTTTACTTGCCGGATCCTTAGAATATAATCAGGCCTTTGCCAGCAATTTTAAAGTTTTTGTTGTCCTCTTCATAGGGGGCTTGATTATTGCCATTTTGGGAGTATTTATCATTCTGGGCGTAAGCCGCGCCAAAATATGGTCTTCATTGATGAAAGAACAGCACCAGAAGCTGTTATGGGGAAAATGGAGCCTTCTTCTGTTTCTCCTTACTCTTTCCGCTATTCCCTATTTGCTTCTTGTCGCTCTTTTCCGTTTACTTCTCAATCCTCTTCTTTCCACTGTTTTGCTCTCCCAAATTTTCAATGCCTTCTTTTTTCTTCTTTTTGTTCTGTTTATGGTTCTTGTAAAGTATTCCTTTGTTGAGAAAAAGAAAGTTTGGGAAGCGATTGGATACTCTTTCTTTCTCATCAAACATCATTTTTCAGCTCTGTTGAAAAGTTTTATTTTCATTATTCTTACTTCTGTAATTCTTAGTTTCTTCTTCTATCTTTTAGAAATAACTCTCTTGAAATACCAATCAGAACTAACTCTCGCTTTTATTAACCTCGGCTTCTTCTTAGTATTGTTAGCGTGGATGAGGAGATTTCTCATCTCTGTTCTGGAGAGACCGAGTAATCTTTAAATAGTCTATCCTATTAGTTAAGATATGTTCAACAAAAACGATATTAGTAACGTAACAAAAAAGCTTTTGAAGATTGACACAAAAAAGAAGATTAAGTTTATTTTCCTCTTTGGCAGTTATGCTAGAAATAAAGCTAATCTCCTTTCCGATTTGGATATTGCTATCTATTATGATGGAAACAATAAAGAACGCTTCCATTTTCGTTTAAAAGCACTTAATCAATTAATCGATTCTGTTGACGTGCAGATGTTTCAAGATTTGCCTCTATTGCTACAACACGAAGTTTTAGAAGGTACAATACTTTTTGTGCGTGATGAACCTTTGTTATATAACGAAGCTCTAAGAATTATTAAAGAATTTAATTACTTTGAAAGAGTTTTTGATATCTCCATAGGGGCTCAAACATGAAGTATGAGAAACGAATACAAGCTAAACTATTGCAAATGCATGGATATCTCACAGAATTAAATAAATGGCTTCCTTCTAAAAATAAATACCTTCATGATGGACTTACACGGCGAGCCTGTGAGAAAACCATTCAATTGGCTATCGAATGCGTCTTAGACATTTGCGCGATCATTGTGTCTGAAGAGAAATTAGGATTGCCGACAAGTGAAGAAAACTTAATACGTTTATTAAGTGAAAAAAAGATAATAAGTCTGATCTTGGCTAAAAAGATTCAGAGCATGAAAAGTTTTCGGAATATTCTCGTTCATCGCTACGAGGAAGTTGATAATACTCTAGCCTATGAATTTTTAGCTAAAAATCTCTTAGACTTTAGCTATTTTGAGAAAGAAATAAAGAAATCTCTTTAGTCCTCAAGAAAGATCAGTTGCAGTAAACTTCTCCGGTTCGTTATCGACAACTTCGAGAATAAAAGTTTCTTCATCAAACTCTCCTTTCTGATCTTCAACATGCACCGTAATAATATGGCTTCCTTTATCTTCAGGGAGAGGTAAGAACTCTATTACTCCTTCCGTACTGATTTCAAAAAGGTCGCTATCATCAGAAAAAGCAAGATCATCTCCTTGTATATTTAGATCATACCTAAATTCTTTCCCTACTTCCGCTTGCAAATTTTCAATCGTCAGAAGGGTAGGAATAAGTTCTTCTTGAATAGGGAAAGCATGTGCAAAGTTGTAGACGATATCTTCTCCTTGCGGTTTTAAAAGATAGAGCAAAATTGTCCGGTCTTCTTTTTCAACTTCCATTGTTTCTATATTTACATCATACAAATTCCCTAAAGCTGACAAGCAGGTGAGACATTGCTTATTCTCAAGGGCTTCTTGTTGCTGTGTTATCTTTGAAGCGGCAGTTAAAAGAGTACCCAAGTGCGCTTTAGTTTGAGCTGTAAATTTTCGTAAGCTTACTTCCTTTGCTCCAGAACCAGGTTCACGAATAAGGAGAGGTACTGTTGCCAACACTGAAACTTCATCATTTGAAAGAGAAACTTTAAACGTTGGATTTCTCTGAAGATCAATCTCTAAATTTTTAAAAATGGTAAAGTCTAAACACGTGCTTATACTATCTCCAAGTCCTCGTTCTATCGCCTCTTCCACATTTTCTTTTGTTGGCATGTTAGGAATTTCCGTGAGATAATAAGGAAAATAGACTGTACTTGAAAGTCCCTGTAAGCTGATTTCTACCGAATCATCAGGAATTCCATAGTAACCGCCCTGTAATGCGACTAATCTTACTGTTTCTTGTAGTTCTTCTTCGAGACATCGTGTTACGAATTCCTTAACAGCTTGTACTTCCGGAAGAGTAACATCCTGAATTTCCGTTCTTTCCTTTTCAAGAAAAAATATAAGTATCGTGGCAGTGAAAAGGAGAAGTATGCCTATAATAATAAAAAGGCTTAGTTGCGCCCTCGTTGATTTCATGATTTCCCTCTCACGTAATTAACAACAGCCTGCGAATATCCCTTTGAGGTAATCTTTCCCGTATATGCTTTTTCTGTTTCTAATTGCGGCAACTGCGCATAGAGAGGTTTCTGTTTAAATGTTTCTTCCCATCGTCCTTTCAATCGAGTGTATAAAAGACCTTGCTCGAATTCTCCCCTACTGCTTTTTCCGAGCATCTCCTTTAACTCTGTTTGTGTAACACTGATTCCCTCTGCCTTTGCAAAATCTGAAAAGGCTTTGAGTGTTGCTGGTCCTAGAGAACCGGAAGTATCAACCTCTGGTGGAAAATAGTTTAAGTCCTTAAGCTGTTGTTGTAAGGCTGCATTTCGTGGCCGCAGCAGTCCTGCATTATAAGTCGAAGCGATGATGACTTTCTCTCCTTCTGACAAAGGTCGATTTTGAGGTGCATATAATTCAAAGGCTTCTGCCAATCGCCGTTGCGCAAATTTTACTGACCCTTCTCGTGTTGATAACTCCTCTGTCTTTAATTGTTCTCCATGTCTCTCGGCAATTTCTCGTGCCGTTTCGAGATCGATTTGCGCATATCCTTTAGAGCCAAACGGATTGAGAAATTCAGGAAGAATTTTTTCTACATTGGACTTAAACTCATAACGATCAGAGAGACCAAATTTACTTTCTCGATTAATAATTCCCGCCGTCAGTTTTTCAAAATCAAGGCGATGAGGTTCAACAGTAGGATATTCTCGCAATCGTTCCTCTGTTGATTGCCGAATTGCCTCCGCCCACCTCTCGGGATTTTTCAACCCATTTTGCCGGAGTATTCCACTGATCGAAATACTTGCGGACCTTAAAACTTCTGGTTTCGGCAACTTAATAACATCTCCTTCATGAGCTTCATAGGAATTCATCTGGTTTACACGACGTACATGTTCTGCTACCTCAGGCAAATTTTCTTCTGGCACATTCATCTCTCGAAGTGTTTCTTCAATTGTTATTGCTTCTCCTCTAACTTGGATGGTAAGATCTTCTGGTGATATCCCAGCTTGTTGTTGTATTTTTTTAAGCAAATTTGCATCAGGACGTTTGACAAGATAGAGAGAATTTTTCGTATCCACTGCTCTTGCTAATGGTTCATCATGGATTTTTCCATCAAGATGACGCACCATGTATGGCTGTACTTCTATAACTGTATCTTGTTTTAGAACAATTCTATTTTTTCCTGGGAGAGGTGTTCCCGAAGAGCCTATATCCTCAACAAAATAAATACGGCCATTCGCTGCTACTTTTGCTTCCCGCAAGTTTCCTATCCTTGGATCTTCAACATAAATTCTTCCTAAGTATTGAAGAGATTGATCATTACGTAATCCATAGGTACGTTTTAAGAATTTTTCGACGGAAAGACGAGGGTCTTTAGCAAACTCATATTGATGGATCGCAGATGATCCCCAGTAGCCATTTGCTGAATGAGTGTGGCGGTTATTTTGCAGTGAATCTTGAACAGTGTATTTTTGTTGGTCCTGCGGCTTATCTGTCAATGCTGGGGCGACGAGATATCCTGTTTCTGTATGTTCTAAGTCGCTAAGAGGGCCTTGCAGAATTTCTGGTGGAAGGTCTTGGCGGATTTCATTCGAGGGATTTTTTCCATTCAATGATGCTGTACCGAGGTATTTAGAACCAAGATGATATAACCCAATATAATCATTATTCGCCAGTTGTGTAATCTCAAAGCGGGGATTTTTGCCAAGGATTTGATCGTGAATTTGTTGTAAATTCTTCCCTCTATATCGCTCCCGCAAATCAGGTGGTAAAGATAAGGACACATCCTCATCTCGAAGTTTTTGGCGAATAATTTCGTCTGGCACGTTTCTCGCTTTAAGATTTTTAAATTTAGTCCTCACTGCTCTCTCTACCTCAAACAAAAGCCGTTGTTCCTCTGGTAATAGTGCTTCTTCGCTCTTAAAAATTGTATTTCCTCGTACATTATGTGCTAACTGCCATGATCCTGAACCAAAATACCCTAAGGCATCTCCTACCGTTTTTTTCTCTCCTCCAACGTCGATAAGTGGCTTATCTGCCAATTCCGTGCCGACTAAACGTATTGCTAAATCTCTTCTCACAAACTCCGCGCAACGCGCTTCTTCAAGATTCATTCGTGAATGTAAAGCGCAATCAAGGCAGAGATCTCCATTAAGGTTTGTCATTGAAAAATCACTGCTTCTGGCGGTAACTGACTCTCGAATTGTACCTTCTCTTGTAAAACTATTCACGGTAACATCAGAGTTCAGCAATCCCGCCGTTGTTCTCGTAATTTCTTTTAGAATTCCCTCCGAACTTAGGCTAAATCGTTTATTTCCCAGAATAAGATCCACATTGCCATAAGTATCAACGGTAAGATCACCTTTTTTAGGATTATAATTTACAATCGTGCTTCCCGCTCGTGATTCAACAACAATGTTCCGCTGGCTCAAGGTCGTGGCTTTAACATATTTCTGATACGCTTTTAACGTTCCTGATTCCCATCTTCCATCTTCTGTAATTTTATCACTAGGATTATTTTTATTATGGTTTTGTTGAAATAACTCTACAAGTTCTGCTGTAGCTTCTGAATAACTTCCTTCTTGTAACTCTTCTTGTAAAAAATAAGGCTGATTAAACTTTTGTTCATGCCAAGCATTGAGCGCTTTCTTGAGTTGAATAATTTGACCATGCGCAGATACACCTTCTTCTGGTGCATCCCCGACAATAAACCAGCTTCTTCCCCTGAATTTTGGTACTTCCTGAATGGAAATAGCACTTGCATCACTATATTGTGTACTTTTCTGGACATCTGCTTCCGCAACTTCTACTGTAACCCACCCATTAATGTGTACGGTATCAGAAAAACGTACGAAATTCCCTTGTAGATCAGAAAAAAGATCATTTTTACCTCCAAAACGCACTTCAACTGGATTTCCTCCGGATTTTATCTTAAAATTATTAACACTCAAAGACTGACGGGGAGGTACAGTCAATTTTCCTTGGACGGATCCATAATCAGTAATAATAGCACTTCCCACCACAGAGAGTTCCGTACCTTTCTCTACTCCTTTAATTTTCGCATTGGCTAGTTTTAAGATATTTTTCTTCTGATCATAGGCAAAGGGTGTCTTTTCTCTAAAAGACACTCCCGCAAATTGCAGCGCTTCTCCTTCGATACGATCTTCACCCTCAATTCTCAGATTTTTTCCTCCTACAATGATCCTGCCGGCAATAGATCCCTTATCAAGCTGTAGATTTCCCGTAGTTCGATCTTTCTTTAAATCTCCTTTTATTTCGATTAGTTTTTGTGTTCCTTTGGGAACAAGATGGATAACTCCATTAATAATAGAAAAGCTATATTTTTCTTTAAGTATCCCTTCTTTGAAGTCATTAATGTTTATACTTCCTTCTTGGCCGAGCAATAACCCGTCGGCATTATACTGCTCGATATTACCAGTGAATTCTACTAATTCAATTCCTTTTGCGTTTACGAAATTCACGAACGCGGCCTTATTAGAATTAACATTTTCTGCTGACTGTGCAAAATAAGAACCAAGAACGATTCGTACTTGAGGATTATTATAATCAGCAACTTCCAAAAACTTCTTTTGTTCAGCGAGTGGCAAATCAAGAAACTGCTGCAGAGTTCCTTGCCCAGTTATAACTTGTTGGGCAAAATTCTCCGCCGTATTTTGTTGAGGGATTGATTCCGATAATGGATCCTGGGGAAAGCTAATATCATGGCCATCACTTCGTACTGGCACGGTTAAAGGCAAAAAAACTAAAAGTAGCAGCATCAACCCTCTTTTTACGTTCATGTTTGCGATAGATATTGTCATTTATAAAAAGATGTCGGTAGGAAGAATTATCTCTTTCTTATTAAGAACGGGGTTTAGAGGAAACCATATTACTCCTTCCGTTATGGACTCTTTCATTTTTTAAGTTTAGAATAAATTCTCTTTGTAAATTCAATAACTATTTCGGCATACTCTTTATCTAAAATTGTTCCATAATAAAGCATTCCGTTCCTAAAAAACCTTATTTGGTCAGCGAACTGCACGTCTTTTTCTACAAATCCAAGAATTCTCAGGTATGATACTTCAGCTTCATGCCATCCTACACCCGAAGCATTGTAACCATTCAGCAGCATTTTTGCCCTTATTAACTCCATCAATATATCATAGCATGACTTTACAAAATCATTCGCATTAATATCACTTATTTTCATCAATCGTATCTTTTCCAATAAATAATTATAGCTATTTTCAGACTCTTTAAACAAAAATTCTGCTCGTGATTTGTCAATACTTTGCTTTTTAACAACTCTTTCCTTGACAAACTCTTCAAATTTTCGTATCGCCTTCATAGCTCAACTCCGCCTACAATTATAATTCCATTGCCTAAATTCTCTTTTAAATGCAGGTGTATGGTTCTGAACGATTCATAAAAATTTAAGTTTATTTTTCTCTCCAACGTTTTTTCATAATTTGCTAAATAGATCCTTTTGTCTTTCCTGCCAATTATTGCCACATCTATGTCTGAATTTATGATATCCTCCCCACGGGAATAGCTTCCAAATAAAATTATCGTTGCTCCCGCAAATTCTTTTTCTAAAAAATCAGCTAACCCAGATTCATAAAAAAGTTTTAAATTATCTGCCCTTTTTAATTGCCTAACTTTGTGGTTGCTTTTATTTAATTCTATTGACCACCTTTTTGTTTCTTTATCCTGCTCTGTTTTAATTAAGTTTTGTTTTTCTAAATAAGGCAAAGCTTTCATAACCGCTGGAGGTGTAACCTCCAAGAGATTTGCTATTTGTCTCTGGTTAAGCGGTACTCCTGCTTTTATGAATAGAACTCTTAAAATCTCTTGTTGAAGGGTCGTTAAATTTAGTTTATATATATTTACCATCGTTAATCAATATTAACTTTAGTTTATATATCTTCCGATTTTGGGTGTAGATTCTTTTGTAGGAAACCCCTATCCGCAGAAATCTATTTAAAGGCTCTTTCCTTTCATTAATAAATGCAAAAAAGAGGACAAATTACCCTTTTCTTAGTAGTAGGTATATTGCTCTTAGCTCTTTCTGCAGGAATATTCTATCTTGTAAAAACAAGAGTTACTGAACCTCTCACGACAGAAGGCGAAACAACCCTTTCCGGCTTGCGTTTAAAGCCACAAATTACCAGTTTTGTTGAAAGCTGCATCAAAAAAGTCGCTATTCCTGGAATTTATTTAATGAGTATACAGGGAGGCCTCCTCTATCCAGATGATCCTCAAACTATTCTCTTAACGGAAAACTCTATTATTAATTATGGTTATCTGAATGGCGCTCGTCATCTTCTGCTTGAGAAAATGGAAGAAGACCTGGGCACTTATGTCCATGAATCAATTAACACCTGCCTAAAAGATTTCAGTGATTTTAAAAAAGAAGGCATAACCTTTATTAAAAAAAATGATCAAGACATAACCACCTCTATTGAGGATGACCAAGTTCTGGTTCGTCTTTCCTATAGCGGTGAATTCACAAAAGGGGATGATGTTCTACGAATTGACACCTATTCTGCAAAAATTCCCCTCCATCTCGGCCGTCTGTTTAAAGAAGCCAAAGAAGTTATTGATAAACAACAAGAGAATCCATCTCATCTTGATCTTTTTACTTCTCCTGATTATTTCCTTTCCTACCATCCTTTTGATGAGAAGACAATTATTTATTCTCTCTCAGATGAAAAATCTTTGTTTGATGGCGCACCATTAACTTTCATGTTCGCGGTACGGAATGAAAACATTAACAGTCCTCCTTCACTTGATTTTATTCCTGATTTTACGATCAGAAAAGGTAATACTCTTACTTATGAATTAAGCGCTTCTGATCCAGATGATGATCTTCTGACTTTTACCACCGACAACTCTCTTATTGCTATTGATGAAGAAGATGTCCTCACTTTTACTTCACCAACAACAGGTATTTTTTCCACAACTCTCATAGTCCTAGATTCACAAGGAGAAAAAGATGAGCAAACGTTCAAAATCACTGTTAAAGAATAGTACTATTTTC
>JAGVYE010000006.1 GCA_018303445.1 Candidatus Woesearchaeota archaeon
CAGAAGCTGCGGAAATCAGGCTTCCGCTAGGAAGAAATAAGCTGCTGGATTTAATCAAATACCGTTCAAAAATGAAGATGACGAAAAGATGACAGTATCGTTCATAGGAAAAGAATATAAAGTTATCAGGAATCAGTAATTTCCATGGTTAACTATCTCAAAGCCTATCTTTTTATCGCCTTGGCTGTCGGAGGCATTGGCTTTCTTGACAGCAGTCTTAATTCACTAACAGTATGCCCTTGCTCATATCAAGTTATAGTAGATCTTATTGCTTTTCTTTTCTTTATCATAAACATTATCGCCTTGGGGCTTTTTTGGCACCAAAGAAAACCAAGCCTTACTCTTATCCTTCCCATATACCATCTCTTATTCTTTATAATCCTAAATCTAAGTGCTTCATTTTTTGCTCTGAATGATTCTTTTAGCCTAACAACACTAAAAATGTATAATCTCATCAGCATACTAGGATCTCTGTTTGAGATAGCCTTTAGCATTTATCTCCTTACTAAATTCAAGATGATCCAATTTCCTTCAAAATCCAAGTCGCATATTCATCATTAGGCTTAACATTGATTTTAGTAATACAGGGTATTTTATAAGGATGCATCTTCTTAATTTTTCTTTCCAATTGAGGGAAGAGCTGCTCAATAGTCTTAATAAGTAGAACATATTCGTTGGCTTTCTCTATTTTTCCTTTCCAGAGATACGTACTTTTAACAGGAAAACAATTAACACAAGCTGCGATTCTCCCTTTTAAGATGTGCTCTGTTATGCTTTCTGCATCTTTATTTGACAGCACAGTTACATAAACGTAAATATATTTCATCTTTATATCTTCTTTTCTCTTCAGGATTACATTTTTTCAAGGGCTTTAATCCCCAGGAGATTAAGCCCATTAGCCAAGATTTGGCGTACCGCGTCAACTAAAGTTAAACGTGCCGATTTGATTTTAACTTCTTCTGAGAGGACAGGACAGGAATGATAAAACTCATTAAAAACATGAGCTAAATCAAGGAGATAACGACATAAAAGATGGGGTTTATATTGTTTTGCCGCTTCCTTCACTGTATTGGAAAAGGTGCTCAAAAAAAGGACCAGAGCACGCTCTTGCGGTTGAATGAGAACTTCAAATGCGGCTTTCAGAGGTATCCGCCCGGCTTTCTCCAAGATAGAACAGGCTCGCGCATGGGTATATTGTAAATAGGGGCCGGTTTCACCTTCAAAACTTAAAGATTCTTCCGGATTAAAAACCATATCCCGCGTCGCATCAGTTTTAAGCATGAAAAATTTAATCGCTGCTAAGCCAATAAATTCTGCTCTTTGTTTTATTTCTTTCTCGGAAAGATCTCGGTAGCGAGTGCGAACTTCTCTCTCCGCCAGTAAAGCCATCTCGTCCATTAAATCATCAGCGTCAATGACCATTCCTTCTCTGGACTTCATCCTGCCTGTAGGCAAGTTTACCATCCCATAACTTAAATGATACAGATCTTCGGCAAAAGGGCGTTCTAACAACGAAAGAATCTTAAACAATTGCTGGAAATGGAGGCGTTGTTCTGAAGCAACTACGTAAATCAAGTTATGAAACTTATAATCCAGATATCGTTGCTGAGCAAGATACAAATCCTGTGTAATATACACGCTCGTCCCATCCCCGCGTAAAACAACCTTATTGGGAAGACCATATTGCTCTAAAGAAGCAAGGATATTTTTAGAGTCATCTTTTACAAAAACTTTTTTTTGAAGACCTTCAAACGCTACTTCTTTTCCTTGTTCATAGATCTCTGACTCGAAATACTCTTTATCAAAAGATATGCCAAACCTTTTATAGGTTTTAGCAAATCCGTGCAGCACCCACGAATTCATCTTTTTCCAGAGCTTTCGTACTTCCGCATTTTTATATTCCCACTGCCATAGCATCTGCTGTGCTTCCTCCTTTAAGTTAGGATCATCTTTCAGCTTTTGCGAAAAAAGTACATAGAAGTCCCCAACAAAATGATCTCCTTTTTTCTCCGGTTTTTTCCCTTTCCCCCATTTTTGATATGCGATCATGGACTGGCAAATATGGATGCCCCGGTCATTGACGATGTTAACAGGATGAACTTTATTCCCCTGAAATGAAAGTAAACGGCACACTGCATTTCCCAGAGCCATATTTCGTATATGGCCTAAATGCAGTGGCTTATTGGTGTTTGGACCGCAATATTCAACCACAATCGAGTCACGATCTTGTCCTGCACCGAATTTTTCTTTCTTTGTTCTAATTGGGGAGATTATTTCCTTTGCAACAAAAGGAACACTAAGAACAAAATTGAGATACGGTCCAACTACTTCTGCTTTAGAAATAAAAGAAGGGAGTTTTATCTTTTGTTTCAGTTTTTCCGCTTCTGCTTTTGGATTTTTCCCCAGTTTGAAACAAGAAAAAGCATAATCTCCCAGTTTAGGATCAGGAGGGACGGCAACGAGGTTTCCAACTTCCTCTTCCGGCAATCCCGTTTCTTTCACGATTATCTTCACAAGTTCCTGCTTAAATTCCATAAACAAACCAGAAAGTAAAGAACTTTATATAAATTATGTTCTTACGTGACTCTGTAGAAAAGTCGCCAATATGGCCAGTGAGCACTTGTCTATTCGTAAGACCGCTTTGCCCCAGCTCTCAGGAAAACAGTTGAGTAATATACGAGACGTCGAGAAAGCGACGGTGCGAACGGGACTTTTCTACAGAGCTTCTTACGTACTTTCTTACAAAAAATTAGAATACCCTCTGGTTATCTTCCTTTACTAAAATAACCAGTTTAGTTCTTGCATAACAGAAGGTCTTAAGAAGGGTACTTAATTCTTGAGCCATCTTCTTTAAATTTTCAAGAGTAATAGGCGGCACAGCTTCAATATGAATAAGAGCCGCAGTTGAATTTTTACGCAGCTTAGTGCGTGAACTTTTCCAATAATCTAACCTTGTAGCAATGATCCCTTTCTTATCTTTATAATATAACTCTCCTTTCTTTAATTTTCTGAAACTTCCACCTTTCTCCACTCCAGTAGCGATGGAAAAAGTAAGATCATGATCTATGCTCTTAGAATCATCAATGCCGACTGGAACAAAATATTTTAAAGCAATATAATAAACCAAGTTTTGCAAGCTATTTTTTGTCGCAAGAGTTCTCTTAGATAATACTGTTCTCATTATTTTTTCCAAAGAAGTAGAGTAATGCTTGCCTTTTAATCCTTCCACCACCACACGCCAATTAGAAATTAGTTCATGATACTTTTTTGTGTTTTTATGAAAAAGAAGCTGCACTAGCCTTTCTTGTTCCTGAAGAAGATGGCATGACTCTTCAAGCTTTGATTGAGGATCAAAAGAATTCACCTGCAAAAACGCGATGGCAAACTGAGGATGGAATTTTTCAAAGACCTCTTTAGCGATGATAATTTTCATAGTTTCATTTTTTCCGTAGTTTTCTTAGAAATCAAGCGAGAGAAAAATCTCCTAATAGGCCCTTTTTTCTCTCTGGAAGAAGGCAAGCCGTAGTGCTTGTTTAAATGATCTAAGTCAAAACGAATATCTTCTAATAATTTAACCTTTTTTCGCTCATAATAAGCCCTTAGCAGCAAGAGAAAAAGGTAAATGCCAAAAACTCCACCAACCAGAAGACTTACGCGAACCAGCCAAGGACGAATCATTTCCTCTAATTGACTTAGCCCTAAAAAGTCTGTTCCTTCAGGGATTTGCGCGAACTCCAGTTGGGCATAAATAAATGGTAGAAATAATAATAAGAGAAATAAGAGAGGCAATATTTTAATCTTCATCTTCTATCACTTTTTTTCTTAAAGACTCATTTAGGTGTTTTTATATGTTTCGTTGAGGTTTTTTATGATGGGACTTTTCAAGAATGAAGAAAATTTTATAAACAATTGATCAAAAGATATAATTTAAGATAGCCCCGTGGTGTAGCGGACTAGCATAGAGCCCTTTGGCCCTTCATGGGATGAAAGGCTTTGACCTCGGTTCGAATAAGTTCCGTAAGAATATAATGAGAAGCGGAGCTTCGACTTTCCGAGCGGGGCTATTTTTTTTAAGAATTTCAGGCTTTTTCTTTCCAAAAAGCCACCACCAAGTCATTAATTAACAATCTCAATCTTGGGCACAACTTTTCCTTCCATTTCCATCACTTCTTCTACTAATTTACCATAGTCTTTTGCCCCGGGGCTATTCCTCGCGTACTTAAAGATTGATTTTCCATACTTAGGCGCTTCTTTCAACTTTGAATTGAGGCGAATGGGCGTACTCAGCAGCCCTGGATTTTCCTTCTGGAGATCTTCTAAGGTGTTCCGGCAAATCCGCGTGCGCTTATCAAAGAGCGTGGGAATTATTTTTGTAATCTGTAAGTGATGGTCATAACTTTGATTGATTTTTTTCACAATTTCATTCATTTTCTTTAACGCATCATGCCCTAAAAAATCAGTTGACGTTGGCACAAAAGCTTCGTCACAAAAAGCCATCACATTCTGATTGAGAACCCCTAACGAAGGAGGGCAATCAACGAGCAAGTAATCATAGCCTTGAACCGTATCCAACAATTCCCGTAACAATTGCCGTGATTTCGGCTGAGTTGACATATAATGTTCGGCTTTGGTAAGTGTCTCCTTAGAAGTAATGATATCAAAATTCTTTGCCAAGGTAACAATGCACCTGCTTATAGGCACATTGCCTAACAAAGCATCATATAAAGTATAATTTGCCTGAATGCGTAATGAAAGATCAATATTTCCCTGAGGGTCCAAATCAACAAGAAGAACTTTTTTATCACAACGGGATAATCCCGCCGCAAGATTGACAGCCGTGGTTGTTTTCGCCACTCCGCCTTTATGATTCATCACACAGATTTTTCTCATCGCCATCACCATTTTTTATATTTTTCATTTTTGGAACAAGAGGTGGATTATAAAGTTTGCTGTGCTATAGGCCCCTATGAAATCATCGCCAAGGGGGCCAGTGACACGGGACTATTCGTGAGACAACCATGCCCTCGCTTTCGAAAAACAAGCCCCTCCTAAAATTATCAGCCTTTCCTGCGAGGGTGCGAACGAGATGGTTTCATATGCCATCATAATATTAATGACTCCAAACAAGAAAAGTATTTATACGACTCTGAAAAGAACCTCAAGAAATAATAATTACTGGGTAGTGCACATATTTGACTGATGGATTATTGCTTTTTATGCAAGAATTAGTTTAGCGTATCAGTCATTTCTACACACTACTAATTACTGAAAGAGGAGGTAAATACGCATGACTTCATTTCGTGAAAAGTGGCTGGCAGCAGTAGACGCAAAAAATTCTGTTCTGTGTGCAGGTTTAGATCCTGCGGAATTTAAAATGGGAAGAAGGGAAGAAGGATTACCACCAGGAGCATTTAAGCTAGCTTGGTCACTTAGATATATTAATGCCATTGCCCCTTATGCTGCTGCGGTAAAACCGAATGTGCAGTTTTGGAAAGATAACGAGGATATGGAAAGCCTACAGGCAATTGTTCAATATGCTCATGAAAAAGAATTAGTCGTGATTGACGATTCTAAGTTAGCAGACATCGGAGCGACGAATGATGCTGGCTTATATCATGCAAAAAAGAAAGGTTTTGATGCCGTGACTCTTGCTCCTTTTGCGGGAAATATGGAAGAAGCAGCAAAACAAGCCCAAGCCAGAGATATTGGGCTTATTGCCATGTGTCTTATGAGTAATCCTGAATATGAACGAGAGAAGAACAAGTGGGTCGCAACAAGAGAAGGAGATTATTGGGGAAATGGACGCTTAGAAACAGATCAAACGCTTATTGACGGTAAACAACATGTAAAACAATACCTCCAATTAGCTCGCGATGCGAATGCTTTTTATCTTGATGGAATTGTCATCGGTGCGCCAAGTGCAAAAAATCACATTAAAGAAGAAGAAATTGCCCAAGTAAGATATTCTGTTAGAGGACAGATGCTTGTTCTTCTTCCGGGAGTAGGTGCTCAAGGAGGAGAGGCACAAGTGATCTGGAGATATTTTGCAAAAGATGCTGTCATAGTAAATGTGGGAAGAAATTTAATGTTGCCCCGCGGAATGAAAACTACACCAGATGATCAAACTTACATAGCTAAACATTTCAGAGACATGCTTAATGAACTAAGAGCTGCTTAGTGCCTATCCCCGTAGAGTGTTCAGCAGCATCAGGTCGAACGCCCTCTATGGAAGAGCAAGGGCGTCGCGGGTGGCCGTCCCATCCGAGGACGCAGCCCCATCAGTGGAAAAATCGATGCGTTCGAAGCAAGAAGAGATCGTTGTCCATTCTGCTTAGACGGGAAAATGAACGGTCTTGAGTTACTAAACACCGTCTATGAACCGCCTAGTTGGATAGGCTCTTAATTTTTTTATTTTGTATAAAACTATAAAAAACGTTTAAAACAGAGAACTTTATTTTCTTTCAACACCATACTTTGCCATATATTGATTAAACTGCCCCATTCTTTCCCAATTAATCGGTTGTCTCCTTCCATCTATGAAAACAGGATGATTCTGTTTATGTAACCAATCTACGATAGCCCGAATTCCTCCAATACTATAAACGGGAATTCCTGTTTTCAGAGTAAAAGCAGATAAGGCATCCTCTCCCCTTGCATCTAAAACAACATGTGCTCTTTTCCATTCTGCTAATGCCTTATCAGAAAGACCTGTTGGAACTTCACGATCATAAACCGCAGTTGTTTGTTCACGATCGACGCCAATAAGTAAACCTATGATGGGAAGTCTCTTGCCCGTTCGCTTTTCTACCGCTTGAATCTTTTTGACCGCTTCATACTTTGTCTCTGCTGTTGATGCAACATCATCAACAATTAATATTCTAGCGTAGTTAAAAAAAGCATCCATCACAAACATTTTTTCCTTGCCGGAAGCATCTCCATGTACTTTTGCTTCCTTGCGATCGTATTCAAATCGAAGATCAACACTATAGTCCTGTTCAAGCATCATCGCGGTGGCTTGAGCGATGGCACTTGCCTTGTAAGAAGGCCCAAAGATAACATCAACTCTTTGATCTCCTCGATTTAAAGACAACTCAACCATTCGCTGTGCATAAAGCCTTCCTAACTCTGCAATGCTTGCCCCAGTTTTAAAAACTCCAGTGTTAACAAAAAAAGGAGTAGGTCGGCCATCTTTTAAAAATAAATCTGAAGCAAAATATAACCCTTTACGATCCGCAAGAGTCCGTGCTAGAGTTTCAAGTGAAACGCTCATGAATTCTTTTTATATCTCATTTGATTTAAATAATTATGTTTTTTTTAAAAGATATAATTGAAAAGAACTTAAAGAGAATACTAAGACAAAAAGGCAAAGAAGAATTTAGGCGCACTCTTCTTTGATGTCTTTTACTTCCAGCGTAAACTGCACCCTCGTAATCGTAGGATGAGTAATCACAGAACCCTTCTCGCCTTTCTTTAACGCTATTACTTCCGTTCCGAGAACTTTTCCTGTTGTTACTTTCTCAATTTCCAAAGGAACAACAACATCTGTCCCTGGACAATATTGAGGGGTTTTCAAAACATCATACCCCATTGCCCCGGCATACGCATAATTACCTTCTCCGCTTCTTACCGTGACCTTTTCGCCGTCGTTCGTCATTAATGTAACTTGCTTGATCGTACATTTCTTTTCACAATTTGTCTCATATAAAGAAGCGATAGTTTTACACATTCCATCAACACACTTTTCACTTGCAGCGCATTTGCTATTATCATCACATTGTGATCCTGATCCCTTTGCTTTTACTGTTGAAGGAGTTGTCTGCGTTGCCCCAGTTACAACTTCTGTCTTATTAACTTTATTACGTACCTCAACCCGCAGTACGGGCTCTTCTTTTGCCACTTCTGGTACACAACTAAAAAGTAAAATAGACACCAAGAAAAACGAAATTACTATTATAATCAAATTATTTTTCATTTTCACCCACCTCACTTCTGTAATGCTTTTTCGATCTTGGAGAGAGACCAACAATTTAATATATCTTTTGTTTCTGCCCAGCCTCGGCGCGCCATATTCAGCGCTAAAGCATAAAAAGGCAAATGGGCTAGGTCATGCGCATCTGTTGCTAAGGAGAATTTACACCCTGCCTCTAAAGCCGCTTTCACTTTTAACCCTTCTAAATCCATCCTTTTAGGAGAACCATTTATTTCTAAAAAGACTTTGTTATTTCTTGCACTCTCGAACACTTTTCCCCAATTCAGGGCTATTTCCGGTCGCTCTTCCAATAACCGATCCGTGGGGTGGCCCAATATATTAATAGTATTATTCTCGAACGCTTGACAAACACGCTTTGTCATTTCTGGTTCAGCCATTTTCGTTGAAAGATGAACAGAGGCAATAACCACATCCAATTCTTGCAGTTTCTTTCGGCTTAAAGGCAAAGTTCCGTCCTTCAAAATATCAATCTCGAGGCCAGAAAACACTTTTATCCCAACTTTTTTCTGCACCTTTTCAATCTCACGTACATAACTATCTAACCTTTTTTCCGTAAGCGGATGAACAATGCCCAGAGGTCCAAAATGATCATTAAAAGAGATAAACTTTAATCCTAATTCTTCTCCCTTTTGAGCCATTTCTAACAAAGAATTATTTCCGTCGCTCCATACCGTGTGATTATGAAAAACGCCTTTTACGTCATTCACGGCGATAAGTTTTGGTAACTTTCCTTCCAGAGCTGCTGTAAGTTCCCCTGTATTCTCACGTAATTCTGGAGGAATGTACTGCAAACCAAGTTTAGTATAGATTTCTTGTTCTGTTCGTCCTGTAATCCATTTTTTCCCTTTCAGGGTAAAAAGACCATATTCGCTGAGCGTATAGCCTTTACTTAAAGCAAACTTTCGCAATTCCACATTATGCTCTTTACTGCCAATAAAATAATTCATGGCCGAGCCGAATTCTTTTGCTCTAACAACTCTCAGATCCACTTGTAAGCCATTAGAGAGCCGGATGGAACTCTTCGTTGTCCCTTTCGCTAAAACTTCCTTGACATCCGGCAAGGAAACAAAAAAGTTCATTACCTGTTGCGGTTTTGAAGAAACGACAAGAAAGTCTAAATCACCAACAGTTTCTTTTCCCCGGCGGAATGATCCGGCAACTTCTACTTTTGCAACGATATCTAAAGAACTTAATCTTTTTCGTATTTCTTCAACAACAGGTTGAACTTGAAAATACAAAAATCGTCGCGGTTTCGTTTTAATAAACTGTACCCCTTCCCAGAGAATTTGTTCTGTTTTTTCCCCAAATCCAGACAGGGCCCTAATTTTATGCTTTTCAAGTGCTTTCTCCAAGTTTTTTATGTTTTTAATTCCCAACTTCTTGTACAAAACTTTTATTTTCCTAGGCCCAAGTTGGGGGACAGACAATAATTCTTCAATATCTAAATCTATTTCCTTCTTGAGTTTTTCATAATAGGACAATTTCCCAGTTTCCAAAAGCTCCGTAATTTTTTCCGCAATAGCTTTCCCTACTCCGGGTATTTCTTCTAATTCGTCTCTTCGATACACTTCACGGATATCTTCAGATAATGACTCGATAGACAAAGCGGCCCTTCGATAAGCTTGCGGTTTAAATGGAACTTCCTGTAATTCTAAAATGTCAGCAATAGTATTAAGGATTTTCACTACTTCAAGATTTTTCATAGAAGCAAGGAAAATAGCAGGGTTTTTATGATTTGTCATCTAGGAGGGAGATAAATTTACTACCATAGAGTTTATAAATTACCGAGAACGATCTTAATTTAATGCTTTCAGCAAGAACAATTGATAAGTATGTAGAACTGGTAAATGAAAAAGTGGCGGCAAGAACCGCTCTTACAGCACAACAAATTTTTGAGGCTGTGGAGAGAGATTGTCAAAATGAACTATCAAAATTAGTTGAAGATCTCCAAGAGATTGTCCCTCATTTGGAGATTCCGCCGCCGCATTTATATGCTTTAAATGCAAATCTTTTTGTAGCCATTCTGGGTTATGGAAAAAAGAGAAGAAAGCTAGGAGATCACACTTTCTTTAATCACCCTTATGAAGCGGCAAAAATTGCCGCTGAAGCTTATGGAGATCTTCGATTGACTGATCTGGACACTTTCCTTGTTCGCATCGGAATAGGATTACACCATGATAGAGCAGAAGAACGAGTTGAAGATAGACTTAAGAAAGAAAAACAAGAGATAAGAACAGAAACCGTCTCAGAAATATTTCCCAGAAAAAGACGCCTGCCTAATCGAAGAATCTTCTTCGCTTTCTCACAAGTGGCAGAGTACTATGGAGTCCATCTTCCAGAGTATGAAGAAGAAATGCCTGAGTACAGAAAAAGGCTGGAAGAACTAGTTGGAAGAAAGAATGTAAAACAAACACTACGGAGAAGAAATGCTAGTTCTCAAAATATTTGGGACTACTTTCCTCTTGCAGAGAAATATCGTGCCATAGTGGAAGAGAAAACCAACGACAGAGAAATACAGTATTTAGAAGAAGAAAGAAGAATTTTTGCCCATGAACTGGCAACTTCATTAATTATCGCAGAAAATTTTTGGGGGGAATTCGATGCTTCTCAAGTTCACCGAAGAATAAGAGTTTCCGTTAATTGCCTTACCAGAACAAGCGCAGAGCACTATTACAAATCATCAAAGAGAGTAGTTGCCAGTAGGAACTGGGATACAATTATTGGAAAACTTGTTGACAGAAGAGCTAACATGAGAAATTTAGATCTCAGAGAACCTGCAACAGATGAAATCAGATATTTTAAGTACACTACTAAAAGAGAAGAAAGACAAACAAGCAGAGAATTAAAAGCCAGTTTAATTAGAAAAGAAGACCGCCTTGATCTCGTCTCGCTT
This sequence comes from Candidatus Woesearchaeota archaeon, assembly GCA_018303445.1. GTDB lineage: Archaea > Nanobdellota > Nanobdellia > Woesearchaeales > GW2011-AR9 > JAGVYE01. The sequence continues at coordinate 10,884 of JAGVYE010000006.1, forward strand.
CTTACTTTAAGTGATGACGAAGAAAAAGGGACCATTGACCAAAGAGCATATGAAATTGTTAGAGAGAATGCCGAAAGACAGAGACGAGAAAATATATACGATCGAAAGAGAGGGAGCAGGAAAGTAGTACGTACTCATTTAAGACCACATGATAAATTATACCAGCTCTACAAAAATATTATTTCTATAACTCATATTCGCAGCAAGTATCAGCCCGCCGCGATTCCTGTAGAAGCAAAGTACCACCTTTATAAGCTGCTTGCAGAAACTAGAGAAGAAGCAGCAAAAATAGTTGAAGAAACGTTCTCCAGTTATTGCCGGCAGGAAAGTCCTAATTTTAAGCTTGCGGATGCCCGCCGCATTTATCTGGATATGCAAGAATATGAGAAATTAGGAGGATTTGCCAGAGTTACTCAGGAAGCTCAGGGAGCAAAAGACCCCTCCATTTTTGATGGGCTCCTAAAACGATACTTTGACCAGAGAGTAAGAGGTAACAAAAGCCTTAATGGAACTCTTCTCTACAACAAAGGAATGCTCTTTGCGACAGCTCTGGCATTACATAGATTAACTGAGATTTATATCCAAGATCAGGAATTTTATTTAGATGGAATGACTTACCAAGGTCTTAAACCTTCACTGCCAGTTGCAGGAAGAAATAGAGAATAACACTTTTACAACGAGAACATTAAATAGGTATAAGAATAATAAATTCTCACAATCTTCCTAGAAAAATGGTTTCGTCTCGGCTCATATGAAACCCTCGCCAATTGGCCAGTGAGCACAGGGCTATTCGCCAGACGGCCTGGCCTCCACATTCCTAAATCAGTGCGATTTTCTGTGAAAGCAAGTGGAGGTGCGAACGGGAGGGTTTCATATGAGCCTTTCGTCTCGCAACCTTTATAAAAAATCCCTTCCCTACGCTTCTTTATGCCTCTTAACTGGAAAGAAATACAAGGTAAATGGCAGCAGAAGTGGCAGGAAGCAGAACTAGGCAAAGCCAGCGTGAAGAAAAACAAAGAAAAATTCTTTATGATCTTTGCTTATCCCGGCATCTCCGGTTTCCTTCATGTTGGCCATATGCGCGGTTTTTCTTACACTGATGCTATTTGCCGTTATGAACGCCTGCAAGGTAAGGAAGTTCTCTTTCCTGTTGGCACGCACGCTTCCGGCAATCAAGCTATTGCCTTTGCCAATAAAGTGAAAAACAATGACCCCGACTGGATCGAATACCTTAAAAATAACGGTTGTCAGAAGGAGAAAATCAAAGAGCTCACTGATCCAGCTAAAATCATTGAATATTTCAACCAAGTATATGTACAGGATTATTGGAAGAAATTTGGTTTTTTATGCGATTGGGAACGTTTTACGTGCACTACTTTTCCCGATTATGAAAAATTTATTCACTGGCAATTTAAGAAACTGCAGAAAAAAGATCTTCTCATTCAGAAACCATACTTTGCGACTGCCTGTATTAAATGCGGGCCTGTTGCCGTTGATCCTTCTGAGACTGACCTTTCTAAAGGAGGGAACGCAGAAAAAAATGAATACACAATATTAAAGTTCAAGTATAGCGACGATTACCTGGTCGCGGCTACCTTAAGGCCAGAAACAATTTACGGGCAGACTAACCTCTGGATCAATCCAGAAGCAAAATATGTGCGGGTTCAGGTAGAAAACGAACACTGGATATTAAGCGAAGAAGCGGCAGAAAAATTACGTTTTCAGAAGCTGGATGTTATTCTAAAAGAGAATATTGATCCCCAGAAACTAATTGGAAAAACTGCTCTCGCGCCAGGAATAGACACTGAGATTATTATTCTTCCTGCAACGTTTTGTGATCCAGCAATAGGAACGGGAATTGTTACTAGTGTACCAAGCGATGCGCCTTATGATTATGTTGCGCTTAAAGCTTTGCAAGATAACTATAAAGAATGCCAAAAGTGGGGGCTTGACCAGGAAGAAATACGATCGATTAAATTAATGCCCATAATTGAATCAAAAGGATTTGGAAAATTTGCTGCTCAAGAGATTGTAGAAAAAATGCAAATTAAATCCCTCCATGATCCAAAACTAGAAGAAGCCACGAATGAGATTTACAAAATAGGCCATCATACTGGAATTATGAGAGAGAATTGCGGCAAATATAGTGGGATGAGAGTAGAAGAAGCAAAAGAACTTGTGAAAGCTGACCTCCTAGAGCAAGGGAAAGCGGATCTTTTCCATGATTTGAGCGAAGAAGTCATCTGCCGTTGTGGGAATAGAGTGATTATTAAGCGTATTGACGACCAATGGTTCATTAAGTATTCTGACCAAGAACTTACAGAACGAAGTAAGGAACAAGCCAAGGAAATGCACATCCTTCCAAAAGAATATTATGATCACCTTCCCTCAATTTTAGACTGGTTTGGCGACCGTGCCTGTGCCAGATTAGGAAACTGGCTAGGAAGCAAATTCCCATTTGATGCCAAATGGACTATTGAGCCAATAAGTGATTCAACATTGTACCCCGCTTATTACCTTGTTTCTAAGTACGTCAATAATGGAACAATATCGCTTCAGGATCTAAACGAAGACTTTTTTGACTATGTATTCCTCAGCCAAGGAAAAGGAAAACCGGAATGGGAACTGATCAAAGAAGAGTTTAACTATTTTTATCCTCTCGATATCAACCTTGGCGGTAAAGAGCACAAGACCGTTCATTTTCCCGTCTTTCTTATGAATCATGTCGCCATTCTTCCTGAGGAAAAATGGCCGCAAGGAATTCTTGTGAATTGGTGGGTAACTGGGAAAGGAACAAAAATTTCCAAGAGTAAAGGCGGTGCCGAACCCATTCCCCAAGCAATAGAAAAATATGGCGTTGACGCGATGAGATTATATTATGCCCATATTGGCAGTCCTCATGTTGACGTCGTCTGGGAAGAAGAAGTGGTTTTAAATTACAAGAACGCTTTAGAAAAGATCCATGCCTTTGTGGAAGAAGCGCATCAACAAAAAGGGAATGAAAGAATGATTGATCGCTGGCTTCTTTCCCGCCTTCATGAACACATAAAACAAAGCACGAAGGTAATGCAAAGTTATGGATTGCGCGACTTAGCTTCTGTCGTCTACTTTACAATGTATGATGACCTGCGCTGGTATCTTAGAAGAGGAGGAAAATATAAAAAAACGATAGATGAATATACTTTAGCCTGGTGTAAACTTATGAACCCCATTACTCCTCATTTCAGTGAGGAACTAAATACTTCTGAAGGACTCATTTCAGCAGCGAGTTGGCCAGCAGCGGAAGAAGAAAAAATCAACAAAAAAACTGCCGTAAGTGAAGAATTACTTAAAGAGACGATGGAAGGCATACGTAATGTTGTAAAACTCGCCAAAGTGGAAAAACCAAAAAAAGCAATTCTATTTGTTGCCGAGAAATGGTTTTATGAACTATTTACTTTGCTTGCCCATGAAATAAACGTCACGCGAAACATAGGGGAAATTATGAAAAGAGTGCTGGAAGTAGAAGAATTAAAGATAAAAGGCAAAGAAGTGAGCAAGCTTGTTCAAAGTGTTCTTAAAGATGTTTCAAAGTTGCCGACATTAGTAACATCACAGGAAGAAGAACTAGCCGCATTGCAAGATGCTCAGGAATTTTTAGAGAATGAATTCAGCTGCAAAGTAGAAGTAAGCGTAGCTGAAGAGAGTGAACATCCAAAAGCCAGGCAAGCAACGCCGGGAAAGGTAGGAATTGTCATCGAGTAAAAAGAAGAAAAAGAGCCAAGTTTAATTTTAGATGAATAATTTCAGATGAACTTTTTTTTATTGGCGTAATAAGAAAAAACAAGTATACAAGAAGCTAAGTTCCGTTTCAAAAAATTAGGATCAAGTAAATTACGCAAAACCTCAAGCACATCTGAAGGAACCTGAGGACAGGCAGTTTTAACATCGCGTATTTTTTCATCACAAGAGGCTTCGTTGTAACCATTTATGAAGCGGATGATGGATCTCTCTCTTCGATCTTCCACAAAATCCTTTCGTGTAAGAAGAGTATAAACAAGAACTCCTAATTGATAGGCATCAGTTTCCGGACAGTATAATTTGGCTTGGAGTTGCTCAGGCGCCAAATACAGCAATGTTCCCGAAAAGATAGAAGAAAGACGTGGAACCAGAGGGAGAAAACGTGGATCTCTATTGAAATTTTCTTCTCCGACTTTTCTCGCCGTGCCAAAATCCAGAAGAATAACGTGCGGCTCTTGAAGAGAGTCATATTGGAGAAGAACATTTGCTGGTTTCACGTCTCCATGTACGATGTTGTGGCCATGAATATATTGTAATGTTTTGCCGGTTTGAACGGCAATTTGCAAGATACTTTCAAGAGATAGATTTTCCGGAAAAGATAAAGGAACAACGTTGTGAGGAGGATCATTTTTACCAAGCTCGTCAGGATTGATTGGAACAGTGGAAGTTTTAAGCTGAAAGAGATAACGTGCTAAAGAATGAGATCGAGGAAAATATTCCAGTTCCATGCCAACATAAAGATCCGCAGCGCTTTGTAAAAATTCCCAAGGGCGTATCAGAGCTGGTATCCTTTTATATAAAGAAGGGTCGCTGTTTAATTCTTCTAAAGCTAAACTTTCGATGACGGCTGCACAAAGCGCGGAAAATGAGGCTACACCGCTTTCTGGACTAGGACGGCTAGAAGACAAAGAAAATTTTCTTTGTCCATAACAAAGATTTCCTTTATCAGTAATCGCGACAGAAATAGGAACGTATGCACCATCATTTTCCATAATTCCAAGAAAACCGGAAACGATTTTGGTAAGTTTTACCGCTACGTTTCCCTCACCTCTGCCGGGAAGATGGTAAACCGTGCTGAAACCTCCCTGCCCGATCATCTCTCCGAGATCCTCCCGACGGTAGCGAGGATTTCCTTCTGACAACAAAGCTTGAAATACTCTTTCTTTGAGCACCATGGGTAAGAGACGGTTACTATTTTCTATATAAACGTTATCGCAGAATTTATTAAGGCAAACAAAATTAAGAAAAACATGGAAAAAAAGCGCACTCTCATCACCATTGCCATTGCCTTGGTTCTAGCTTTCTTTGTAGGATATGGCATAGAAGTATTTGATCCTTCACCCCGATATGACTTTTTCTGTCCTCCCTTGCTGTACGAGATTACAAATCAAACTCAATGTGAAGCAGCAAGCGGCGCTTGGAATCCGCCATTTGAAAAACAAACAACGCCAAAGCCCATTGCAAATAATTTCTGCCAGCCTAAGCCTTCCTGCCACCAAGATTTTGAAAAAATAATGGCTAAACATAATAAAATTGTCTTCATTATTGCCGTTATTGTAGGATTAATCGCGATTATAGGAGGCGTGCTTCTTAGAAAAGAAATCATCAGCACAGGTTTTGTGGGAGGCGGCATTCTTATTATTTTGTATGGAACACTTCGCTATTGGCGTTATGCTGAAGATGTCCTTAAATTTGTTTTGCTGGGAATAGCCTTGGGAATCTTAATCTGGATTGCGTATAAAAAATTGGAACCAAAATAAAAATCACCACCGCCCCAAGCAGCGAGGTATCAGAAACAAATAAAAATCCCAACCGCTCCAAGGGGTGGGGTATTTTCAATGTATCTGATACCCCGTCTAATAATGGCGAATTGATGCAAAACAACCCAACCACCGCAAGCAAGGGGGGTATCAGAAACAAATGAAACGCGTGCCGCTAAAGAGTAAAGAAATAAACAAAGAATTGGAAGTACACGGTATTTCTGTTGACAAAAAAGACTTTGTGGAACTTCAAGAGGAGGAAAAACAAAAGATTATTTTCATTAATCGCCAGCCTTCTTTTTTTTATTACGAAGAAAAACTTATCCCTACGTTAAAGTACCTGCAGCAAAATCAAAACTTCCTCAAACAAATCACCATAGATAAAGGAGCAATTAAGTTTATTGTCAATGGCGCAGATGTTATGCGTCCCGGGATTACTGACATCCAAAAATTGATTCAGAAAAACGATGTTGTTGTTATCATCGATCAAGAACATAAGAAACCGCTTGCTGTTGGAATTGCATTATTTAATTCAGAAGAAATGAAAGCTGCAACTAAAGGAAAAATGGTAAAAAATATTCATTATGTCGGAGATGAAGTGTGGAAAGTTTCTTAAGCAGCCATCGCTTCAGGATCAATATGGATAATCCTTACTTCATCTTTTAGTTTTCGGACTTCATCTATCTGAGCTGCTTGATTTCCTTTCCGTTGGATATGCGAAGCTGCTGTTGCCGTTGCATAACGCAACCTCTCGGACATAGATTTTTCTCCTTGTAAATGAGTAAAAGTGTATCCTGCCACAAAGGCATCTCCCGCCCCAATAGCACAGTTAACAGGGACATTAAGGGCTGAAGCTTGATAACAACCTGCATCTGAAAAGAGCAAGGCACCACGGGAATCCAAAGAAACAAGCATCACCTCGATGCCTTTTTTCTTTCTAAGTTCGTTTAATGTTCTTGCTAATTGAGGGATAGGACTATTTTCTATTTTTACACCAAGATATTTTTCTATTTCCGGACCGTTAGGTTTAACAATATGAGGTTGCGCATCCATAGCCTGTCGAAACGCTTCTGGGTTAGATGTATCTAAAATAGTTGTAACCCCTTGATTTTTGAGAATTTTTATCATTCTTGCGTATATGGATGGCTCCACATCACGTGGGAGAGATCCCCCGATAAGAACAGCATCTCCTTTTTGTGCCGCGCCAATTAATTTGCTTTCTAAATCATTCACGCATTCAGGAGTCACGGAAGGATTTTGGAGAGTAAGACGCATCGATTCATGAGCATTGACAATTTTCATGGCTACAGTATTCCCGGCTATGGAACGGAAGTAAAAAGGAATTATCGCCCTATCAACAAGTTCTTGAAGTATTTTTCCACTTTCTCCGCCAACTAACGCATAAGCACAGACATTTTCATATCCTAAGGCGTTCATATTCCGTACCACATTTAGTCCTTTTCCTGCAGGAACCATTATTCTGCTATCATTTTCATCATAAATATCTAATGAAGGACTTAGGGAAAAAGCGTGAAGAACAGGTTGCCGCCAACTGCTCGTAACACTAAAAACACGGCCATAAGAAGCGATAGTTGATACTCCATCATCAGAACTACTTTGATGTCTTTCCAAGCATAATACTCTGAGCGAAGGTAAATCCTGTGCCTCTTTTGCTAATCCATTCTTACAAGCTGCAACCTCTTCGTCTGAGCGTAATACTTCTACAGGAAATTTTTTTGCCCCAGCAAGATAAAGAGCAAATCCTTGATTATGCCCAGATACAGCATAGAAAACCCCTTCGTCTCCATTATTGCCATCACCTTCGACAACCCTCATCGGATCAACAGGCAAATGGCCACGTGCTAGCACATACCAGCGATGGACATTCTTCCAGTCTAACCAACTCCCTTCTGTTACCCGTATTCCCGGTAAATAAACTTCCTCTCGCATGAGAAAAAAAGCCAAAACATTTATTTAAAAGCTTTATAGAACACTGACACAGGTCAAAAATTCATCTGCAAATGATTACTAACAATACGACGAACACTATTATCTCTTCACAGGAAATCATCTGTACTTCTTTTCTTTCTCAAATGTGGGGACTAATGTTCCGCAAGAAGCAAAACCTCATCATGATTTTCAAAGAAGAAAAACATCTTTCTTTACACAACTTCCTTGTTTTTTATCCAATTGATGTAATTGTTATAGATAAGGATATGAATGTTGCAGAGATAAAAGAAAATTTTCGACCCTTTACATTTTGGCGTTCTTCAAAAAAAGGAAAATATGTAATTGAATTAGGGAAGGATCGTCTTAAAGGGAAAGTAAATCCGGGAAATAAAATATTAATAAAGAATTTACAGTAACGCCTCTGCTGCTCTGATGATCGCCGTCATATCCCTTTTTTCTGGTTCACGAACAACCGTATGAGCAATCGCTTCCTGAGCATATTTCTTCTCCCTTTCACTTAAGTGCGGATGTGAAGCTAACTTTGCTAACAAATCAGCAGTAGATTCAGGACGAAAATTTGCGCGTGTTCTAAAAGTTTCATCAAGAAAAGCGCTTTCCCTCATCAGAGCTTCCCAAAAAACGATCCCTAATGAAAAAACGTCTGAAGCAGGAGTCCCTTTCTCACCGACAGCAACTTCTGGAGCTGCATAGTATGGCCGACCGAACCCTTTCCTTTCTGGAACATATTCTCGTATTGATAACTCGCTCCAGTTTATGGTATTTAAGCCTTGAAAACCAGGTTGTGGAAGATGTTCCGTAATATCCTCCGGCGAGATAAAAGTTGCCAGACCATAATCAATAAGAGTATGAACTTTGCCTGAGGCCACGATAATATTTTCTAAAGCAATATCACGATGAATAACATTATTTGCATGAATTAAGGTAAGATCAGATGTCATTTTGCTTATAACCTCTCCTACTGTCTGTAGGTAGGATGATTTATTGCCAGAGTTCCTATGAAGCCACCTCGGATCCATAAAATTAACAAAAGATTGTCCTGGAATATAAGAAAGGAAAAGAACTTCACAGAGATAATGCTGGTCATCGAGAAGAAAAGCGTTTCCCCGAAATTCGGGCCGGCCTAAAAAGTCTTGTAACTTTCTGGTTATGGCCGCTTCTTTGACAGCCATATACATCCATAATGCAGAATTATAACCTAAATTAATTTTTTTGCCTTCTACATAAACTACGGAGTCGTTAGGAGGAACAGAAACTTCTAAAGACTCATGCACAGGCAAGGATTGAAGAATTCTATGAGAACCAATAACCGTAACTTTAGCCACTAAATCATAGCGATGATAAATATCGCTAATGCCGCCTTTTCCAAACAATGTTCCTAACACAGAAGGAGGAAAGGAACTTGGAATTTTTGTTCCCGGATGAAATAACATTTTCTTTGGAAAAAAATCTTTTAAATACTCAGCTCCCCTGCCGTCAATCCTTTCCTCTGAATGATTAGCTGCCGCACTTTCTCCTGCAATTCATAAGGCAATTTCTCAAACATTTGATCCATTAAAGAAGAATTTCCTCTTCCCTCAGTTGCCGAGCGCAAGTCATTGCTCCAGCCTAACAATTCTCCTACTGGTAATTTAGCCACAACAATGGTAAGATTACCTTCCTGATTCATTTCCAAAAGTTGTCCTCGTTTAGAGCTTACAAGCTTTGAAATCTCTCCTACATAGTCATGCGGTATCTCTATTCTCATTACTTGCAAAGGCTCGTACATCACCGGACCAGCTTGCATCATTGCTCCCCGTATTCCTTCGCGAATCGCCGGATACATTTGAGCTGGCCCTCGATGGATCGCATCTTCATGCAACGTACAATCAGTTAAGCTGACCATAACATTGATGCAAGGTTCTTTTGCCAAAGGGCCGGCTTTCATGACATCTTGAAACATCTCCAAAACCATTTCCATGATCTCATTAATTTGCACAATGCCCCGAGTCGCGTCAAGAAAGAGATTTCCCCCATAAGCTGCTTTGACCATGCCTGCCCTCTTAGCATCCCAGTCGCATTCTTCCCGCAAAAAAGTAATGACTAAATCGTCCTTGCGGCGGTACCGCCCCGTAGGCATTTTTCCGCTCTTTAATCCTTCCGCGATCTTTGGATCCAAAGGTTCTACTTTAAAATACAGTTTGTTATGTTTGTTGGGAGTTTTCCCTTCTACTTCTAAACTTGGTTTGGTGATCGTTTCCCGATACACAACAATGGGCGGGGATGTTTTCACTTCCACTCCTTTCTCTGTGATGATTCTGTTTTCGATAATTTCTAAATGGAGTTCGCCCATGCCGCTAATTAAGTTCTGGCCCGTTTCTTCATTAATTTCAACTTTAATGGAAGGATCTTCACGCCCAACTTTACGTAATACCTCAATCAACTTTGGCAGATCTCCCGGCTTTTTCGGCTCAATGGCTTTGGTAATAACCGGTTCAAAAATATGCTTCAGTTCTTCAAAAGGCTCTTCCTGTTCAACTGTTACTGTTTCTCCCGCAAACCCGGTTACTCCGGAAATAGCTAAGACATTTCCTGCTGGCAAGGACTCGATGAGTTCAGGCTTTACCCCATTGTAAATATACACATTTTGAACACGCTGCTTAAGTTTAGCATTATTTAAGTACACTTCCGTTCCCATTCTAATCGTTCCACTAAACAAACGTCCTGCGGAGATATCTTTTCCGGACTTAGGGTCAATCACAATACGAGTGATGACAAAAGCAATTTTCCCTTGAGGATTGCAGGTTAACAAATCTTTTCCTAATTGCGATTCAGGATCGCCATGCCACATTTTTGGGATACGATAAATTTGTGCTGTGACAGGATCTGGAAGATGTTTTATGACCATGTCCAGAACAACTTCATGCAAGGGGGCATTTGCCCAGACCCATTCTTTTCTCTGTTCTTCTTCCATTTCGTAAATCATTAAAATGTCAGAAAATTTAATTCCTTTTTTCTGCATGTACGGAAAAGACAGCGCCCAGTTTTCCCGCGCGCTCCCAAAGGCTACACTTCCATCCTGCACGTTAACTTTCCATTTTTCTCGATACTGAGCCTCAGAGATATTTTCCACCATCGTGTTAAACTGCGTAACCAGAGCCAGGATACGCTGTGAGATTTGTTCGGGATTCAATTTTAACTCTTTCACCAGGCGGTCAACTTTATTAATAAATAAAACTGGTTTTACTCGTTCCCGTAAGGCTTGGCGGACAACCGTTTCCGTTTGGGGCATGACTCCTTCTACTCCGCAAATTAAGACAACTGTTCCGTCAATGGCCCGCATTGCTCTGGTAACATTTCCCCCAAAATCAACGTGCCCCGGCGTGTCAATGAGATTGATAAGATATTCTTCTCCTTTATAGGCATGAACCATGGAAACATTCGCGGCATCAACAGTCATCAGCCGTTCTTGTTCATCTTTATGCTGCCAAGTCGCCATCCCTTCTTCTAAATCGCCTGCGGCTTTAGAGGACATCATTCCCGCTGCCGCTAAAAGATTGTCTGTAAAAGCCGTATTATGAATCACCATTCCTTCGGCAATGAAATTCTTATTATCTGGTATAGAGAAATCATAAACGATTGGTTCTTCGCGTTGTTCTATTCTAATTATTTCAACAAAAGCCAAATCTCCAGAAGTTAACCGATCCATAATTGTTGTTTCCATGTGCAAATCAGCCATTTGTTGCTTAAGGCGTAAAGCTGTTCCTAAAGTTGGCGTTAAAATTTGTTTTTCATATTTATAGTAGTGATGGTCAATAGAAGCCATGGGCACTTTTCTTAACGAAATCATTTGAGCACTAGAAAGAGGAATAGTATCGGTAACTAAGTTGCCTTGGATTCTGGCAACTAACTTTTGAGTTTTCTGGATTTTATGTTCTACTTCAAAACTAATATTATCTAAATACTGCTTAGCCGATATCCCTGAAAGATACAAAGTATCATGACTAATTATACTTGTACAACTAAATCTAAGTAATAATAACTGCAGATCCTTTAACATCTGAGGACTTACCGAAGTAACTGAAACAGCTCTCCTGGATTCTTCTACCGTCCCATCACAATCAAAATATGCTTTAATGAATTGAGAAACGGTATTCTGAGGCGCACGGAAGATGAAATCATTGAGGTGAATATTATGACTTTTTTGCCGAGCTGGATAATCAAACAAGGCTTTAAATAAATAAGTTAAAGATTCATTAGTTAACACTTCCGGCGTTCTGTCTTGATTTTCAACATAAATCGGATTGATACCTAAATTTCGGCAGATATTCATGCATTTATCTTTCAATTCCTGTTTTCCCACCACAAACTTTTTTCCACTGCCATCGCCAAAAAATAACCCTGCTAGATAAAATAATTCATTGAAATTTAAAGGCAAGGAGATTTCTTTGGTGCTTTTAGTAGTTGGTCTAAATGAAATTGATTTGATATGGTCATAAACACTGGAAATACTTTCAATCTTAAACAAATCAACTAACTTTAATAACTGCGCTAGGGAATATCTACCCTGCCAAATTCCATGGTAAAACGATTTTTCTTTAACTGATAGTAAGTTAGCAATAGATTTTAGACCGTGCCGCAGAATTCTATCTTTTAAATTCTCAGCATATTCCTGCTTTAATTTTACATGACAATGTTGTTTAGCCAGTCTCTGTAAAGTTTCCTCTTTAAGATTTAAAGTTTCATCAATATCTATTTTTCTAGCGCAAACGATGCGATCACCTAATTTTAACTCTTGAGCTTCTTTTTCGGCAAACTGCATATCTTCCAAAGTAATGTAACGATGCTCTGGAGTGGTCGTAATTTGAGCGCCGGTTCTCAATTTTACATTAATAGCACCTCCACCAGATAATTTCCAAGCATGACTAATGACTTTTTTTTCCAGTTTACCTGTTTCTTTATTCAGAGAAAAGACACCAATATTGGTATGAGAAAGATCATAAACAGTTTCTTGAGCATCATCTCTTACCAAGGTGCCCAGAGTAGTAGCTTGTTGATATAGTTGTTCAGCAGTAATAACAGTTCCATCAGTTAGAAACAGCCTAGTATTAGGAGCTACACATTTTCCATGATGTATATGGGCACTCGTACAAATATTTCGAATCTTGGAAGGTGTCTGCGTAATCCGCATCACCTTCTCAACCATTCTCTCTCCCATGATTGTCACCTATTCCTATTAATTGAATTTCTAAACAAAACTAAAAAGTATGCTTCTCATGCACGGTTTGATAACTGTGTATTTCTTTTTCTGAAAACCATAACGTAATTTCCTCTTCCGCTTCTTTTTTACTGCCTGAAGCATGAACAAGGTTTTTAATCGCGATGCCCTTTTTATCGGTGTATTCATAAGAATGATGCGCGTAATCACCCCGAATCGTACCCGGCAGTGCTGTTCTTGGCTCTGTCCCTCCCACTATCTTGCGCACTTGTTCTACGGCATGCAATCCCTCTAAAACGATAGCGACAATAGGTCCGGAAGTGATGAATTTTTCCAGTCCTTTGTAAAATCCTTTCTCAACATGAGCAGCATAATGTCTTCGAGCAAAATTCTTATCAACCAAAACCATTTTCATACCTACAATTTTTAAACCAACACGCTCCAATCTCGTAAGTACTTCTCCAACCAGCGCTCTTTCTACTCCATCAGGTTTAATCAGAACCAAAGTCTGTTCTATCATCATGAACCTCCTTTATTCTCTGTCTTATTCTCTGTCTTATTCTCTGTCCCTTTTTTATGTTCATCGCGATAAATTTTTGTCCATCGCGTTTCTAATGGTTTTCTTTTGAGATTTAAGTAATTCTTCATGCACTTAGAATTCTTAAACCAAAGAATTTTTCCGTCCGTTAAAACATACATTATGCCCGCTCCGGTGGGAACTTGCTCTCCAGAAAAACTACATTTTGGCATCTACAACACCTCGCAGAGAGAAACTAAAAATCATCAAATAGATAAAAGCGGGATACATGTTCTTCACCTATCGTTTTTTAGGGCCGCTGAACCGCCCTCCCCCTATTCTTTGTGCTTCAATTTCTGTTTCTGTAAGCATTAAGATGTCCCCAACTTGTATTGGGCCTTTTACATTCCTTCTAATAGCTTTATTCCTATCCCTTCCATCCAAAATCTGGCACATCACTTGTGTTAACTCTCCTCTTGTTCCAGCGCGGGAAACAATTTCTTTTACTTCAGTTGGCGTCGCTTCGACAAAACGTATTTCACCCTCTACTTTGATTTCTTCTTCCGCAGGCTTCTTACCAAACATTTTTTTTACAACCATGAAACATCACGCTTTATTTTCTAGCTTTGCTTAGTCAAGCTCTCAACTGCCACTTTTGCTTCACCTTCTTTAACAATAGCCACTGCGGAAGTGGCGACAGGCAACCCTGCCGCGGCTCCTAAATCTTCTTTTTTAGAAATCGCAAGGCAGGCGATACGTTTATCTTTACAAAGCAAGGGCAGATGCATAATAATCTCTTTTGGTGTAACATCAGCCGCATACACGACAAGTTTGGCTTGTCCTTTTTCTATTGCTTTTGTTGTTTCATTCGCACCTTTGCGTATCTTTCCGGTAGTGCGGGCAATTTCAACTGCTTCTAGGATTTTTGCTTCATCAGCCATAAGTATCGACCTCGACGTTTATTTTGTGAGTGTTACAATCATTTCTTCACAAAGGTAATAGAATAAACTCTTTACCTCGTTGAAGAACCAACTTCATTGGTAATAGTTTTCTAAAACAGATGTTTCTTTAAAAATGTTGTGGTAAAAAGAGCTTTATAATTTCCTCACTATTCCACGATCCGCATCAACTTCCACCAGATCTCCATCTTTGAAAATAGAAGTTGCTTTTTCAGTTCCCGTGATGCAAGGTATTTTTAGCTCTCGACTGATAATTGCCGCATGGGAAAGGATTCCGCCTTTATCTGTAATGATTGCTGCTGCTTTCTGCATTAATGGAATAAATTCTGGAGTCGTCATTTCACAAACTAATATTTCATCGTCATTAAAAACTATATTAGATAAATTTCCTGAAGGAATAATTCTTACTTTACCTTGTATTTTTCCAGCATAAGCAGAGCTACCGGAAATCTCATTATCGTTATTTCCTAAATCAACCCTCTTTACGGCAAAATCTTGAAACATCTTACCTAATATCCTGTTATAATCAATAAACCAAATACCAAACTCTTTAGAAGTCGCAGTTTCAAAATATCCTTCAAGATATCCTTGAGCCAAGGTTGATTTGAGTGCCTCTTTTAGTTTTTGTTGAACAGATAATTCTCCTACGTGAAGATATCTAATTACTTCTTTAAGATGCCTCACTGCTTCTTCATTTTTGGAACTAAGTTGCCAGTCTGTGAAGTTATAAGAAAAACGGAGTGGTTTGTCTTGATCATAAAACCCTTGCGTTAATTGATGATGCCCCCCTTTAATAATTTCTCCGAAAATTCCTTTTTGATTTACAACAAAAATCGTTGACCATTCGCTTACTTCAATGTGAGGAACAAAATCAACACGATATTTTGCAGGATCAATTTTTTGTTCGTTAAACCAGCTGAGAGTGTCTCTTATTTTTCGTCCTCTTATTCTCAGTTTAGGCAGCTGATTATCCAAGGGAATAAGTCTTAAGGCACATAATTCATCACCATGTTCTTTTAGGAATTTTTTAAAAACAAGCGAGGTTTCCAAAATTTGAGTGGCGAGAAATTGGTAGGGTTTATCAAACGGAAGACCAAGTACCTTATGAAGAACACTTAATCTTTCTCTTTTATCATTATCTTCTTTACGCATTTCATTTGCACTAGCATGACCTATTTTCTCAAACCATTCCGTAAACGAAATCTGTGTTTCGTAAAGCTTTGCCAGATCCAATCAAATCACCATTTTAACAAGCGTTTCTCTCGTGCTCATCGACAGAAGTCAATCCTGTACTCTATATATAATGATTCCTCTCCTGGAGCTCTAATGATCGTAAGTGTTCAAAAGTATACCAAAAGATCATGTCAAACGCAAGAGAGTAAGGGATCATTTTGTAACTAACATTTATAAAATACCACTTCTCCAGAATATAAATGGAAAAAATACAACTTCTTGCTCCAGCAGGGAACTTTACTGCTCTTGTTGCTGCCGTAAGTAATGATGCTGATGCCATCTATCTCGGCTCAAAACTATTCAATGCACGCCGCTTGGCAGGAAACTTTAACCAAGAAGAGTTGAAAAAAGCCGTACAATACGCACACCTTCATGACGTAAAAATTTTTCTTACCCTTAATACTCTTATTAAAAATAACGAAATCGCTCCTTTCCTCAACCAAGTCAGCATCGCTGCTCAATATGGAGTAAATGCTGTTATTCTTCAGGATCTTACCTTCGCTCCTCTCATCAAAAAATATTTCCCTCTACTCAAAATACATGCCTCGACACAAGCGACAATTATGAACTCCCCCTCAATCCAGTTTTGGCAAAAATATGTTGGTGTCTTTGTTTTAGCTCGAGAAGTTACAAAGCAACAAGTTCGTGAGATGTTTGAGAAAACAAATGCTCATCTAGAGGTTTTCATTCATGGCCATCTCTGCATATCTTATTCAGGACAATGCTTTATATCTTCTCTTATTGGTAAACGCTCTGGCAATCGTGGTTTGTGTGCCAGTTCTTGCAGAAAACAATACAATGGTGATCATTATCTTATTTCTGCGAAAGATCTTTGCATGATTAAAAATATTCCCGATGTTATTGAAAGTGGGGCAAAAACGGTTAAGATTGAAGGAAGAATGAAATCTGCTGAATATGTTGCCACGACAACAAGAGCTTATCGCCAGCAAATTGATGCCTATTATGAAAGAAAACCAAAGTCCGTTACTCAAGAAACAATGAAAGATTTAAAATTAGCATTTAACAGAGAATTCACTCCTGGCTTTTTCAATGAGGAAAAAAGTATTGTGGATCCTCTTATTCCTTCAAAAAGAGGAATTCTCCTCGGAAAGGTTAGTAAAGGATATCTAAAAGTAGAGGATACTTTACAGCTCTTTGATGGCCTTTCTACTGTTTTTAAAGGAAAAAAAGAAGGTGGCTTTGTAAGGAAAATAATGACTAAGGAAAGAAAAGAGGCACGAAGAGTGATGAAAGGGGAAAGTGTAAAATTATTTGTTCCTGGATTTAAAGAAGGCGCTCTCGTATACCTCCTTTCTCAACACGGAGGAAAAAATCTTCTCGGAGAGATGAAATTAGTACCAATAAGTATTTCCATCCAAGTCGAAGAAAATGAACATCCTGAAATAATCATCACTGTAAAACAAAAATCATTTTCATTAAAACTTAACACAAAATCCACAACACCACAAAAACATCCTCTCCGCAAAGAAGAAATGGAAAAAGAAGTGAGGAAATATCAAAGTGATATCTTCAGAATAGAGTCTATCGACATTCAAACTGATAATTCTTTCATTCCCAAAAGTGAGATCACCACTTTCCGTAAGGAATTAGACCAAAGGATTCTTGATTTTCTTATTCCCGCCTATTCAGAAAAGCTCATCATTCCCTCACCAACATATCTTAACACAACAGCGAAAGAAAAAAAACTTCACGTTCAAGTATATTCTCTAAATGATGTACTAAAAGCAATAAGTGCCGGAGCCGCTATTATTTATTATGATATTTTTGCCGACGATTTCGTTCAGGCACGAAATTATACTAGAGGAAAGACAGAATTCTTCGCCTTCACACCCATGGTCGTAAGCGATGAAGATTGTCAAAAAGTGAAAGAGATAGTTTTCCAAACCAAACCAGATGGTATTCTTGTAAACAATATCGGCCTTCTTCAACTTAACTTGCCTTGTAGAATTGTTCTTGGCTATCAACTAAACATTTTTAACGACCAGCAACTTCAATTCTATAATTATCCGGCCATTGCTTCATTAGAACTTAATGCCAAAGAACTCTCTTCATTCCGTAATAAAGAAAAGATCATCTATTATGCTCATGGAAATCCCGTCGTTATGACCTTTAAAGAATCATTTAATGTAAACCATCTCACGGACAAAAAAAAGTACACCTTCCGCTTAAGAAAGACAAAAACAGGAGCAACAGAAATGCTCTATTCCAGAACCATTGGGCTTCTGCAACATACACCAGAAATACTTCAAGCAGGAATCAGCCAGCTTTACCTTGATCTAGAAAAAGATGTCTTTGAACTGGTACAAATATATAAGAAACTCCTTGCAGGAGAAAAAGTAGCTATATCCACTTTCAAACAAGATGTGACCATCGGCAACTTGGAGAAAGGAGTAATGTAAGATCTTCTTCTATTCAAACCAAAAAATAGTTTCCCCCAAAAATTTTTAGTGGACAAACATCATAGCGAAAAAAAAACAGAGGAGCGCAACGATCAGGTGATGGGAAGGAAAATGATGGAGAAAGACTAGCGCGAATACTGCTCCCACTTCCTTCATCTTTATCTTCTCCAGGGGAAAATGAAGAAAAAATCTGTTGTAACTCATCTAATTCATTTGGAGATTTTGACCTATAATTGGTCTCCTCAGGAGATTCTGTTGAACCATGCTCTTTTTGAAACGAAGGATCTTCTGTCTTATCAAAAATTCTTCGAGAACCAATACGACCTTCAGCTATTGTAGTATAAAAAGAACTTGCTACTATTCCTGCTAATACTAAACCACCTTGCTTTGCCATAACACCTCTCTATTGACGAAACGTATAATTCTTATATAAACCTTATGAGAAATGTTTAAATAAGAGTGCTTTTTTCTGAAAGACTGCCATAACACACTCCCTTTTCGTCCTTCCTCTGAAGGACGAAAAGGGCTTTATTTTAAGCGCATGTTGATTTTTAATATCATATCGAGGATTCATAACCTTCTTAAGTTCCCTTGGAACCATTTACAGTCATGTGCGGGATTTTTGCGTATATCGGATCACGAGAAGCGTATTCTCTCATTATTAATGGTTTAGAACGGTTAGAATACCGAGGGTATGATTCGGCAGGAATTTGTACGAGTGATCATAACCAATTAATAATGAATAAAGCACAAGGAAGAGTTGAAAATCTTAAATCAAAAGTATTGCCAGGAACATTTGGCATTGGCCATAACCGCTGGGCAACTCACGGACAGCCTTCCGACCGCAATGCTCACCCTTTCTTGGACAGGAATAAACAGTTTGCCATCGTCCATAATGGGATTATTGAAAACTACTTGGAACTAAAAGAAGAATTGCGTCAAGAGGGTATTATCTTCACATCCGATACAGATTCTGAGGTTATTGTCCATTTAATTTCTAAATATTACCCCCATGCAAGACTTACAGAAGCGGTAATAAAAACATCAAGAAGACTTCAGGGAGCGTATGCTTTTTGTGTGATAAAAAATGATTTGCGTGAAATTATTGGCGCGCGCCATGACAGCCCTCTTATTGCAGGGGTTGGCGAACAGGAAAATTTTCTCTCCTCTGACATTTCTGCCATTATCGGACACACCAAAAAAATAATCCACGTGAAAGATTTTCAGATTGTAAGAATAACTGAGGAAATAGTAGAACTTTTCAATTTTCAGAATGAACCGCAGCCCTTGGAAATAAAAGAAATAAAAGGGAACGTAGAAAAGGAACAGAAGCCAAGCTTTAAACATTTCATGTTGAAAGAAATTTTTGAACAGCCTTCAGTTGTACAAAAAATCTTGCAACACCCACCAAGTTTTGCTCAGTTCTCCCAGAAGCCGCAGAGAATCATCATCATTGCTTGTGGCACGGCGAGTTATGCCGGATTTATCGGCAAATACATCTTAGAAAAAATAACTAAAATCCCTGTTATTAATGAAATTGCCTCTGAATTTCGTTATAAAGAACCATTATTAACATCAAGTGACCTTGTAATGGCTATTTCACAGAGTGGAGAAACGGCTGACACTCTCGCTGCCGTTCGCCTTGCCAAAAATTTAAGAATAAGAACTCTCGGCATCATTAATGTTGCCAATAGTAGCATCGCCAGCGAAGTTGATGACGTGATTTATACTGAAGCCGGATCAGAAATTGGCGTCGCTTCAACGAAAGCTTTTCTTGCTCAGGTAACAGTTCTCTATCAGCTTGCTTATTCTTTTTCCCACCAGAATTTCTTTCCCTCTGCTCTTGCGCAAACCATGGAGAAAATGCTTTCTCTTAATGAAGAAATACGAAAAATCGCCTTAAAGTACTGCCTTTTTCAAAATTTTTTATACCTTGGAAGAAATGTGAATTATCCTCTCGCCTTAGAAGGAGCGCTCAAGCTTAAAGAGATCTCTTATCTTCATGCCGAAGCCTATCCTGCCGGAGAACTGAAACATGGCCCTATTGCTCTTATTTCTGAAGAAATGCCCACCCTTGCCATCTGCCCGGAAGATGAAGTATATTCCAAAATGCTGAATAATATTGAAGAAATTAAAGCCCGCCGGGGTAAAATAATTGTCATTGCCACCGAAGGAGATAACAAAATAAAAAATCTCAGCAACGATCTTATTTTTATTCCAAAAGCAGATGCCATACTATATCCGTTCCTTATCACCATTGCCTTGCAGCTTTTTGCTTATCATATTGCTGATTTGAGAGGATGCGATATTGATAAGCCAAGGAATTTGGCGAAAAGTGTGACGGTAGAATGAACGTGTTCAGATACAATTCACTTTCTTTTTCTTCTCGGATCGCGCTGGATCTAGACTGTACTTTATCTGACACACAACAATTTTATTTCAGAGAATGTAATAAAATTTCCCCTATAGAAGAAAAAAGTATTGATGAATTGATAAAAGAATACTATTACGCAGAAAATGTTCCCAAATTGTCAGGAAATAAACAGATAGAGGAATGGCTGATCTGGTTTCGAAATTCTAATCAAGCTCATGAAGAACTCCCTTTATTTCCTGGTGCACAGGAAGGGGTTGCCAAAATTAATTCACGTATTAAAATAGGTGCCTACCTTAGCGGCAGACTAGACACTGTTTATGAAGGGAGTAAAAGATGGCTGCAAAAACATGGATTTCCAGAAGCTCCATTATATTTGCGCCCTAAAATTATTTCTGGAAACCATTGGCAGGAATGGAAAGCCAGAGTATTATCTAATCTATTTCCTCTTATTCGAGGCGCTGTTGATGATGACCGAAAACTTCCCTACGAATTACAAAAAATAGGATACCAAGGAAAAATCTTTATTTTTGGTTGCACTGATCACCCTCTTGCTGACGGACAATACCTTCCTTGCCCCGCCTGGAAAGATGTTGCTCTGGCCGTAGAAAAATCATTCTCTTAAGCAGCTAAACGGGACCAAGCACACTTAGAAAAAAGATAATTCAATAACATTTAGTTTCCGAATCGTTGTTTCTCAAAAATTTTTTGTCTCTGTTTAGTACTCAACACTAGCGAAAATTATCCTGCTGCCGTAGTTTTTTCTAAAAATTTGTTCTATAAATTCCGAGTGAAACAGAGCCAAGTTCAACAAACATAGATCCATTCTCCCATGGACAGTTGAAAGGCGGTGTAAACCGGTGCATTAATTATGGCGGTGATTATTTTTCACGATTTTATTCTGTGGGGGTTTCTTCGGCTGCTGGTTCTGAAGGTACTTCTTCAACTGCTTCCACGGGTGTTTCTACAATAGCTTGTTCATCAGCAGGAACTTCTGGAACTGATTCTTCTGCTAAAAGTTCTTCTACCGATATCTCGTTTTCTGCTACCGGAACGGAAAAAACCTTAACCAACAATACTAAAACCAAAACCAGGATTACTATTTCCAAAACATTACATTTAACTCTTCCAGAAAAATAGAAAAAGTGGGGCAATTGCTGAGGTTCGCTCCAGACCAATCCGAGACTAAACATATTTCCTTGTTCTTTTCTTCCCTCACCTTAAAGCATTGGTCTAACTGGCTTTTAAGTTCATGAAGCACATCTTCGGTAATAACATTAAAGTTAAATCAATCATATCAAAGGTAAATTCTTCTGTTTCTAAGTTATAAGGAGGAACATGGATAAATCTGATTCTTTCTCTTAGAGCATCGATTCTATCTCATAAAAACAGCAGATTCTTTAGGAATTTTATGTTCGCTGCAAATTCTTGCCAGATCCTTTCCTCGTTGATATTTGCCTTCAACTGGAATCATATCAGCGTAGGTATAAATACTTTCAATATTTTCTGCTATTTTTAAGTCGTTTAAGTGTTGATGTACCCTTACTTCATCTGGATCGTCAGTTGCAACATCTAAAGGCGAACTGACGCTAAAGCCGAAAGAAGACTTAATACATACCTCTAAATGGCGGCTATTCTGACCGCAGTAAGCGGGGGATAAAAGAAAGGGCATTAAATTCTCAATTACAACAATCCATATAAATAATCATTTCAGATTCAAAAGGATGAAATTCGCTCACTTAGCAGATCTTCACCTCGGCTCTTGGCGGGAAGAGAAAATGCGTCATCTTTCTACGAAGGCTTTCATTACGGCGATAGACCAATGTATCTCGCAAAGAGTTGATTTTATTCTTTTTGCTGGTGATATTTTTAACACCTCTCTGCCTTCTGTCGACACTCTCAAAATTGTGACGCAAAAACTAAAAGAACTTCAAATGAAACATATTCCGTTGTATGTCATTGCCGGCTCTCATGACTTTTCACCTAGCGGCAAAACGATGATTGAAGTTCTTGAAAAAGCCGGATTAGTAATTAATGTGTGTAAAGGTTTTATTGAACCTGAAACGCAGGAACTCCATCTTACTTTTACCCTTGATGAAAAAACGGAAGCAAAAATCACAGGGATTATTGGCAGGAAAGGCCAGCTGGACAAAATCTACTACCAAAACCTGCATCGGGAAAATTTAGAGAAAGAACCGGGATTCAAGATTTTCATGTTTCATACCACTTTAAGCGAAATGAAACCGAAACATCTCGAACAGATGGAAGCTCAGCCCGTTTCTTTTCTCCCCAAAGGATTTGATTATTATGCTGGCGGACACATTCACCACCCCACTAAAATTGAACTTCCAGAATATGGGATACTTACCTATCCCGGAGCTCTTTTCCCTAACAATTTTGCGGAAATTGAAAAGTATCATCAGGGAGGATATTACCTTATAACGGTTGAAGATGGCGCGCCAAGCGTGGAATGGCTCCCAGTGGAAGTTATTAAACATCAAACTTTTACTGCCGACTGTTCAGAAAAAAATTCAGAGGCCGTTGCCTTGAATATCTTAAACCATTTTCGAGACCAGGATCTTACTGATACCATTATTACGATACGGCTTCAAGGCATGTTAGAAACAGGAAAAGTCTCTGAAATCAACTTTAATGAAATTGTGCAAAAACTGTACTCTCAAGGAGCTTTTTTTATCATGAAAAATACAGCTAAATTAACTTCCAGAGAATTTGAAGAAATCCTTCTTCCGCAAAGAGATCCAGAAATGATTGAAGAAGAAATTATCCGCGAACATTTGCAGCAAATTAAAGTGTTCGATCAGGAAAAAGAATTTCACCTTGCGAAAAGTTTATTGCAGACTCTGAACACTTCTAAAAAAGAAGGCGAAACCGTCACTGATTTTCATGACCGGATTGAAAGCGAAGCAGATAAAATTATCTTTCCCTGAGAAGAAGTTATATCCGGTGTAGATGTTATATTATGTTTTCGACGCCTATTTTTCCCGCCTTGAAGAATAGAAAAATCAACTTATAATAGAAGACATTAATTTTTAATATATTTTTAACCTCTATTATATTTAAAGGACATAACAATCTTATTAATTATTTATGTCCTTCATTATATAGTAAATGGCCATAGAAGTCGAACAGCTTATGCAATTTAGTATATATGAAATTCGCAACATTAAGTTCGATTTCTTGCGAATTTCAGTATAATAAAAATAAAAGGCTATTCCAGAACAGCAGCAAGGTGAGTATTGCCGAAATAAGGCAGTAAAAACAATAATCCTTTATGCTGTGTATTTCAATGACGACGAGGATGATGGAGAATATTAGAGCAGCCCCTATAGTTATCAACATTATAAAGTAAATGATGGCCGTAAGTTGTGGCAAAAAAAAAGCCGTAACCATTCCCGCGAGCATTGAGATATAAAAGAGCAATCCCAGCATTTCATTCCGTATCCCAAAAATATGCGACCATTTACTCTCCGTCACGGCGCCGCAATCATGATTTAATGGACACATTAAAGGTTTCTTTCTGTAATGCTGCCAAACCAAATAAGTTGTGTCTGCTATTCCCATCACGCTTAAAACTATAAATGAAGTAATTAATTGAATCAGGACTATTTTACTTCGCCTCTTTGTAATGCAAGACTGCTGCCGCAGCCGCGGAAAAGAATATCGCCGCATCTCTGAAGACAATATCTAATGATCCTAGGTTAAAGATAATAATAGAAAGTAAAATACCCCCCGCAAGGAAGGAAGCATAGAAAATTTTCTTTCCGGAAAGAAGCCACATTGATAAAATAACATTAAAAGTGGCATGAGTAAACAAAATAACTTTTCCCGGGAAAAAGTCTTGAATCCACGCGGGAATAAAACCAATCCAAGCCTCAGGATTCATAACTGCCGCAATCCCCGCATAAAGAAACACGGTTGCTAAACCAATACGTAAAAAGAAAGAAACTAATTTAGTTTTATCAAATTTTGCAGCCATTTTACTTCCACAACACTTTCACAACTTACTACAACTGCCTTTTCTTTTGATACCAGGTTAATCCTACTATGGTTATCACCACAACTGCGGCAAAGAGAACGATGACCCAGCCCACTTTACCAACAACTTTGCCGACGCTCGTTGCTAAGCCCGCTAACGCTGACGGCCCTGCCCGTCCTGCCGGCTGCTGCGCAGCTGCTTCCGCTCCTCCTGCGGCCACTGGCGCTTGCTGTTGCGCTTCTTGTTGCTGTTCTGCTGCTTGCCCTCCTGTTCCACCTCTGCTTGGCTGCTGTGCCGGCTGTTGCGCTGGCTGTGCTTTCACCCCTATATTGGGCAGTGTACCTCCTCCTCCACTGCTGCCACGACCAGCAGTACCGCTGGTGGTGCTGCTGCTGCTTCCTGTTGAAGTTGTACTTTTATAAGTAGAAAATCCTAACCCCACCGCATCAGGAACTAAACATTCCGTCTCTGTCGCGCTGAAGGTACATGTAACTTTACTTGTCACATCTTGGCAATTACTTCCGCTATCATCACAGTGCTGTAATACCGTGTCAGCCACTCCATCAGAAGTAGGGATGGAAACTATAGCTTTATCTAACCCTGTCTTTTGCTTAAAGGCTTGGTACTGATTTGCGTCCATGCCCAACAATTCCGTTCCCGTAAAGAATGATGAGATGTTCAAAGTTTGTTTTTCAAAGATATCAATGCCCACGAGAGTGATGGAACGAGCGCTTTGAGTATCATTAATAGTAATATTAACATTGGTTAAAAGCTGTGTTGATGCTTTCAATGCATAAGTGGGAGTATAATTGCTTAAATTCAATGAAGGAATATCTAAAGTCCAGTTATCCGGAATATCAAACTTAAACGTGATATTCACATATTTAAACGAAGTAGTGGCATTATTACAGGCTGTTACCGCGCAATTTCCACTTGGATCACAGACATTTAATTTATAGAAATACGTAACATTAGAATTTAACCCCGTTACATCTGCAACGTGATGGGGCCTAAAGTTAGTATGGCTATCTCCATCATTTAATGCCGAGTCATTGATCGTGGCATTCAATGTTGAACAGCGTGAATCATTATAATAATATTTTACCGTTCCATTAGCCGGCTCGTTGGTGTCAAAGATAAAAGATAATTGCGTAGGCAGGCGGTTATTAATTTTATTCCAGACAATGCTTGGCGCGCTTTCATCGCCTTCTACAGCCGTAAAGCTGCCGCCGCAGAAGAACGGATCATAGGCGCAATCCAAATCATTACAATCAGTCTTATCATCGCCGTCATTATCGATGTTGTCTTTACATGCCGGCCCAAACTCGCCAGGGAAGAAGCCAAACTGTTTAAATTTGCTGCATTGTGCTTTATCTTTAGAAGCCGTGCTCGTGCAATCGAAAATCTCCACATTGATCCCTTTAAAATCCGCTGAACCAGGCCCAACGGAATCAGTTATATTTGAAGCATTTCCCCCTAAGCCCGCGCTTGTTGCATAAGCTCTCCATTTGGCGCTGACATTAACATCGCTCTTGCCTGTAAAGGCTTCTTTATCAATCGCCAGAATAGGACCGCCCACAAAGCCGCAGCCGTGTTGTTTATTAGATTTTACAGGGACATTACTCGAGACCCAATTTCCACTCGAACAATGTTCAGCAAGTAATGTTTCTTTCAGCCTGCTTGTTGCTGTATCCAGCTCTGCTATGTACTTAAAGTTATACTCAAAGCCGATTTTTGTGGCATCATCTCGAGCTGCGCATCCTCCTGTAGAAACATCATTAGTATCAAGATAAAGATAATACTTAGAAGTATTTGTCCCATTTCCAATAGTTGCTCCCGTCAGCCCCATCGCTACCCCCTTACAGATCATGGAATCAGACAGGTTTCGCACCATAATTCCATACGAATACGCATCATCCATTTTTTTCATGCCTAATCCAGTAATATCTAAGAACCCGGAAGCTATATCTCCTGAACCGTCTGAAGAAATCGCCACAGGCGGCTCTTTATCAATTCCGGCAAAGAAAGTATTAGTAGATTTATCTTCGCACATTCCTGACCGAGTGCGTACGCGCCAGCCTAAATCTAGAAATAAATTATCTGTAAGCTCAGGATCATAATTAGATCTATTACCATCAATAATGACCGTTCTCGTCGTGGTTGTATCGCTGACATTATAATTAAGATTATCGGTCGCGTCCAAATATAAATTACTTACGGGAATTTCCCACAACGCTTCAATGGCGGAAATCCTTTCTCCGGCAATGGTCGTGCTGTTAAAAAAATAATGAAGCACCGTTCCATTACACGTCGCTTCAGCATAGGCATTACAAGTTCCAATCATACAGGAACTATTAGTATAATTATATTCCATCATGATTGTCCTTTCACTAAATCCACCGCAAACTATGCGGGAAATGTTTGCCGTAAGATTTCTCGGGCTGAGGTTTCCTGACATTTCCAAACGGAGATAACTTCCATCCGTGGCATTTAAAAAATAAAATGAAGCATTATATCCTCCTGGATTCCCAAAATCATCTCCGGCTTGATTTCCTGGCCGCGTTAAGCCAATAGCCATCCACTGGGCATTAACGTTAATAGTATCGTTTCGCAAAGGACTCGGATGGCGTAACGCGCCAAAATTATTAATTCCACTAACCCATTGGCAGGAAGGATTTCCCGTACAGGAATTTATATCGCCATCAAATTGGAAACAATCTGCTACATTGGAAACAGGCTTGCAATATCCGCTGGTCCATAAGCATGTTCCCGCGCCAAAAGCCGTGCCATTGGCCGTACAATCCGCTTGCGTTGTAATTAAACCATTCGTGCACGGATCAACACAACTTTCTGATTGAAATCCTTCAAATCCGCCGCTAAACTCATTTCCCCGCCATAAGCAGCCTGCCGTTTCACATACTGCTTGATCCGTCTGCACTGAAGCATTATTAGTGCAGCGCACAAAAACCGTCATCGCGCAAAACCCGCCATTGGCAGAATCCCAAGTGCATCCAGCCGTCGCATTGCACGTGCCAGAATCAATCAATAAACTGCACGTGTTCAGCATCGTCGAGTTAAGTTCACAGGAATCTTCTGCTTTCCAACTGCACACGCTTCCACTTAAGAATGATGTGCAGGCGGTTTGATTATGTTCCATAGACTGATTTTCCCAGCATTGGAATGAAGAAGGCTTACAGCTTGCGAAACCAAAATCATCACTAAACCAACTGCATCCGGAAACGGCCGTGCAACTTGTCTGTGCCGCCGCCGGAGAACCGTAACTAAAAATATCATATTGGAAGCAATTATTTGGGTCGGTAGAATCACCGCCGCAGAAAGGGTCAAAGGTGCATTTAAAATCATTACAATCTGTTTGCCCATTATTATCATTGTCAAGGGCATCAAAACAAACTTCAAATTCACCCGATCTTGGCGTGCAGAAATTTGCCGTTAAATCCCATTGGCAGCCGCCGTTAGCAGGAGAACCGGTGCAAGTTGTTTGAGAATTACATTGAAAGCAGTCTTGATTGCAGCCTCTCACGCCATTATCAATGCAAAAGTTAGTGACATTATCCCACTTGCAAACCGCGCTTGAGTTTTGGCATGCGGGCTGGGGATTAGGCATGATGTTACAATCCCCGCAATGTTCATCGCAATCAAACCCTCCGCTTTCTTGGGCAGGAACGCACCACCCTAAGCCATTAAACGCATTCGTGTTAACTTGAAAAAGACAGCCGGCGGCAGAATTTTGGCATTGCACCTGGGCATCAGAAAGTGTTGTCCAGGGAGTTCCATCACTTTGATATTCACAGGCAAAACAATCCCTGCTGCAATCCCGAAGCTGGCTAAGGTCGCCGCCAAAATTTTGGGAGCCAGGCCCAATTTCGGCAAACGTTTTTATGTCTACGTTAAACTCGCACCATTTTTCCGCGGTAACTTTATTGGCAACGGGATCAAAAGTATTCTCTTGCTTCCATAGTCCTCCCATTACGTCGCAAGTATCCTCGCTGGTAATATCATCAAAATTATCCTGCCTGGTAAAATCTAAAAAGCGCGTCTCGCACTGGCTGGTTTTATTATTCCAGCCGCATGGTAAAAAATATAAATTCGCCAAATCCCCGCAGCCAGACTGATTATTTACGTAACCGCGAGCTTCACAGGAAGAAACTGGCGGCGAAGGTAGATTAGCTAATGTTTTTGACCTGTTGAAAACACATGCTAGTACATCTTCATCCCAGCTGCATAATCCTGTTCCTTGCGTAAAGCCTTGGTTTTCACAAAATGTGCTATTCTCCACGATAGCTGTACAGTTATAACCAACAAAAGAATTATAAAAATTAATTGTGTCTTCTACACATAACCCTTGTGTTCCCGCTGTGGCATCCCAGCTACAGTAAAAAAGAAGAGGATTAGTGAATCCATCAGCGCCGCAGGCTGATGGAGGAAGGCCCCGACAGGAAGCTTTGTCATGATCTTCAAAAAAATCTTCCGCTAGACAAATTCCATTCAACCATTGACATTCGCGAACAGGATTAGTAAAACAAGCATCAATGGTTGTATTCAGTATACAGCCGCTGAGTTTATCATTTGTTGTAAGCGTCGCATTATTTGTTTCACTATGGAACTTATATTCAAACGTGATACTTGAACCTACTGTTAAATTCTTGACATACAGCGCCACGGAAGTGTTGTCCGGAAGTAAAAAAGCCACCGCATCTCCAGGATTGACAAAAGCCTTTGTTTGGCAGCCATAACAACTATTGATAAAATTATCTCTATAAGAAGAATTTGGCACACGAAGGAAATTACTGCGGAACTCATCGCCTTGCAATTCTGATGAAAAAAATCCCATAAACAATAACTGCGCCCCATTGATTGCCTCGACATAAGATTCATATGAAGTAATATTATCAAATCGTATATAACCCGCTGCCCCGGCAAAGCTTTGATTGCTGAAGTTAAACGTCGCAGAAGAATTGTCAGTAATATCCTGCATTGTCACATTGCCGCTAAAAAAAATCTGAGGTAAATTATTTGTAAACAATTTAATCTGCCAATCCAGGGAACCGGCAGCACTCGCGCCCACGACTGTGACATTGTTTGACCCGCTTTGGATGGCGATACCCCTTGCCGCTTCATCAAAAGAATACGATTTATTCCATGCCGTCGTGTTTTCTGTTCCTGAAGAATTAAACATTTTTAGAAGCCAATTAAAATTAAATGTAGTGGGATTAAAATAGGATCCAACAACATACACATTATCTTGAAAATCAACCCCTACATCATAGGCATAATCACCAGCTAAAAGATCTTCACTCAGATTGAAGACCTTATCCCACCCTGCGACAATTTCCGTTCCCGAACGATTATATTTCTTAATCACCCAGTATCTATCAACAGCAGAGTTATTACTGGTAGAATAGCCTGCAACATAAACATTATCCTGAGAATCAACAGCAACGCTATATGCTTCATCATTTATAGAAGAGACGGAACGAAAAGTTTTGTTCCACTCTGTTACTTCCTCTGAATCATTCAGGTAAAACTTCTTCATCCACCAATCATAAGTACCGACAAACTCTGCCCGTTCTAATGATCCCACAACATATAAGCTATCTTGGGAATCGACCGCGGCAGCATAGGCGAAATCACGGCCTCCCATTCCACCATCATATCCTGCATTAAAAGATTTATTCCACTGTGTTGTATTCTCTGTTCCGCTGCGATTAAAACGCTTAATCCACCAATCCCGGTTGGTGGCTAAATTACTTACTAAATTATCCCCATACCCAACAACATAAATATTATCTTGAGAATCAACAGCAATACCTCGGGCAGGTAATACATTTACATTCCCCGCATTGCTATCCCAGAACGTTTTATTCCACTCTGTTATTTCTTCCGAAGCGTTAGGATAATACTTTTTAATATGCCAAGCGCTGAGACTCATCGAATCCGTTAGATATCCTGCCACATAGACATTATCTTGCGAATCAACGGCCACACCATATGGTTTTTCAATGCTCCCATAATTAATACTTTTATTCCAACTAAGATTTTCTACTCCTAAAGCATCATACCGTTTCAACATCCATGAACTAGAAATATCTGCAACTTCTCCTACAACATACAAATGCTTTTGCGAATCAAAGACCGCATCATAGGCAATATCTATACCCATTTCATCTGCGCGAAGATCATACGTTTTATTCCAGCGCAGTTCATCTTCCGCCGGAGGAGCAGCAACGAAAATGAGAAAAAGTAATAGCATTACAAAGAGCATTACAGTAAAGCCATACTTACCGTGAAATTTAAACTTCAATGACAATACCCCCTTTTTCCCATATGAATTCCTGCCTAAATTCATGTACATTTTTTGTATAAATGCTTATTAAAAAAAAACTCTCTTAATTTATATACTTTTAGATTCATTGCAGAGTAGTTAACTACATTTTATACGCTTCATCATGATGACCAAAAAAAATGAACGTAACTGTCTGAACCGTTTCACTAACTTCAAACTTCAGAACAAAACTTTTGAGAATATGAACTCTTCTCTCGCCGGCTAAATCGTAAAGTAATGGTTTATAATGAAGTGGATTTTCCACAATTTCGCTCATCTTTTTCTTCAATGCTTGCTCAAGGGCATGATTTTTTTTGCATAAGGCACGAATCTCTTTTTGGCATTGAGGATGAATCTCAATATTATAAGTCATTTAATATCCACCAGTTATGGTTAAAAAAACATCTCAGTATTTAAAGATTTCAGCTATTGACTTTACCTTCAAGAGTTTTTCTTTCTTTCGCTTTTCCAGCTCTTTCCGAAACTCCTCTCTTAAAGGCAACTCATCGACAGGATGCCAATCTATGTTGTCACAGAATTTCCACCCCTCACCAGTTAATGAACCGGTTTTAATATAATTCTCAAATATTAATTTCTTAGTCGCTTCTTCTCGAGCGATCTCACTCCAATTAACCCATAAATAATGCTTCAACTGATTCTTAAAATCTTCCGACACTGATAAAGTTAGAGAAGCCATCCTACCCCCTTTATATCTTTCCACATTGTTTTAATTCTTCAAACTTTTGTAATTCTTTAATCCTTAGTTTGAATCTTTGTTTAAGATACTCAGCCCAGTTTATTTCAGAATGCTCATCGATCTTTTTCTTCAAGTCCTTAGGTATAGAGATTGTAAACGTTGCCATTTTTATCAACTAAATTTAGTATGAACACTAAAATTAGTGGATATATTTAAACTTTTCTCATGAGAAACCTTTCCATTCCTACAAGCGAAAAAATTACGAACCAAAAAGGTTAAAGAAAATAAAAAAACAAAAGAAAGAAATCTTTCTTTTTACTCTATTCCTGTCTCTTCTTAAACCACGTTAAAGCTGCAATGGTTATCACCACAACTGCGGCAAAGAGAACGATGACCCAGCCTACTTTACCGACTGCCTTCCCAACGCTCATGGCTAAGCCCGCTAACGCTGACGGTCCTGCCCGTCCTGCCGGCTGCTGCGCAGCTGCTTCCGCTCCTCCTGCGGCCACTGGCGCTTGCTGTTGCGCTTCTTGTTGCTGTGCTGCTGCTTGCCCGCCAGTTCCCCCTGTGCTTGGAGGCTGTTGTGCTGGCTGTGGTGCTACTGCCGTATTTGGAAGCGATCCGCCGCCGCCGCCACCACCACCAGATGAACTGCTGGTGGTGCTGGAAGATGTTGTAGTAGCTGTCGTAGTTTTGTATGATGAGAATCCTAACCCCACCGCATCTGGAACTTCACATTCCGTATCTGTCGCGCTGAATGTACATGTTACTTCACCTGTGACATCCTGACAGTCAGTTCCATCATCTTCACAATGCTGCAATATCGTGTCAACCACGGCGTCAGAAGTGGGAATGGTAACAATCGTTTTATCCAACCCTGTCTTCTGCTTGAAAGCTTGATACTGGTTGGCATCAATTCCGAGGAAGTCGCTTCCTGTCGAAAACGAGGAAATGTTCAACGTCTGCTTTTCAAAGATATCAACGTCAACAAACTTAATCGAGCGGCCGCTGGTTGTATCATTAACGGTGATGTTAATTCCCGTTAAGCGATCCGAAGATGCTTTAATTGCGTATGTCGGTGTGAAGTTTGTCAAGTTCAGTGAAGGAATGTCCACTGTCCAATTGTCAGGAAGATCTAACTTAAAGGTAACATTCACCGGTTTTGCAGACGTTGTCGCGTTGCTGCATTCGCTCATTGCACAATTTCCACTTGGATCACAGACATTGTACTTGTAAAAATATGTGCTGTTTGCGTTTAACCCAGTTACTTTCGCAACGTGATGGGGCCTGAAATTTGTGTGCGTATCGCCATCACTTAAAGCCGTATCGTTAATCGTCGCATTCAACGTTGCGCAAGTAGTGTCATTGTAATAATACTTCACTGTTCCATTGGAAGGCTCATCCGTGCCAAAAGTAAATGCAAGTTGTGTGGGAACTTTTTCATTAATCTTATTCCAAACAACAGTTGGAACATCATCGTCATCAGCTCTCGCCGTAAAGCTACCGCCGCAGAAGAACGGATCATAGGCGCAATCCAAGTCATTGCAGTCAGTCTCATCATCGCCGTCATTATCCATGTTGTCTTTACATGCCGGCCCAAACTCGCCAGGGAAGCAGCCAAACTGTTTAAACTTGCTGCATTTTGAATTGTCTTTTTGTGCCGTACTGGAGCAATCGAAAATCTTCATGTTGATCCCATCAAAGTCAGCCGTTCCAGGAACTGTTCCATCAGTAACGTTAGTCGAGTTCCCCCCTAATCCTGTTGCTGTTGCATAGGCTCTCCACTTAGCGCTCGTGTTCACATTGCTTTTGGTATGAAGAGTTCCTTTATCAATAGCAAGAATAGGCCCGCCTACAAAGCCGCAGCCGTGCTGCTTATTAGACTTTACAGGAACATTGCTGGAAACCCAGCTCCCAGAGGAACAAATCTGTGCTGTCAAGACTTCAGATACTACTCCTCGTTGAAGTTCTACGACGTACTTAAACAGGTGCTCAAATCCAGTATAACCGAAACCATCAGACGCTGAGCATCCTCCTGTTGAAACACCATTGGTATCGAGGTAAAGGTAATACTTCGACGTATTCGTTCCATTGCCAATGACACTTCCCGTCGTTCCTACTTTTATACCATTGCAAACCGCCGAGTCACTCATATTCCGCACCGGAATGCCATACGCGTATGCTTCTTCTGTCTTTTTCACGCCTAAACCAACAATGTCTATGAACCCGGAAGCGACATCACCCGAGGGGTCACTGGCTATAATTTTCGGTGGTTCTTGATCCATCCCTTGGAACATCTTGTTTTCAAAGATCGGGTTACACATTCCTGTTTGTGTGCGCACCCGTGTAGCATTGGTTATGGAATCATTCGCGGAAGAACTTTCCGGAACATGATTTGTTAAGAACCCGTCAACTACAACCGTCGAGAAATTAGCCGTATCAGTAACATTAGAATTATTACTTAGCGTATCAAGGTACAACAGCCCGACATCTCTTTCCCAGAGAACTTCTATCGTCTCCATTGTACTGTTGAAGAAGTAATTAACAGTTGACCCATTGCAAGTATACCTGTCAAAGGCATTACAAGTGCCAGACTGACAAGTGCTATTAGAATAATTATACTGCACAAAGATCGTTCTTGTGTCTTGACTGCCGCAAATAATCTGAGAGATATTCACTGAAACACTCGCATCAGGCGAGGAAAGGTTCGCCGCCATTTCAATTCGCACGTAACCGCCATCCGTTCCATTCAACCCATATGCTGATTCATTCTGCGACGTATCACTATTCCTTGGCCTTTGCAATCCAATGGCCATCCAGCTCTGGAAGGAACGAATCGTTCCATTCTGCAGCGCATTAGGATTTTTCAAGTCTCCCGGCAGTGGAATCCAGACACAGTTCGTGTTTGCTTTACACGCGGTTATATCTCCATCATAATCAAAGCATACACTAATACTATCTTTAGCTTGACAGAACCCCGTGCTCCAGATACACGTCCCAGCACTGATCACGCTGCCATTCGCCGCGCAATTTGCTGCATCAAGAATACCCGGATTCTGACATGGCTCTACACAATTAGAACTGCCACGGAAACCTTCAAAGCTCCCTCCTTGGAATTCATTTCCTCTCCAATAACAATTTTGCGATTCACACAAAGTCTGACTACTCTGTATACTCATATTATCAGAACACCTGCCAATAGCAGCTACTTCGCAAATGCTTCTTGGTGTGCTCCACTGGCAGCCACCTACAGCATTACACGTCCCCGCAGTTTGCCTGAAACAAGTAGTTTCCAGCGTACTATTAATCGAACATTCTCCTTCAACGACAAAAGAACAGACTGTCACCCCAGTATCTCCCTGGTAAGCTTCGCATGCGGTTTGATTATGCTCCATTGATATGTTCTCCCAACATTGGGCAGAAATAGGCTTGCATGAAGAAAAACCATAAGTGTCATTTAACCATACACAGCCTCCTTTCGCCGTGCAATTTCCTCGTGCTGCCACATCCGAAAAGTCAGGCGAAGAATATTTGCCTCTTTCAAACTGGAAGCATCCGTTAGGATCAACGCTATTTCCTCCGCAGAATGGATCAAATGAACATTTAAAATCATCACAATCAGTTTGTCCATTATTATCATTATCTGTTCCATCAAAACAAATTTCATACTGACCTCCGCGTGGTTTACAGAAGGAAATAGTAGTATCCCATTGACACCCGCCCATCGCCGGCGAACCCTGACAGCCGGTTTGGTCAGGACACGCAAAGCAATCTTGGCCGCAGCTTTGCCGTCCTTCAGGGATACAAGATTGAGTCATATTATCAAACTTACACTCTGCAGAAGAATTTTGACATGCTGATTGCTTCGTTTGTATTGGCAGTAAGTTGCAATTCCCACACTGATCATCACAGTCTAGGTCCCCGTCTTCAAAGGCAGAAGTGCACCAGCCAAAACCGTTAAAAGCATTTCCATTTTCTCTAAATGTGCATCCTGCCGCAGAATTTGCGCATACCGCACTCGCATTAGCACTGGTTGGCCATCTGCTGCCGTTAGTTTGAAACTCACAGGCAAAACACTCACTGCTACAAGATTGTAATTGCCCCGTATTTCCCCAAAAATCCTGCCCGCCAGCGCCAACTTCACTGAACTTCTTTATTGCTATACCCATCTCGCACCAGTTTTCTGAAGTTGTCAATTTTTTTATAGGATCGTATGTCGTTTCTGATTTCCATGTTCCTCCTGTTGATTGACAAGAACCCTCACTATTAATGTCATCAAAATCATCAAATTTGTTAAAGTTAAAAAAAGCAAAATGGCAATTATTAGTCTGATTATTCCAATTACAAGGGAGGAAATACAAATTTTGTAAATCACCGCAACCAGATTGGTTATTAATATATCCTGGAGCTTCACAGAACCAAGCCGGAGGGTCAGGAACATTATCTGCGGTCTTAGATCTATTCAAGCTGCAGACGCCATTTGCAAATGTACATAATCCTGTATTCTGGGTAAAAGTTGAATTGTCACATACAGACGAATTAATTATCGCCGTACAATTATATCCGTAATCCCCATGAAATAAGGCTCCATTTTCACATACATTAGTAGTATTACTCCAATGACAGAATGAACTGTTAAAGCCTTGACAAGCGCTTCTCGGCAACATATCGCAACTAAGAAAATCAAATTCATCAGGATGCGTATCTTGTAAACACATCCCATTCTGCCAATAACATTCAAAACTGGGATTCATAAAACAACTATCGATCGTTATATTCTCAGGACAGCCACTAAAAGGCCGTTCAAAGGTTTCATTATTAGCTTGATTATTATACTTGTATTCAAAAGTTATACTCGTGCCTACCGTTAAATTTTTTACAAAGAGAACTGCGGAGAAATTCCCCGGCATCACTAAACTCACGAGATCCCCAAGCAGTATTGTAGTTTCACGCGAGCATTCATCACCACAGAAACCATGACCGGGAATAACAGAATCTTGATAAGAAGCATTTGGAATACGCACTATAGAGCTTCGAAACTCAGCGCCTTGAAAATCGTCAGAAAAGAAACCATGAGGAAGAAGCCGGTCATAATTGATTCCATTGATAAAATGTGATGTCAAAACAGCATGAGAAGAGGTGTAGTTGCGAAAACTTAAATAGCCATGAGGGCCTGCAGATTGATTAGTAAAGTTGAATTTGGCAGAAGCATTAACCTCGCCATTCCTATCCTGATAAACAGTTAATGTTACATTACCATAAATAGTAGCCGCCGAAACATAAAACGCTGAAAGCAACGTTAGCAGAAATAATACCAAAACTAACCCTTTAAATTTTCTATTTACAACCATTTTTTCCTCACCCTCTTTTATCGACGATTAAATTATGAACTTCGTTCTAGAACTAAAGTTGAAGTATTTATATCTTTGTTTTCATTGGAAGATAGTTAATTTTAACCAAAGATCGTTAATTTGGCTCATCATACCGTCGTATATTCTCTAAAATATTTTACAGAATATATATGCCACATATAAAGCATTACCGAAAGTTCTAATAACTAATTCTAATAACTTAAACCTAATTTTTTAAAATATGGCTAAGATCTGGAAATATTCTATCGGGCTAGTTGCTATAGTTGCAGGAGCAGCTTTGAGTTATATTTCTTACCAAAGATACCAGCAGAAAATAGAGAGTAGTTATAATTCTGGCGTTCAAGATGGTAAAATGCAAGGGATAGATGAAACATTGCAAGAAATAAAGTTAAATATAGAAGATATTAATAGCGATGGTCTGGAAGATTTTTGTATCCTGCTTCCTCCCAAGAGCACAGAACAGATTAAGCGCATGATCTGCCGGATTGATTACAATAATGATTGCATCCAAGATACGGTTTATGTGTCTATTGATGAACAGAGCAATCCAGAGATAGTCAATCAGGAAGCGGGAAAGAGAAAGTCCGGCATTTGCACGTCCCGACCAATTCCGCAGACTATTCACCGATAGCTGAAATAAAATAACAGCACTTAAAGATCGGCATGGCAAATTATTTTCTTCATACTTTAACAAGAATTAGTATTAAAAAAATCCTCCAACACCAACAAAAACATAGAAAGAGAATATAATAATAATTGTGCTATCACGTTTTTAGTTTACATTAATTAAGACCGCTTGGTGGTCTTAATGTACAAACTAAATTACAAAAAACGGGTCTGGATTATTAAGCAAAAG
>JAGVYE010000039.1 GCA_018303445.1 Candidatus Woesearchaeota archaeon
ATAGATTACGCCATTCATCCTCGCACTAAAGTGCGTTCGTCCACTCAACCATTACATCGGTTGAGTGAACAGGATTTCTGGCTAGAAACTCTTAATTTTCTTGTGAAAGCTCTAAATTATTGACTACAATACTTGACTAAAACCATCACCAAAAAGCTTATATAAGCTATTTAATTCGTCCCGTCTATGAAAAAAGGCGTGATTTATGTAGTGCTATTTCTCACTCTACTCTTCCTTCTCTCCTGTAAACCTCGCCCTCCTGCAGGTGAAAATCCAGAAGACACTTCTACCATCTTAAAGCAGGTGCACAGTGGAACGGAAGGAATTAAACTCACCCCTTTAGCAAACTTCCCGCCTAATACGCTGTATGATACAAACGAATTCGTCGCTATTGTTGAAATTCAAAATAAAGGAGCTCATAACCTTAACCCCCAAGACTGTTTCTTGCAAATCACCGGCTTTGACCGCAATATTATCACTGGAGATGTTGACCAACCCCGTTCCTGTGCTGAGAGATTAAATATTCTGGAAGGAAAAAATGTTTATAATGTCGATGGCGGTATTAACCAAATTGAATTCTTCTCCTCAAACATAGATCTGCCAGATGACGTATTTGAATACAATCCGACGCTTAATTTTGTGGCCTGTTATGCCTATCAAACCATTTCCAACCCTTCTGTTTGTGTTGACCCCCTTCGCTATCAAGTTTCTTCAGAACAGAAAGCCTGTGATTATCGTAGAAGCGTCATCACGGAAGGAACTCAAGGGGCTCCTGTTGCCGTGCGTAGCGTTCGTGCCGACATGGTAACAGGACGAGGAAGAAGCCGAGCCGTATTTGAAATTGATGTTGCCAATGCCGGGAATGGACAAGTGTTAAGCACAGAAACTGACATTAGGAATTGCGCCGCCGAACGTTTTAATTACGCTGATTTAAACAAGATCGCATATCATGTCCAGCTGAGTGGAGGAAGCCTTGTAAATTGCAATCCCGCGGATGGCTTTGTACGTTTAAATAACGGTCGGGGGAAGATCGTATGCACCTTTGACATTGCCGAAGCTGCCGCTTTTGAAACCCCGCTGCTTGTGACGTTAGATTATAATTACATTGAATCATTTCGCAAACCAATCCGTATCATTCAAACCCCACAATAAAGAAAAGAGAGTGATTGACAATGATGAAACAAACCATGGCCCTAATTGCCGTATTTTCCCTCCTGCTCCTTGTAGCCGGATGTGACACGAAAAAGGCAGAAACTCAGCAGAGAGGAGGATACTTAGGAGGAACTCAAGGAATAATCGGGGTATTCGAACCTTTTGGCGGCGAGGAGGAAGGAGTGTATGCTATCTATGAAACAGAAACTTTCCCTCTTAGTGTTGCCTTAAAAAACAAAGGGGAATATGAGCTCAAACCAAATGATGTCACGGTGAAACTTTTAGGACCAGCGAGAGAAGAAATTCAAGGCCTTTCCTCTTGGGAACTAAAAAACAGACAAACCATTGAAAAAATCTCCGAACTTGTCCCCGATGGAGGAGAAGAAGTGATCTCTTTTGCTACAGATGCAAAATTTAAAACTGATATTACTGGTTATACTGACCGTCAATGGTTTGCGAACGTTGAATATAAATATCTTACCGAGATTGTCATCCCAGAAGTCTGCTTAAAAGAAGACATCCAGGATCCTCGAGTTTGCGAAATTAGAGAAGATAAAGCCTTTTTCGTTTCTGGTGCGCCAATTACTACAGAAGCAGTAAAAGAAGATACCGCGGGAAAAGGTGTTGTTGCCCTTAAGATTTTGGTGAAAAACGTGGCCGGAGGAAGGGTAACGAAAGTGAGCGAAGATTTTGGCATTCGCGACATCTTATCATTTAGAATCGACGATCCGGCTTGGGAATGCAAATCTGGAGGAAAAGACAACGAAGCTCGTTTAATTGACGGAAAAACAGAAATCGTCTGTAAACTCAAAGATCCTTTACCGGCTGACACGATTTCTACTAAGCAAGTAAAAGTGACTTTAGAGTACAAGTATCGGGAACTTATCCAGGAAACCTTAAGACTAAAAGAGAGTATAGAATAAACTTTTTATTTTCTTTCTTTTACTTGTAACCAATAATCGACCCATATAGGATCAGCTTCTTGACCATCGAGACTAGCTCGTTGTTCTCCGAGCAATAATGAGTACAGTAGTTCATAACTTCCATCATTTCTAGGAAAATCTAATTCCGGAGTTTTTATATTATCCACTAGGTAGTAAGCAGACGTTGAAGTTTTACTGCCTGTAGAAAACGCCAGGATTACCGGAGATATAGCAAAAACACCATACCAATGGTTGCCGTTAGTGTGTGGCTCATAAGCAGAAAGATTGCCATTAAACGAACTGCGAGCTAAGGTTCTTTCCAGCGCCTCTTTAGGGAGGTTGTAACGAGGTTGTTCGATTACCGGAGTTTCATTCATTTCACCGCCACAGGCTATAGTTAAGACTAAAACCGGAAGAAGTTTGTAGCTCATTTACTCCCCACCGTCATTACGTATGCTAAGAAACTTTCTAATTGCAGATATTCATCAGATCCTTCCACCATCCTAAATTCCACTTCTCCGCATTTATCAACTAACTGTACTTTCTGCCGATCAGAAATAGTGAGATTCCAAATTTCTTTTTGCATTTGTTTAATGACATCTAACCCTGAAAGGCCATAATCCAACATTAAATTCAACAACTTTTTTCTGGCCTCTAAAAAATTTCCTGATGCGGCTACAGTTAAAACCTCATTAACTTCTTTTGGTTTTGCCACCGAAGCCATGGAATATACTTGTTCTGGAGTAATTTTATTGTTAAGGACGGCACAACTCTGCATAATATTTTCCAGTCTTCGGCAATCTCCTTCGCAAACCTCGAAAAGCGCTTTTTTTGCTTCCTCTGAGAGAGTAAGATCTTCTTCTTTTTCAACCTTCATAATTACTTCATAAATCTCCGCTTTTGATAATGGTTTAAAACGAAACACTGCACATCGGCTTTGTATCGGATCAAGAATTTTAGAAGAATAGTTGCATGAAAGGATAAAACGGCAAGTTCTGGTATAATTTTCCATCGTTCTTCTCAGGGCCTGTTGTGCTTCCTTTGTCAAGGCATCACTTTCATCTAAATAAATAAGGCGAAAAGGAACTTCGCCAATTCCTTTTGTCCTCGCAAAGTCTTTTACTTTCACCCTAATGATATCAATGCCCCTCTCGTCAGAAGCATTGAGTTCCAGAGTATTTTGCCGCCACTGTTCTCCGAAAAGTTCTCTGGCAATGACTAAAGCTAAAGTCGTTTTACCAACGCCTGCTGGACCGGAAAACAAAAGATGAGGCATATTTCCTGATTTCACGAATGCCGCTACTTTTTCGACGATTTCTTTTTGTCCTTTTATGTTTGAAAAGCTTGTTGGGCGATACTTTTCCGTCCAGATCGTTGAAATCATTATTCACTGAGAGAAAGACCGTTTTATAAGCTTTACTTAAAGAGAATTAGATTTCATCATCAGAACAATTTTCTCTTTGAACGAGTTCCATTTTTTATCAACTTGAAGTCATAGTAATTATTAAATATGTTAAGAGTTTCCTTATTATTATGAACTGGAAAAAAGTAGGTTTATTTGTTTTATTTTTAATAATTGGAATCTTTCTATTTGGCTTAATAACCATTATCGGTTCATTTGAAGTGGGCTATCTTTCATTTTTTCTTCCTCTATTTTTTATAGCTTTTGTTGTTTTTCTCGTTTTAATCTTGAAGGAATACTCAAAAAAGAAATTAATGACCATTATTTTATTGATTGTTGTCTATTGGTTAATAATTCTAATTCCCTTTCCGATCTGTGACTCCTGGGGAAAATGGGGAGAAACATCACGAGAATGTACTTGTATTGGATTTGAGAAAACAACTTTTGGAATTTCTGATGCTGGTTGGAGCCGATGTGTTGGATTTCCAATAAATAAACGTGAAGAATTTAGAGGTACATTCTCACCTAGACAAAGTGAGATACAAGAACAAATAGAACAGCAGATTTTAGAAGATTTAATTGTAAGTCCAAACAAAAAATTAAGTTTTCTTATTTCTGGAGTTGGATTTAGCTTAAAGACGCAACAAAGCCAAGGAATCAAATTTGCCGTGAAAAACGCTAAGAAGGCCCATTTATCATTTAAAACTAGAATTGAAGTTCGTAAACCAAATGGCGAAATAGACCATTCGGCATTGAATATTAGAACTCCTTTTCTAAGTATTATCGAACCATTAGAGATAAAAACATATAATTTATTCATTGAATCGACGGATAAAACTGAGGATTATTTAGTCAATTTAAAGATCATTGATATAGAGTCTCCAGAAACAGTTTATGCAGAAAATAATTTAGCAGTAGTAGTTATTGAATAAATGAATAACCTTTCGTTTTCTTGCCACCTATTTTATAATTAAACCAAATCAAAAATTGATTGCAACACAACACCATTTACCTTCCTAAAATGTCCACAACATAATTGCCCAGGACCATTCCCAGGCCGTATTTAACGAAACACCAAAAAAGAGAATCAGCACAAAAATCACCAGCAGCCAATAAAAGAGTATTTTAACTACAACGGACATTATTTTATTAAAAAATAAAATTACAATGGCCAGGATTAATAATCCTATAATGGAGAGAGGTTCGACCATTGGAACAAAGATGAAGAGATTCTATATAATTATTTCCTTACTACTGTAAACATTACATGAAAAAAAAGAGAAAGAATTAAGATGCCACAACTAAATCTTCGGTATCTTCCATTTCACCTTGCAGATAGTGGTAATGCGAGAGATCCTGATAGTATTTGTGAAAATTCATAGCCCTTATTCTGCTCCTTCTTCGACACTACCACCGCTGGGAACAGCATTCCTTGAAATGATTAAAATATCTCCCACTGCTTTCGTAAGCTGATGAGGAACAATAACTCCTTTCGCACTTCCCAATACTCTGCTTAAAAAAGAATTCTTTGTAGCTTTAATTTTCCAGCCAAAAACTTTATTACCAGCAATAATCCCATCTTCAATATCACCAAAATAATCTCCACCATCAGTAAAGACTTTTAAATCATACGTCTCTGTTACTTTTTTCATTTTAAGCATTCATCATCACCTCATCCATACCCTTTACATATGAGAGAGGTTTAAATAGTTTTCTGTAATCTATAACTATTCTATTATCCCGAAACTGGTTTACATCACGAAAGTGGTTTACATTCATTCCATACTTCTTTTGGGGTTTTATAATGGAGGCTCATGTGGAGCCTCACTT
>JAGVYE010000007.1 GCA_018303445.1 Candidatus Woesearchaeota archaeon
AATTCCGAGGGGTATTTTCAGATGAATACCTGTTTTTCCGATAGAAACTCTGCTACTTTCTCGAGACTCTAAGCTTATATTCACTACATAATCTTTCCCATTCACAGTAATTTTATCTCTTCTCATTTTGAAAGATTTTTGTATAATCCCATATTTTCAGCTGGTTATTCAAGGTAGCAATTTTCAATCTTTTATATTGTAAACACTCCAAAATCACTGCCATTAATGGACCTCTCCAATCTTGAAGAAGTTGGGAAAGTAAAAATCTGATAAAGAATTCACAGGTTTGGTTATTATTACCGAGAAATTCGATTTTAGCATCTTGAAATTCATCCATCAATTCACACAATCTTTTATCCTGAAGAAAAATAGCCCAAGAGTTATCAATGCCTCTGGGAATTTCTAAATTTTTACTTTCAGTTACTATCTTTCCAAATTTATCTAAGAAAGCATAGACTACTTTATCAGATTCTTTGTACAGCGGATATTGCCATTCTGGAATTTTTTTCATTTTCTTTTCCATTCTTTGATATGTGGTGAAAAATCAAGCTGATAATCTGGAATACCAAGAGTTAAACCGTACTTTGTGACTTTGCTATACTGTTCTAGTTTTGCGCGTTCAACTTTAAACACTTTATTTCTAAAGATAATGTAGTGAAAAGCTTTGTTTTCGAAATCAGCGTACCATGAATGCTTAGAATCTAAAGAAGTGCTCAATTCTTTCGCAATTTTATCACCTTGATTTTCTGGAATTTCTACTGTGTGTAATGTCCATTGTTTAATCCATGGCGTTTTATGTTTTTCAGTAACCTGTTCCACT
Organism: Candidatus Woesearchaeota archaeon; assembly: GCA_018303445.1. Lineage (GTDB taxonomy): Archaea > Nanobdellota > Nanobdellia > Woesearchaeales > GW2011-AR9 > JAGVYE01. The sequence goes on from JAGVYE010000007.1 coordinate 821, forward strand.
TTAGTTTTGAGAATCTTTACTTTTTGTAGTATGTCTTTTTTTCTCTAGACTTTCTTCAATAATAACTCCCGTAAAGTTTACCATAATCGTTGAATTTTGCCTATCTTTTTAATGTTTTCCAATAGCGTTAATACCAGTCACCCCACCCTCATCGTAGTTCGTTTTTCTTTGACTATTACTTACCATTTTAGTGTTCAGTACGGAGACAGCACCGTTTAAGGGAAGCAGATTTCCGAGAGGAAGGAGAAAATCTAGGCAATTCGAAAATTAAACATAAGCTACTTAAGCTTGTAGAACTTTATGTTCTACTGAAAAGATTATGTTGAGTAGCCGTAACTTGTGAAGGCGCCACGAGACAATATTCTTTTTGAGTTGTAACGCAGGTTGCATCTTTCGCAAACGAGTAATAATTAAGCTTAAGGCTTTTTAACCTCATTATTGAGTATTTGGGGGTTATAAAAGCTTATACTTGGAAATTTTAATACCCGTAATCAGGAAATCTATTACCCCTAATAAATAATAAAAAGCCACTAGCCACTCGACAACCTCGGCAAAGCTGTATAAAAAACTCTGCTTGAAAAATAACATGGCCGTGAACGAATTTATTAAAGATATATCTTTTCGAGAAAAAATAACAGAGCGCAAGATTCTCCTCACGCTCTGTTTACACAACTCAAACCATCTCTATTTCCTCTGCGGATCATGAACTTAAACCAGTGAAACTAATCCTTTTGCTGAGCATTCGTGGCAAAGGTAAGGTATCCTCTGGCATTTCTTTTATCTTTTCCTTAATTTGATTCACTAAACTATCCCCGGTCATTGTTATTTCTTCTCCTTTTTCTCTGACTCTGACCACAAATTCATTGCCTCCTGCTTCTTTCTCCCCCAACACTATTGTATAGGGAACCCATTCTTGCTCTGCCGACCTAATTCTTTTACCGACACTTTCAACGCGATCGTCTATATCAACTCTCATTCCTAATTTTGTTAGTTTACTCTCTAATTTCAAGGCCAAATCAAGATGATTTTCAACAGAAACAGGAATTAACCGTATTTGTGTCGGCGCTAACCACAGTGGTAAAGTGGGTATTTTTCCTGCCGTTTCCCATAAAGCAGCTCTTTCCAATAAAGCATAGAGAATTCTTTCCACTGCTCCGGAAGGAGAAAGATGCAAGATCAGGGGATGTTTCTTTTTTCCTTCCTCATCAATATAACTAATATCATATCTCTCCCCATTTTCCACGTCAATTTGATCTGTGGTTAGGGCCGAAGCTTTTTCTAAGGCATCAACAAAATTCCACTCATATTTCATACTGTAATAAAAAAAGCGCTTGTCCCACATTTCCACTAATGCTGGCTTTCCCCATTTTTTGACTAAGCCTTTAATAAATTCGTGATGCTTTTCCCAGAATTCTTTTGTTACTCTAATGGCAAATTCTAAATCATCAGGTACAGAAAGGCCAATTCCTTTTTGAATTTCCCAGGCTAAGGCAAAACGTCGTACCATTTCACTTTTTGCCTGCTCTTCGTTAGCGCAAAAAGCATGACAGTCTGGCATCGTAAAAGCCCGTAATCGTCTCAAGCCGGTAAGCTCTCCATGTTGTTCTACTCTGAAACTATAACGCGTTAATTCGTACAGCCAGACCGGCAATTGTTTATATGAAATTTGAGCATTATGCATTTGCAGAAATTGTCCAAAACAGGCCGCAAAGCGCAAAAACACTTTCTTATTTGGTGTCTGGATAGAATATTGCCGTGCCGGGAATCTATTAAGGTAGCTCTTTAACGACGGGTGTTCAAAGTCGTACATAATTGGCGTCTCAATCTCCATTCCTCCTGCGGCTTTTACTTTCTGCGTTACATATCTTTCAATTAAGCCTTTAATGAATCGTCCTTTAGGGTAAAAACGAAGATTTCCTGGATCAGAGCCCGGTTCATAATCAACCAGTTCCAATTTTCTCATGAGCTTGACGTGAGGCGGTTCCTGACTTGCGACACGCGTTTTTGCTAACTCATATGCAGCAAATTTCTTCAGATTGGGAAGATTTTTGAATTCAAAGCCTTTAAACTGTTTTTTCTCTCGATCATAACTAATTTCATGTAAATTACCTTTAACATCAAGAATGTGCCAATAGGAGACCATTTTCTGCTCTGCTTTGAGGGCTTCACTTACATCTCCCTCTTTTTTCTTTTCATCTTTCGTAGCTGTAAATTCTCTGCTTAACTCTGACAAGGGATGTCCTTTATTTGCAATCGTAAACGCTTTATACCAGCCAAATGGAGCTCTATGAACTTCATACTCTCCCTCCTGTCTGAAAATTTTTTCTGCCTCTTTCATTACTTTTTCCCCTACAGAAGGCGTGGCGAGCTCAGAACTAAGATGAGCATAAGGATAGAGAACAATCGTCCTTGCTTTCAATTGAGAAGCAATATCTTTAATTTCTTTGATGTAACGTTGTACTATTGCTTCCTGATGATCTTCATCACCTTTCTCTACTGCCGTAAAAATAACGAGGCATTCTTCAATTCGTTTTTTCCCTTTCTTAACATCCTCTGCGGATGTCAGCGCTTTCTTTGTAACCTCAAATTCGATATAATCAGCATGAATTGTCAAGATTTTCATTTTTCAATACTGAATTTCCTCTTCTTTAAAAATTCATTGGTAATGTATGGCGAGCGTAGATAATAATCCTCTAATTTATACGCGAAATATACTTACGAAAGAGTCCATAAATTTTTGTGGTCGTGTCTTGATCATTCCCGTTAACAAATCATATACTATATATACTTTTATAGCCTCAAAAATAAGAAAATATTTAAGTATAATTATAATCCCTCTTTATCGTTATGGCTGAGCTTCACCTTCCAGGTAATGGAGCACGAGAGTCCCAAGATTTCTTTGGCAGCAATGGGTGTGGCTTTGTTTTTGACCACTATGAAGGTAATGGTTATTTTGCCTATGTTATTTTACAAGATTTGAACTATCAGCGTACCGAGCTTTCGAGACGAATTTACATTGTTTCTGCGCTGGTCTTTCGCATCCATCCGGAGGAAAGTCATTTTTATGGAATTGAGGATGTTATAGATCAGCATCATCGTCTATTTCACCAGACTTATCATGATCCGCACTACAATGAAGCATTAAAGAGAGCTTCTGTATGTCATAAGAATCTACGCGAGGCTGTTGAAGCACATTACTTCTCTTAGAACAGGCTCTGTAGAAAAGTCGCCAATTGGCCCGTTAGTACAGAGCTATTCTCAGACCGCCTTGCCTCCACCATACTAAATCAGCGCGATTTTCTGTGAAATATTTTGCCAGCGGAGGTGCGAACGGGAATGTTTCATATTAGCCATTAGAACAAAAAACTTCTTAAACAAACAATATATTCTAGTATAGATATGTCACAAACAAAAAAGGAAACTATTGTCGTCATGAGCGCCCATTCTGATGACTTTGTCATTGGTGCAGGAGGAACAATTGCTGCGTATACCCATGAAATGAAAAGAGTTATCGCGATCGTTTTTTCTAATGGTGAAAAATCTCATCCTTGGCTTAGAAAGGCCGTTGTAAAAAAGTTTCGGGAAAAGGAAACCCATCAGGCTGCTAAAGTATTAGGCTGTCGCGTTCTTTTCTTGAACATGGGTGATCAGCAAATTTATGAGGATTATAAAGAGAAAAATCTCGAGCCTGAATTGTTGAAAATACTTAATAGGATAAAACCAGCAAAAATTTTCACTCATAGTAATGAAGATCATCATTCTGATCACCGCGCCGTGTACGCCATTACTTCTGAATTATGCGATAAAATAGAGTTCAAACCAGAAGTGTACATTTTTCCGATTTGGAATCCCGTTTCCTTTAAGAGTCATTATCCTTCATTCTATGTTGACATCTCAAAAACTTTTTATCGCAAGCTTAAAGCTGTTCATTTATTCAGGAGTCAACGATTTAACGCCATTTACCCGTTAATGACCTTAATCTTTCAGAGAGCTATCCTCTCCGGTTTTAAAATCAAGAAAAAATTTGGGGAAAGTTTTTATCGAATCAGGTAAAGATGGAAAAACCAACTCTTCTCATTGCTGCAGATACGTACTACCCAAAGGTCGATGGCGTTCTTACGTTTATGGAAGAATTTATGAAGCGAGCTCGAAATTCTTTTACTATCAATCTGCTTGTCCCTAAATTTAGCACCGAAGAAAAGTTTCTTGATATCAAAGTCCAGTTTCTTGCTCTTTCTAAAAGGCTGGGAATGTTCAATTATAAAACCATTCGCCTTTCTTTACAAAACCTTTCCAAGATTAAGCATGCGGTAAAACAATCTGACCTTATTTTCATCCAAGAACTTGGACCGGTAGGTATTTTCTCTCTTCATTATGCCCTGCGTTATCATAAGAAGAAAGTTCTCTATGTGCATAACACTCCTTGGGAATTTCTGGAAAAATATTTTTCCCTTCGTTCTTTAAGCAGCAAACTCATTCGTAAATACTATGTTTCTTTATATAATAAAGCTGATCTTCTCTTAATTCCTTTCCTTGATCTTGAAAAAGAATTTCGTGCTGTTGGCATTACTGCCCCTATAGAAGTGGCTCGTCTCGGAGTAGATATGGAACGTTTCACGCCCTCAATGGACAAAAATAGTTCTAAGCAAGGTCTTAACTTGCCACTGCGGCCGATTATTGGTTACGTGGGAAGAATATCTCCTGAAAAAAATACTTTGACTTTATTGCGTGCTTTTAAGAAATTAAAAGAAGGTTTCCTCATTATGGTTGGAGACGGTACGAAAGATCTCGTTGAAAAATTCACCGCTACTCAAAATTGCCGTGTTACTGGTTTTGTGCCAGATGTTGAGAAATACTTAAAAGCCATGGATCTTTTCATTATGCCCAGTTTAACGGAAACAACTTCTCTCTCCACTCTGGAAGCGATGTCCGCAGAACTCCCGGTTATTAGCACCAGAATCGGTTTCATGAAAAGTTACATTGTACGCGGGTATAATGGGATATTTTTTCCTAAAAATAATGCCAGTGTCCTGGCTTTAAAAATAGAAAAGTTGCTTCAAGATCCTGGGCTACGGCAAAAACTGGGTGAAAATGCTCGTAAGACCATCGTTTACTCTTTCTCTTGGGAGAGATCTATTGAGCGAATTATCTATTTGCTTCAGACACCACTTTCCCAAAATAAATAGAACTATATACCTCATAGACAAAACATTTAAAAATGAAGGCCTGAAGTCTTTTGAGATTATGGATGAATATGATCTGGAAGGAGATACTGGAGAAGAGAGTGAAGCAGAGAGTGGAGATGAAGTAGAAGTTTCTTCAGAAGAGGAAGCCTTCTTGCAAGGCTATAATGAAGATGAGAAGGTTCATATTTGTGAAGAGTGTGGTTCTGCTTTGCGGGAAGGAAAAAAATCTTTTCACAAAGAGATTAATGGGGAAGACCATACCTTTTGTTCCAAATCCTGTGCCGAGGAGTTTGAAGAAACAATGAAGACGGAATGAACCTTATTTTTTCTTTCACAGAGACGCAAACTATTTAAAGAAACCATTGTTTTGGCCTTATCATTACGTACTAATTACGTACCCAAGTAATGAGTTTTTATGGCCAAACAAACAGTAGAAACCCTGGTTGAAGGTGGGAAAGCCACTGCTGCACCCCCGTTAGGACCAGCCTTAGGCCCCACTGGCGTGAACATCAGTCAAGTTGTCAGCGATATTAACAAGAAAACCGCAGAGTTAAAAGGCATGCAGGTTCCTGTTAAAGTAGTTGTTGATACAGTTACTAAATTATTTACCATTGAAATTGGCACTCCCCCTGCTTCTGCTCTTATTAAAAAAGAAGCCGCCATTGAAAAGGGAGCAAGCAACCCTTTAGCGGAGAAAGTCGCTAGTCTTCTCATTGAGCAAGTTATTAAAGTTGCCAAAACGAAATATGATGACCTCCTGGGCAAAGATCTTAAGATGAAAGTTCGGGAAGTTGTTGGTACCTGCCAATCCATGGGAATTCTTGTTGAAGGCATGCCCGCGCCTGAAGCACTGAAAGCTATTGCAGCGGGAAAATTTGATGCTAAAATTGCCTCAGGAAAAACAGAGTTGTCAGAAGAGGAGCTTCGCCACATTGCAGCCGAGAAAAAACGATTACAGGAAGAACTTGAGAAGCGCCGCGCTGAGTTTGAAGCTAAAGCGAAACAGATGCTTCAAGAGCTTACGGGCAAAGAGAACAAGAAAATTCGCTCGGCCATGGCTGATGCGGGAATTCCGCAGAAAATCATCGATGAAGTTTGTCCAGCCGAGAAAGCACCGGAAGCGGCTCCAGGAGCGCCCCCTAAAAAATAGAAAGTTTTCTTTTTATCTTAGCTTAGAAAATGCTTATTTCCCTTTTACTTTATTTATCGCTTTCAATAACAATGTCAGAAGAATAATCGCTTCAATGAGGATAAAAACAACCATAATTCCCAATACTAATAAAACTTCCACTAACGGAACATCTACCCCAAAGATTATCATTTTTGTGTTAAGTAATATGTCTTTGCTTTTAAAGGTTTCTTTACCCTTTCTCGAAGGAGTTAAATTTATTTTCTTAAATTATACAATTTATACTTTCCTCTACAAGGACTCGTATCACAATACCACATTCGTTTCTCTTTAGGATCTACAATACAAGATGAAACCGTACTTGAAATAAAATGCCGACAGATGTTGAAATCTCGTTCTTTATTTTCATGGCTAGCTAAAAAATTTTTTAGTTTAGGAAGAGTATCAATACCATTAATCATACTGTTTGCATATCTTTCCCTTTCAAAACTCGAAGGGTAATCGCCATCTTCATGTGGTCCAAATTCTAAAGAGGAAAAATGATTGGTCTTTATTATACTATCCACAACTTCTTTAACTTCACTTTCTTCTTCATTTATTTCAAGAGAAAAAATTCTTTCTTTATCAATGAGGATAACATTCGAAGGTTTAAATCTGTTCTTACTTCCTAATAAAAAAGAGACTGCTTCCATCGCGCTTTTAATTCCATCGAAGATCGTTACTAACAGTTCAATAGGATGTGTTTGTTTAGGTATTACAGTAGTAATATCACTGCTCCATTTCTGATAGATCTTTTTTATTAAGTCAATCGAAATTACTTCAGACCTGACAAAAGCAACACCTCCTCTATTAATGCCGGCAGCAATTCTTCCATTGTATTTACTTTTAATAAAGAGATGTCCCTCTTTTCTTTCTATATATTCCTTCTCAGGTTCGATCTTATCTCTGTTCTTGAAAAGAAAAAACTTCCCCCCCATTTTTATAGCTCCTATGGTGCACATATTATTTTCCTCTGTTGAATAGGTTCAAGAAGGGATGAATATTTCCTGGAACTAATTTTTTTTTCTTCATAGCTCTATAAAACTCTAAAAGTTTAACTTGGTCAGTTCCCATATATTGTAAGCCTCTTTCTACATCACCAATATCACTCATGCATTGTTCTATAACAGATTCAAAGTGCCGCCTTAGTCCTTTATTTTTTGTTGTGGAGACTTTCCTACAACTTAGTTGACCTCTGGAAGGTGATTTTAAATAATAAAAGTAATCCCTAATATCCCAAACTACAAAGTCAGTGCAAAATGAGGATAAATTATATGGCTCTGGACTCATCCCATTAACTAGATACATTTTAGCAAAGACAAACTGAGGCTTTGCTTTTCCCTCAAAGGAGTAAATTATTCTCGTTTGAATAATAACATCCCCCTCATTAGTCTTTGTTGGTTCAATAGGAAAGTAAGGCATAACTAAAGCAGGCGAAGGTATGCCCTCACAGGTGGTCGGTTTATCTAAGTCTCCAAAAGAAATACCTCTGCCTCCGATAGACATTTTTGAAATATCTTTGATTACGACATACCTCTGTCCTTGTCTTCTCATCTCTTCAAGTCTCTGGCGTATCGCATCAGATCCTCTTATCGAGGGAAAACTGTCATCTTTAATATTAAGTTCATTTTCTCTACTAAATACAACCGCATTATAATAAGGACTATGTTGATTTCCTCTCATAAACAGCCAATTAACTCCTGGAAGATCGATAAAATTGTTAATAAAGCCGTTCCTACAAGTATCTTCATCCCATTGGTTTTTTCGACAAGAGGGTGGGGCAAAATGGCAGCCAAGGTATACGGCTTCACTCTCAGCTAAATCTTCCAGAGCATGTTCATCATACGAGATGGACTTTACCTGAAGTTCATCATTAACTTCTACAACTTTCCAATTTTTTGGATCTTCTGAAAAAATTTTATCCCTTCCAATAAATCCTTTAACCATATATCCCCTCTCTTCAATTGCCTTCTTTACTTCATGTATTAAAGGTGAGACATACGAAGTTCCCTCAATCTCTTGAATACCTAATTGTATGTCAAATACCACGTAGCAATCGTGTCTCACATCCCAGGTGTAGGCTCGGGCAATATTTTCTACTTTCTTTTCTAGTTCACTCGCCTGTTCATAAAGACAAGCAAAAGCGCCTAATCTCTTTCCGCCTCCTAATTTCCCTGAGTTAAGATCCATCATCATATATCCCCCGGGCGTTTTATAAATTTCTATTTCGCTTCCAATTGTAGGTATCATTGATAACTTTCTAAAACAAAGAGAACATAAAGTAAATGGCACTATTGCCACAAATTTTATAAAGAATGACAATATAGTGCTAAAAATGACATCGATCGCTAAACAAGTATGGAAGGAAATAGAAGAAGATGTTATTGTACGCCGGGGGTTAGAAAAAGGAATTATCAGTATGAAGAACCTTGCGATGTATCTCATTAAGAAAAAGAAGCTCTATGCGACGGCCGATGCAGTTATCAGCGCTATACGCCGCTATAAAGAAGACCAGCCACTCGAATCAAAATTTGAAATGGCGCGAAAAGTCATTGCTTCGTCTCAAAGTATTCGTATTACATCTAACATCCTTGAAATTGCTTTAGAAAAAAATAAGCAAACTCAAGAACTTCTGCAAAAAGTATTCTCCCTCATTGATTATGATAAAGGAGAAATAGCTCTCTTTATACAAGGAGAACAAGCCATAAAGTTAATTATCAATGATAAGAATAAAGAAAAAATATTACCTCTTTTTCCTAAGAGAAATATTCTTAACCTGGAGAAAGAACTTGCTGAAATTAACATCCAACTGTCTGATGAAGCGGTACGAACTCCAGGAATAATCAGCGTCCTTTCCACAGAATTAATGATCCACGATGTTAACATTGTTGAAAGCATGAGTTGTGTTCCAGAAATGTTATTTTTTGTAAAGCAGAAAGATGTCGTTAAGAGTTATGAAATCCTCTTCAGTTTGTCTCAGAAAAAGATAGAGAAGTAATAAACTCATCCTACCCCAAAAATCTTCGTAATCTCGCTGCGGCCAAGACTTTCTCTTCCACAACTAAAGTCTCATTTTTTTTCACCGCGGCCAGAATCTGGGAACTCAGCTCTTGATGTTCTTCATTCACTTCAAAATCAAACATCGTTGCGGCTCTCTTCACTCGTTTCTGGACCGGTTCCGGAAAGAAGGCTAAATTCTCCTTGTTGAAATATTGCAAGGCTTCTTTCATATCCGCATCAACCGTTCTGTACGACTGCCGAATCTTATCTAAATCTTGCCCTGAAAGTACTGATAATCCTAATACATCCGGAGGCAAGCCCAACGAATACAACGCCGCGCAAAAGTTAATTGCTCTTGGCAATTGCACTCCCGCTCCGCTCCGTGCATAGCCAAAAAGGCCAATATGTAATTTACGCTTCCTCCTTTGAGGAATAAATTTAGTCATATAGTTCACTTTATCGGCAATAAGCTGCACTTCTTTTCGATATTCTCTCTCCACTTTTTCAATAATCTCTGTGGCAAATTCCACATCAACGGGAATAAATTCTCTTCGTTTTGTTTCTTTAATTTTCTCAACAGCATCAATCACTTCACGAGAGTTATAATCATATTTAAATGCCGATTGAATAGTAAACGTCTGCATGCTGGGATATCCTTTCAACATCGCCGCAGCGTTAGAAGGTTTAAAATTTCCCCTGAAAGGGGCAGACCCACACCCTAAAATAGGGCAAATGTCGAGAGATATTTTTTCCTGCAATTCATGAAGTTTTTGCACGCCAATTTTTCCTAACAGAACTGCGGAAACGGAACCATAATTCAACGCGGTATCACTCCGTGCAAACCATACCCGTTGCATCTCCTTTACTTTTTCAAACTGGACATATTTTTTAACATACTCATCCGCGTGAAGAATGGCTTCCTTGGTCTCAAATAATGGTGTTACCCGAAGCTCTTCAGGTTTAAGCGCCCCTATCCAGGCTGAAATCGTGATGTCATCATCATAAATTTTCTTTTCTTGATTGCCAATGATGAATCTTTTGTAATATTCCTGCACCCGGATAAGATCTTTTTCTGAAGAACACATCGGTACAACGACTTCAAATATCGGTGCAACATCATTTCCATAGAAAGTCTTTCCTAAATCAAAATTGCGGGGAATAGAATGTAAAGCCTCAAGCAAAACTTTTCCTTCTGCCTTCTCTACATCAGGATTTGGCACCCGAAAGGTGAGAAATTTATCTCTCCCTAAAACATTCTTTTTAAAAAAATCCTCATAGCGGGAAAAGAGCTTTTTCACCACAAAAGAATCGACTTCTTTTCCCTCTGCGTCCCAGAGCTGTTCATCAACTCCCAAATGCGAGAAGGCATAAAAAGCTTCTTTCACTTCATCTTCTCCTTCCATCATTGGTTTTTCAGAGAAGAAAGGAATATTGGCATTATCTGGGTGCTGTGTTGACATCACACGTGAAATGCGCATGAGGCTGATGAAGTAAATGAATGGTTAATAAATCTTTAGATTATAGGAAAGTAAATATATTTAAACAAATCCTATTTTTTGATTCCCTGTTGAATCATGAAAGCGGTATTTTTTGAAAAGTATGGAGGAACGGAAGTTTTGAAGTATGGTGAATTTCCAACGCCTAAACCACTGAAAGGTGAAGCATTAGTGCGTGTGAAAGCATGTGGTCTAAATCACTTAGATATTTGGCTCAGAAAGGGCACACAAAAAGTTTCTCTACCTCACATTGTTGGCTCGGATGTTTCTGGAGTTATTGCTGAAATAAATGGTAAAAGTAATTTTAAGATAGGTGATGAAGTTGTCATCAACCCAGAACAGGCATGCGGAACGTGTGAACGTTGCCAAAAAGGCAAATCCTGTGGAATGGTAAATTTACTTGCTCGGCAGACCAAGGGGGTTATGCTGAATACATTTGTGTATCTCTGGAGCAGGTTTATCCAAAACCAAAAAAGTTGTCATTTGTAGAAGCAGCAGCTTTCCCATTAACTTTTCTAACGGCTTGGCATGCTCTACATACTAGAGCTTCTCTCGAAAAAGATGAAACTGTTTTTGTTTTGGGAGCATCTGGAAATTTAGGTCCAGCAGTTATCCAGATTTCTAAGTATTTTGGTGCAAAAGTTATTGCTGCCGTCCGTTCCGAAGAAGTCGGAAAAATGGTAAAATCTTGGGGAGCAGATGAAATTGTGCTCTATCCTAAAGAAAATGTTAGTGAGCGAGTAAAAGAGTTAACCAATGGTAAGGGGGTTGATGTTGTCTTTGAGAGCGTTGGTGAAAAAAGCTTCTCGCATAGCATTGCAATGCTTAAGCCGTATGGTCGGATCGTAGTTGTTGGTGCAACGAGTGGCGAAAAAGTCTCGTTTAATTTGTCAGAGTTCTACCCTAAGCAACTTGCGATAATTGGATCAAGAATGGGAACAAAAGAAGAATTTGAAAAAGTGTTAGAACTTGTCAATGCTGGGAAATTAAAACCTTTTGTTGACAAAGTCTTTCCTCTTTCAGAAGCTGCTGAAGCTCAACGAAGGATAGAAGAAGGTAAGCATATCGGTAAGATTGTTTTGGAAGTTCCATAGATGAGTGAAGCAACAGTATGACGCTGGGATGCTCAACCGACTTTCAATTTTCTTATTTTCTTAATTAACGCATCTTGATAGATTTGGAATGCCTTTCGATTTTCTTTCTTGTAAATATAAGGAGTTCCAATATCTTCTTTGCATTTAGGACAACTTAATATTTGGACAGCATTCAAAGGCTTAGATTCAAGATTAGTCCATTTTTTAGGTGAAAAAATTCTGTCAAAATACAGCCGTCTTAAATTTCCTGGACCATCCTTTTGATACACAAGAATTTTTTCACCGCAAACTCTACAAAACAGATTTAGTAATCTTGAATACGTGCCTCTTGCACTTTTATATTCATCTTTTTTGAATTCAAAGTACATATATATTTATAAAACAAGAAAATTGTTTATTAATCTTTTGATTGGGCGCTCCGAGTAATATTGCGTGTAACTTCACTTAAACCACCATTCTAACGTTTCCTGTATTTTTTCTCCCTGTCCTGCTTCTATTTCCTCATCATCAAAAGAAACACAGCGAATTTTTTGTTCCAGTTTAGGATCTGTCCTAACAATTCTTTCCAGAAGATTGCTATAATTCCCTGAATTAAACCTTCCTTTCCAATAATAATGATATCTCTTAGGAGCGCCAGCTTCACAAACAAAGATCGCACTGCAGCGGGGAATTAAAAAGTCAGTGAGAGGATCACCAACGGGAGGTATTTCAAGACCTTCAAGCATTCCTGGGTCTTCCTTTGCCATTTCCTTATAGAACTCTATTTGCTCTTCTGTTACTTGAACTCCTTCCGCATCACCATCTGTAAAATGCACTAGATAGGCATTATAATCGGACTCGGGATATTCATCTTGTATTATTTTTTTAGCTAAATTAAGTCCTGTGCCCATGTTTGTTCCGCCGCCAGCCTCGAAAGAATAAAAATCATCGCGCGCCACTTCTTGTGCCTTAGAATCATACACAATATGACGATAAACAACATCCTGGTAATGTTTCCGAATCCAGGCATCAGTCCAGAATCCTACATTCTGCAAAAAATCGATCACACCAATCATAGACCCAGAATAATCTAGCATCCAGACGATAACTGCTTTTGTTACTGGTTTTATCTCCTGCCGTGGCGCTTTATAGCGTTCATCTTCTCTACAAGGGATGATCACTGGGTGATTAGAATCATAATTTCCAGATGCTACAGTTCTCTTAAGAGCCTGTTTAAACGTTCTCTTAAAATTCCTTAAAGATCGCGGACCAGAGATCTGAACATCTTTATACCTTCGCCGTGCTGTTATTCCAATATTTCCGCTGAATTTTTCTATCAAATTCGGCAGTTCTAATCTTTCTTCAAGATATTCTGCCGCTTCTTCTAATGATAATTCGGCAAAAGAGTGATCTCCTTCACCAGAGCCATGAGATGATCCATTATAAGCGTCACCATCAGGATAGAACCAATCTCCTTCCTCACCATCTCCTTGTCCAACTCCCCCCATTTCCTCTTCCCCACTAAAAGTAAACCGTGGCAAGTCAAGGCGGTCAATAGGCACACGTAAGGTTTTCCCAGTTGGTTGAGGGACACTTGCTATCTCACGGCTAAAATACTTTTCCAACCCTTCCTTTCGTCTATCTTTGATCTTATCTTGGAAACGCTTCTGATCAGGACCAATATCCAGAGCCATACTTCCACTAATAGCAAAAAGAAGGTATTTAAAACGACTCTAAGAGAAAATTTCCCATAATTTTAAATTAGCCCTGATTCTTATAGGAAAAGAGACTTTCATCATCCTTGGTGCAGTACTATCAACGACTGTGTTTTCTGAATGCCTTCTATTAATTGTAGTTTACCGATAAGAAAAGCATCAAACTCTTCCACATTTTTTACTCGAACAATTGCCACTAAATCTGCTCCCCCAGCTACAATATCCACTCTCTCGACAAAGGCAAATGACTGTAACTCTCTTGTAATATCATATTGTGTTTTCTTTTTCTGCTTGAGTAATTGCAGATCTACTGAAATCATGACATAGGAAACAAAATTTCGTTCCAGTTTAGCATAATCTGCTTCAATGGTAAATTTTTGGATAACTTTTTCTTTTTTAAGCCGCTGGATACGATTGTGAATCGTAGTTATAGGTAATAATAATTTTTTGGAAATCTGCCTCGTAGAATATTCTGCGTGATTTTTCAATATCTCTAAGATTCGGAGATCTTTTTCATCTAATTGGTTCATTATGGAACAATTGTTCCACAATCTATTTAAATTTTTCTATTTTTAGCAACTTTTACCATTTAAACTGGGATAATTTAATAAACTTTCTCTTCTTCCTGATCTAAAATATCTCTGAGGAGGAAATTACGATGTGCGGCATTGTTGGTATATTTGGCATAAAAGATGCCCAAGTAACGCGTTCACGGACTCTTAAAATGGCCTCGTTAGTACGCCATCGCGGACCGGACTGGAGCGGGCTATATGATGATGACTTTTGTGTACTTGCTCACGAAAGATTATCTATTGTTGATATCGAGCATGGAGCTCAGCCATTAAAAGATATAATCACTAAAAGAGTTCTCGCTGTAAATGGAGAAATTTATGATCATAAGCACTTACGTACACTGCTGCAAAAACAACATCAATGGCAAACCAGTTCTGATTGTGAAGTGCTCTTATATTTGTATGACGAATTTGGGCCAGAGTTTCTATCAAAAATAGATGGCATCTTTGCATTTTGTTTGTATGATCCGACGGCAAAAGAGTATTTTCTTGCCAGAGATCATATTGGCATCGTTCCTTTGTATATTGGCTGGGATAAGGAGGGCCTAACCTATGTTGCCAGCGAAATGAAAGCCCTCGAACCATATTGTGAAAAGCTGCAAGAATTTCCTCCAGGCCATTATTACTTTGGAAGCGCAAAACAATTTGTGCGATGGTATAAACCACAGTGGATGGATCAAAAGCCCACTACTCCTATCTCCTATGAAAAGCTCCGCGAAGAGTTAGAAAAATCAGTAAAGAAACAAATGATGTGTGATGTTCCCTATGGCGTCTTAATCTCTGGCGGGTTAGATTCCTCGATTATTGCTTCCATCATTACCAAATTCAGCCGTCGGCGTGTTGAATCAGAAGACCAAGAAGAAGCCTGGTGGCCACGAGTACATTCTTTCTCCATCGGCCTTAAAGATTCCCCGGATTTAAAATTTGGCAGGATGGTCGCAGAATATCTAAAAACAGTCCATCATGAATTTACTTATACCGTGCAGGAAGGAATTGATGCTTTGCGAGATGTAATTTACCATATTGAAACATATGACGTAACAACAATCCGTGCTTCTACGCCAATGTATTTAATGGCGCGAAAAATTAAAAGTTTAGGTATAAAGATGGTTCTCTCTGGGGAAGGGGCTGATGAAGTATTTGGCGGATATCTTTACTTTCATATGGCGCCAAGTGCTAGAGAATTTCATGAAGAAACCGTTCGCAAATTACAAAAATTAAGCAAGTTCGATTGCCTGCGAGCCAACAAATCAATGGCGGCCTGGGGGGTAGAAGCTCGTGTTCCTTTTTTAGGCAAGGATTTCCTTGATTACGCTATGTCTATCGATCCTAAAGATAAAATGTGCGGTGGTGGTAAACCTGAGAAATACATCTTAAGAAAAGCATTTGAAGGGGCTCTCCCGGATTTTATTCTCTGGCGGCAAAAAGAACAGTTTTCCGATGGAGTAGGGTATAGTTGGATCGATTCCTTGAAAGCATACGCGCAAGAAAAAGTTTCGGATGAGATGATACAGCAAGCTTCTCAGCGTTTTCCTCTTCATACTCCTACCACCAAAGAAGCGTATTTTTATAGAAGCATTTTTGAAGAATTATTCCCAAGTAAAGCCGCCGCGTTAACTGTAGAACATGGCCCTTCCATTGCTTGTTCTACTCCCACCGCTTACCGTTGGAGTCAACAATTTAAAGGCCTGGCTGATCCGTCCGGAAGAACTATCGCTGTTCATCATAAAGCTGTTGGAAGTATTTGAAAGTGAGAAAGCAACGAAAGACAGAAATTAGTTATACTGAAAGAACAATAAACATTATAAATAGTTAAAGTTTTGGTATCTCAAAATGACTTCATTCACCTCCATTCAAGATGCTATTAACAAAGCCTCCGGGGCTGTCTCTATCAGGGGCTGGATTTATCGTGAAAGAGGCAGCAATAAGTTAAAATTCATTGTCCTTCGTGATTCTTCTAATATTATTCAATGTGTTTTTGAGAGAACTAAATTTGAAAAATGTTGGGAAGAAATTGATCACCTGCAAGTTGAAGCTTCGTTAACTATTTCTGGAACTCTGAAGCAGGATGACCGTGCTCCTACCGGCTATGAAGTTCAAGTCTCTGATTTCAAAATAATTGGCAAAAGTGAGAATTATCCCATTACCAAAGATCAATCAACCGAGTTTCTTGCTGATAATAGACATCTTTGGCTGCGCAGCAGAAAAATGGTTGCCACGCTCAAAATCCGCAGCACTGTATTTGCGGCCATTCATGACTATTTCCGAAAAGAAGGGTTCTATGAATATCATTCCCCTATCTTTCAGTCTGTGCAATGCGAAGGCGGTTCCACCCTTTTTAGTGTTGATTATTTCGGCAAGAAAGATGTTTTTTTAGGCCAAACCTGGCAGTTGTATGCTGAGCCCGCGATTTTTGGATTAGAAAAAATCTATACTATTTCCCCTTCTTTCAGGGCGGAAAGATCAAAAACATCCCGCCATCTTACGGAATACTGGCATGCGGAAATGGAACTGGCCTGGGCGGAATTTAAAGATATCATGGATCATGGCGAAAAATTGCTTAAACACATCGTGCAAAAAGTGTTGCAAGAGAATAAAGCGGAATTAGAAATATTGGAACGTGATGCCTCGAAACTTCTCCCCACTATTACTAAACCTTTTTTGCGCCTAACATATACTGAAGCTTTGAAGATCCTTAAAGAGAAATGTAAAATAAAAGTAGAATGGGGGAAAGATTTACGGACCATTGAAGAAGAAAAATTAACTCAGCTCTACGATGTTCCGGTTATTGTCACTCATTATCCGAAAATTGTAAAAGCATTTTACATGACAGAAAATCCTCTCCATCCTGATGTCGTGCAAGGCTGTGACTTCTTAGCTCCGGAAGGATTTGGAGAAATTGTTGGCGGCAGTCATCGTGAACATGACTTAGAAAAGATCAAGCAGCGTCTTCTCGACCAAGGCGAAGATCCTGCTGAATACGAATTTTACCTTGATACGAGAAGATACGGAAGCGTTCCTCATGGCGGATTTGGCTTGGGAGTAGAAAGAGTCATCCGCTGGATTTGCGGCTTAGAGAACATTAAAGATGCTATTCCTTTTCCGCGGACGATGGAACGATACAAGCCGTAAATAAGATTCTTTTGCCTCTCACTTACTTTTAAGCCTTCTAAGTGTTCTATGAAAAGAACTTCTATCTATTCCACTCAGACGTGCAGCAGCAGTTGTATTTCCTCCCGTATGTCTGAGAACAGCCTCAAGATAACGCTGCTTCAGATCATTATAACAAAGTATTCTCTTTCCTTCATCATCAAAAATAAAAGCGTCTTCATTCACACTTACTTTTTTCCCCGTGAGATTTGAAGCCACTTGATTCTTTATCTTGCTAATCAAGAAATCTTCAGGTTGTAGCTCCTGACTTTGGCCTGCTAAAGCCACCGCTCCTATAACCGCATTTTCTAACTCTCTGACATTCCCTGGCCATGAATATTGAAGAAACCACTCATACGCTTCCTTGCTAAAACAAACATTTTTTCCTTCTTCTTTATTCGCTCTTTCTAAGAAATAATCTGCTAAAAGAGGAACATCTTGATACCTTTCTCGGAGGGAGGGAATAGTGATGTAAACTTGCCTGAGGCGATAATACAAATCGCTTCGAAATGATGATCCTTCCTGTAAATAATCTTCTAATGGTCGGTTGGAAGCGGTGACAATACGCACATCCAAAGGAAGAGGCGTGGCTCTCTTTCCTCCGATTCTTACTATTTTCCTTTCTTGAAGAACCCGCAGCAATTTTACCTGCATCGCTGGACTCATTTCCGCAATTTCATCGAGAAAAAGAGTTCCCTTATCGGCTTGCTGAAAAAGACCATCTCGTTCTCCTACACCAGTCGCTACACCTTTTTCAATTCCAAACAAATTTGCTTCTAGAAGCTGATCATCCCCAAATTCCGACACATTGACAGGTACGTAGGGGCCTTCCTTCCTCTTTCCATACGTATGTAAAGCACTGGCCACGAGTTCCTTTCCAACACCACTTTCACCAATAATAAAGACAGTTACATTACTGTTAGCAACTCGGGCAATGGTATCATAGACTCTTTCCATCTCTGGACTTTTCCCTATCATTCCATATTTTTCAAATAAAGACCTATCCATTGGCCATTTTCACTCTCCTTCTTTTATAAAACTTTCCTCACTCAGGGGTAATTGTATTATCTCAGATACTATTCAACTTCATGAATGACGGCAAGGCCAAGATGCTTGCGAGGAACTACTATTGCTATGCGCCTGTTGGTAGTTAGTTTTCTTCTGATAAAAATCTCTATTTTTTATACGGAAATGACAGCCAGAAAACCACCGAGCAAGCGGCCCGCCGTCATTCATTCTCTAAAGAGAACAGTATCGTTATCCCAAAAGTATTTTTAAAGCTTAGAAAAATTCTTACCCTTATGCCTTCTGTAGCTGAAATCAAAGAAGTTTTCTCTCATCTCGAAAGAGGACACTCCCCGACAATGCTTGAAGAGTTGGCACATTATACTCCTTTTCAAATGCTGATCATGACGATGTTAAGTTCCAGAACAAAAGATATAATCACCATTCCTATCGTGAAAGATTTATTTACAAAATATAAAACTCCCCGTAATTTTTTAGCTCTCTCTTTTAATACTTTAGAACGAAAGTTATATGGAATCGGCTTCTATAAAGTAAAAGCAAGGAAAGTCAAAGAGTTAAGTACCGTTATTTTAGAACAATATTCCGGCAGGGTTCCCGATACTTTTGAAAAATTAATTTCTTTACCTGGCGTTGGTAGGAAAACCGCAAATTGTATCTTAGCCTATACTTTTCATAAACCGGCACTTGCTGTCGATACGCATGTGCATCGCATTTCAAATAGATTAGGATGGACACGAACAAAGACGCCTGAAGAAACAGAAGAGAAATTGCGAAAAATGGTTCCACGAGATCTTTGGCATGAGGTTAATAGACTTTTTGTAGGTCATGGACAAACAATTTGTAAACCACAAAAGCCACACTGTACCATTTGTCCAGTTTTAAAATATTGTACTTTTGGGAGATCGAAAGTGAAGTAAAATCAGGTTCTTATTTCCTTCATTATCATTAAAAATTGTCTTCCTAACTCCCCCATAATTTTGTTTTGTTTAGAGGGTATTTTCTGCAGTTGCTGAAAATAAGTTTTATGCGGCAATTCAAGAAAGGCAACTGATTCCTCTAATGGTAATTCCTGCTGCAGCAATTCGAGGAATTCTTTATATTGTTGTGATAAAAAGGCGATGTTGTCTTTAAATAACTTAACTTCTTTAATAGTGTTCTGAAAATTAAGAAAGTCATCTTTGAGAAAGCGTCTACTTAAGGTTCTGGCTTTTGAATGATTGCCTTGGAGAATGGCCAACTTCAATTCTACTAGAAAGCGTGCATATAGACCAGATTTTTCATGGATCGTTTGCCCATACTGAATAGCACCGAGTGTTTCCTGAAGAATAGCCAGTTTCTTGTTGAAGTTTTTTTTTTTCTCAGAGGAAAAAGTCACTAAAAAAGGAAAAGGAAGATTAGTGTTGGCTCGAATTGGTTTAAGCCAATGTACAGTGAATTTTTCCACTAATTCAGTAATATTAGGTAAGTTTTGTACTTCTTTTTTTACTTCACGTAAGTCCATGAGAAAAAGACCGTTCTATTATTTATAAAGCTTCTGCTCTACTGGCTTAGTTGCAAGTTAACTTTAATTAAGAAATAAGTCTCCCTACCCTCACAGGTTTAGAGTGAGGGCGGTAGGGAGACCACCAATGAAAAAGAGTTAT
>JAGVYE010000051.1 GCA_018303445.1 Candidatus Woesearchaeota archaeon
TTTCACTTTTACAAGTATCACAAATAATAACCATATCCAACACCTCAAAAGAAGTAGAGCTTTCGATTATTTAAAGATGTCGTTAATTAGACAGTATCTGGTTATATAAAGGATAAGATAACGTATATAAAGGATTTAATCTTACTTCTTTATATGAATAAAATTCTCCTCGCGACTCTTCTTGCCGGCTTCGGCGCGCAGGTAGTCAAACTTATCATCTATTGGTTCCGCCACAAAACTCTTGCTTTTCATGATCTTATTGTTACGGGAGGCATGCCCTCTTCCCATTCTGCGTTTGTTGTTTCATTAGCAACAAGCATTTATCTCGAAGAAGGAATTTCCCCTGCTTTCGCTATAAGTTTAGTTTTAGCGATAATTGTAATAAGAGATGCCTTTGGCGTGCGGAGAACGGCAGGAAAAGAAGGTCTTGCCATTCAAAAATTATTTAGAATGCACAAAATACAATCACGAGAACACTATGCCATGGGACATTCTTTGGTAGAAGTTCTTGTTGGTGCGTTGTTGGGATTTATGGTTTCTCTGAGTGTATTTTATTTTCTTTAGAGAATTTGGCGCACGTGTAATTATGTTCAATAACCTTTAAATAAAATTATTTAAATAATCCATTTTATGATTACTGTCAACCAAATGCGCGCCTTGGAACGTCAAGCCCTTCATCAAGGAATTCTTCCCCTCCATTTAATGGAAAATGCCGGACAGAAAGTCTATGAAGTAGTGAAAGAAAAGTTTGACTTTCTTAACAAAAAAA
This sequence comes from Candidatus Woesearchaeota archaeon, assembly GCA_018303445.1. Classification (GTDB taxonomy): domain Archaea; phylum Nanobdellota; class Nanobdellia; order Woesearchaeales; family GW2011-AR9; genus JAGVYE01. Next base: position 770 of record JAGVYE010000051.1, read on the forward strand.
TCGTCATCTTTGCTGGCATCGGGAATAACGGGGGAGACAGTTTTGTTGCTGCAAGATATTTTGTGGAGGAATGCCCCGTCCTTATTTTCCTTTTCGGAGATGTTAGCAAATTATCTGAAGAAGCGCAGGAAAGTTATCAGCGTATAAAAGAAAAGGTTAACATTATTCCTATCCTTACAAAAGACGATCTTCAGCAACTTCATTTTCAACCACATCACAATCACATTCTCATAGATGCCCTTCTCGGCCTTGGAATAAAGGGAGAAGTAAAAGACCCCCTTGCCTTCGCTATTGACTATTTTAATGCTCTGCCTGGAATTAAAGTAGCAATTGATGTCCCTTCCGGCATGAATCCTGATAGCGGAGAAGGAAAAAAAATGTGCGAAGTGGACCTGATTATAACTCTTCATGACCTCAAGCCTGGACTGCAAAAGCTTAAAGAAAGAACAGTTATCGTTGATATTGGACTTTCCCAGATAGAAATTTCTCTGCCTTCTCAAGAACAGAACGGTCTTTCTTGAATTTTAGTAATGTGAACGCTTCTTTATAATGCAGCCAGCGAAGATCAGTATGCTCCCCAGAGACTTTTCCTTCTTTGTAATCCCGAACCTTCCCCAGAAACCAGACTACTTCTTTATACACTTTCTTTCCTTCAAAAGTAAAGAAATAAGACGTTTTTTCTTTAAATGGGGGAATTAGTTCCACTTTAACTAGCCCCGTTTCCTCACTTGCTTCCCGTAAAGCTGCTTCTTCTTCAGACTCTCCTTTCTCTATTTCCCCTTTACTTAATCCCCAGTAATTTGATTTAAAGTCATACTGAAGAACAAGATACTCTCGCCTTCCTTTTCTTTCTCGGAACAATATCACTCCGGCAGAACGCTTCTTTACAGTCATCACTAGACTGAATAAAAAAGTACTATTTATGCTTTATTGTTGAATGAATTATAAATCTCGGTTAAAATGCCCCTTTTCTCGCGCCATTTTCGTTGCTTCTTCAAACATTTTATTTATTTCAGGAAAGTCCTTAAAATAAGGTTCTTTCTTCTTCCTCAAAAACTCTTCTGTCCATCCTTTCCAATCTCTTCTATAATCAAGTTCCTGAATTACCGCATCAAGTTTATCAACGGCGTTCGCAAACTTCGCTTCGGGAGTACTACTTTCTTCAAATTCTAAAAATAAATTTGCAAGCTTTCGCTGTAAAACTGGAGGGATCAGCTTTTTTAATTTTTCCATCGCTTTTCTCTCGCACTCCTTCTTATTTTTCCGCTCCTCTTCTTTTGTTATGCAGACATCGCCAGCCTCAATTTCAACCACATCATGATACAGTAATAATTCATAAACTTTAACCTTGTTCAGTTTGGTCTTCATAATAGAAAGAAAATAATTTGCTAAGATCAAACAACTCCAGGAATGTTCTGCAGAACTCTCTTTTCTTTTTTGGACGGAAGTTGTTCGCTCCACCTGTTTTAGTTTATATAAAACTTGAAGTCCACTTAAATCACTAGGCATATTTCTCATGTTAACCTCTAAAATTCCGTCAATTTCTTATTTCCCGTATAATACAAAAACGTCGTATTTCCTTCTCTTCCGGAAGCTTTTTCTGTTGAAATGAAGCGTGCTTCTTCTAATTTAAGAATTCGCCGCTGAAAACTTTTATAACTCATTTCCTTGCCTAGCCCATTATAAGCATTGAAAATTTCACCTATTTTCTTCCCATTACCATCACGAATCAGATTTAAAATCACTTGCAAATCATCTTCCAAGGCCTCTTTTGGTTTAATATGAAAATCATCAACTTTCTTTATCGCTTCGGCCACATGAACTGCGGTAATTTTTCGCGAACTTCTTTCTTCTGCCAAATTCCCAGCCTCTCTCATTAAAAACAACCCCACTCGGACATCTTGTATTTCAGTGCATTTCTCTACGATTTCTTTAAAGACCTCTTCATCCCAGCACCCAGGAACGAAAGCATAATCTCTCCGTTGGCGGAGAATTCCTTGTATTTCCTGTTCCGTATAAGGGCGGAAGGACACAAATTCCGGGCTAAATCTGCTCCTGATTCGTTCATCCAGCTCGCTATAACTATCTCGATAATTGGTAATTAAAAAAATGGACTTCCGGTAAATATCCTCGAGAACAGTATACAGAAAATCCATTTCTTCAAGCTTATCAACTTCATCGAAGATAAAGACGGCTGAAACTTTGTTTAGTTTTTTTTGAATCAGGTCAAACAATTCGCTCGTTTTTTTATTTTGGATAAACTTGTATTCCAGCAGCTCACACATTTTATAAAAAACCTTAAATGTCGTATTCTCTTTCCAGCAATTAATATAAAGAGAAATTACCTCCCCAGTTTCACTTTCTAATTCCCGTAATACGTGCTTGCATGCCGTCGTTTTCCCGATTCCTGGCGGGCCATAGACAAAAAGATTTCTTCCACTGTGTCCCTGAAGTAAAGGCCGAATAGCGGCTGCAAAACGCTGTTGTTCATTCTCACGATACTGAAGAACCTTTGGTTGAAAGTCATATTCTAAGACCACCGTATCACGAAATAACGTTTCTCCGCTTTTCAACATCTCCTTAAATAACGACATTTTATGACTGTGAAAGAAGAGGTTTTATTAAGTTTACGATGCTAGAAAAGTAATTAAAAATATTACCCTTTCACTACTGTCCCTCGAAAGGCCTTCCCTTGCAGCATTTTAGGAAATTCTTGTTCTTTCCCAATGTACAGAGTTAACGCTTTTTTCATTTCTAAGCCCAGTTTTACGGCAGACGGATCAAAAGGCGTATTTAATCCAGGCTTCCAGTCTTTTCCAACTAAATCATGCAATTCTCTCCACGTTAATGAAGAAATTTCCTCGGCACGTTGTAATTGCTTTGTTTTTTCTTGTTCTGATAAGCCCACTAAATTTTCAGGCCGTATTCTTCGCACTATATCAAAATTACTTAACTTAAAAATTTTTGGAGCCTTAAACGTTTCTGCCAGTAACATCATGTCTGTATCCGTGCTATGGCCTGGCTTCCACCCTCCGGCAAAAAAAACTTTCGCTTTCTCTTGGAGGTATTGTGTTGGATCTAAGAGAATCTCCGGATAGACGCATCTCCCTAATTTTTCCTGAAAGCAGTGGAGAACATAACGTGCATTTATCTTTGTAACGGCGAGACCCAATTCATCATTGGCAAGACTTACTTCTTTCTCATCCTGCAGAGCTTCTCTCAAATAAGATCGTGCCGCATCTTGAATAAAGCGGCAGATTTTACCTCCACCAATAATAAAAAGAAACGAATCCCGGCTTTTTTTCACAATTGAAATAAATGTATCAATGAGAATAGGATCATATTTTCCTGTAGGGTTAACAACGGAACCCCCAAGTTTAACAATGTTCATCAAAAAAGACAAAAGAAAAGAAAGAATTTATTAATGTTTCTTTAGTTGAGCACAGTTCAATTTTTCAGTGACGTACAAAATCACTCACTTTTTGAACTGTGCCTAACTAAAGCTCAACAATTTTCTTAAACCGTTTCATTTTGCTTTTCCTTGTCTCAGCACTCTGTAAGGAGAAACTGGACTACATGCTCTTGTACTAGGGCTATGGTGACGTGATCATAAAATCTTCAAGGTAGAGGCAATTGCCTGTACACTTGAAAGAAAAATTAATTTCTTCATGGTTAATTAATAGCAAAACAATAAATCCTTCCCTGGCTGCCGGTGTTTAATAATCCTTCTCGACTGCAGGAAGCAGTAACCATTCGATTTTGATCATTAAAATCCTGTTCCTGAGTTCCGTGATTGCTATTCCATGTTAACTGATCATCAGAATGGCCAACCCAGCCAAAAGATCCATCAGTAATTTCGCCCCAATCATTACAAGTGAAAGGATTACCATCTTGGAGATAAAGCCTGCCTTCTCTACCAGAGCCAGTTAAAATATCATGATCTCTTTCATTACGAGGACGGCTGCCATCATAACTCACTAGCAGTCTATCTGCAGTTAACAATAATTGCGGATTAATGCCGTTTGTATTATGTAATTCTTCAACATTAGTAGCAATAAGTTCCCTATTTACATTATACCAAGGACCTGTACCAATTCGACTTCTTGCATCAACTGGCGTAGGATTAGCTATACTAAGGTAAGCTCGCCAGGTTCTGCTGCCCCAACCACGAGCGCCAGCTTCAGTTTGGCACTTTGAATCAGCGCCAGTTAACCCCCCTAAGTTACCTCCAGTGGCGCTAGGCGAACTGATAAAGAACTTTACTGGAGTTCCAGTCTCTCCGGAAGCTTGACAAGCTCCATTTTGTACGGTTTGACCTGTAGGGCATTGGCACTCAAGAGGAGTGCCTTGACAAGTTTGGCCGGTAATGGTGCAGCCAGTAGGGGATATGGGAGTATTTCCAGGACAGGAATTACCGGGAGTACAAGCCGTGCGATCTCTTGCATTCCATTTATTAACGCAATAATATCTAATACGTTTATTACTGCATCTCCATTCAAATTAGCATTGGTTAAAGCTTGCCCGGCAAGAACTCTTCTACCGAGAATATGATCAATTATTCCCAATACATCTTGGGTATTTAAAATACCATCGGGCGCATTATTTGGACCAGTAACGTCGCCTAAGACTGCATTAGCTGGGGGCTGGCCTGAGGATTGACAGGCGCCATTATTGCAGGTTTGTCCAGAAGTGCAGACCATTCCACAGGCGCCGCAATTATTGTTATCGTTTAATGTACCTGTTTGACATACGCATCGTGGAGTCCCAGAAGTATCACAACGCTGGCTTGGTCCGCAGTCTGGAGAACATGTCAATGGCGGGGATCCTCCTCCCAATGTTGGTGCAGCTCCTAAATCAATGATATAAACTTCTCCTCCGCCTTCTAAAGTATTTAGACGCGTGCAACTAGTTTGTCCTCCCGTTTCAATTTGAAGATCAGAATCGAAAACTATATAGCGTCCGTCTCTAGAGATACTTGCGCGCGGCTGCACCCAATATCCACACTCGCTGGAGCGGTGGTGCAGTAGGCGCTTAACGGACCTATCAAAACCAATAAGATAAATTTCACCATCAAATACCTGGCGCTGGTTGCCTTCAGCATAATATGATGTAACAGCGCAGATGCCTCTGGGTCCGACGCAAGAAACATGATCTAAATTCCAAGGGATGGTTAACAGAAAATGAGGATTGCTGTTTCTATTCTCAAATTCCCAATAAGCCAAAGCTGGGAGTTGAGAGTTCTCCGGCGATTCTCCCATGATCGATAAAAAAGCTTCTCTTCCATCGGCAGTTAACCCTAAAGACCCATGATCATGCCTATCTCTTATGTTGGCAATTAACGCTCCAGTCTGAATATTCCTTAACTCAAGACCGCTGCAAGGAGTAGTACCGTCACGTTCCCATTGGACAATTAGATAATTGCCTAACGGAGAAACGCCAATCCAATCAGGATCTACAGCTCCATATACAATTGGTTGGCCATTCTCGTCTATATCTCTATAAATCTCACAACTTCCAGTTGGCTGGAAAAGGCTGGAAATTGGAACCTGCGCGCCAACAAGTCGAGATTGAGCAATTGATTCTTCAATATTTAATGAAAAGATCACATTCCCGTTAGGTGTCGTAGCTAGTCCAGCTAACCATCGGCCATCATTAGATAATTCATCGGAAGAACTTACAGTAACTATTGTTTCATAGTTGGCTGGGAAAGTAAATAAAGGTGTAACACTTCCGCTATCGACATTTAACTGCTCCAAACGTAATGCAGAATCTCCGTTATCGTCAAAGAAGATTATATTATGCGTATTTCCACGCCAGCGCGGTGCATTAACGCCAAAATTATTGGAATCTGCCAGTGTTCTTACTGTTTGGGCAGTGGCCACATCTTTAACAATATATCCTTGATCCCCATTTAACAAGATGTATCTATTGTCATAAGAAAAGGCCTGCAATTGCGAGTAATCATGTACAGCATAACCGCTTGCTCTGGAGGTGGCATCGGTAATTCTTTTAAAATTAACACTAAAAGTAGGATCTGTCACTGGTTGGTTTAGTGGCGGAATTCCTGTTCCAGGCAAATCTGCAGCCTGAAGAACTCCAGTAGCATCATCCACCCCCACACCAGCAGGCAAAGTAATCGCTTTTCCAAAAAGCGGCCCTTGACAAGCTGCAACAAATAGGAGGACTAGAAAAATTAATACCACCATCATTTCTTTTTTAACCATAAAGCCCTCCTATAAAAACTCCATTTATATAGGTACTTACTATTTTTAGCTTCATAAGAAATCAGACTTTATAAAAAATTAGGACAACAAAAAAGTAGTTAAAAATAAGGTAGCGTTCTTAATTGACTACATCACTGGTTGAATCTGTGAATAATGTGATTCGTCAAAGACTGGGAAGATATGTGAGAAAGACGTGCTCTTTCTCCAAGTCTACTGTTAATCACATTAAAGTAACAGGACTATTTTGCAAGAATATAATTTAGAGAGGTTATCAGTCAAATGATTACACTACCGCATAATTCAGACGAAAAACACCCTCACTGCTTCTTATTCTTTCTTCCCAGTTCTTTAACTCCCCCCATATAAGGCCATAATACTTTAGGCACTTTGACCGTTCCTTTTAGGGTCTGAAAATTCTCCAAAATAGCGACCATAATTCGTGATGTAGCCAGAGCCGTATTATTCAAAGTATGCACAACCTCTCTCTTTCCTTGACGTTCTAATTTAATATTTAATTTTCTCGCTTGATAATCAGTACAATTACTTAACGACATAACTTCACCATATTGATTAAGTGTCGGTCTCCAAACTTCTAAATCATAGCTGCGATGCTTCCACAACGTTAAATCTCCTGAACAGATCTCCAGTACCCGATACGGTAATTTCAAAGCTTTTAAGATTTCTTCTGAATTATGCAATAATTCTTGGAAATATTTCTCACTTTCTTCAGGAGCGCAAAAAATGAATTGTTCAACTTTATTAAACTGATGCGTACGCCACAGGCCTTTCTCATTGATTCCATGAGCTCCTACTTCCTTTCTGAAACACATACTGTAACTGTAATATTTTCGTGGCAAAGCTTTTTCAGTGAAATTTTCCTGGGCATGAAGCCCCAATAAAGCATGTTCACTTGTGCCGATTAAAACTAAATCCTCACCCTCAATGCCATAAATTGTTTTCTCAAATTCAGTAACATCTACGGCTGCAGATAGTACTTCTTTATGAATCATCAAAGGTGGTTCAATATAAATATATTTTTTTTTCTGCATAAAGTTGATGGCAAAACGTAGTAAAGCTTGGTTTAAGAGTCCAAGCTCTCCTTTCAAGAAATAAAAACCATGGCCGGACGTTTTTCCTGAGGCATCAAAATCAGCTATACTTAAAGTTTCTACAAGCTCTACATGATGTTTCACGGGAAAGGAAAATTTTGGTTTTTTTCCCCATACTTTTATTTCCACATTTTCCGAGGCATCTTTACCAAAAGGTACTTGGGAATGCATCATATTTCCCAGTTTCAACAACAACCGATCGCGATTTTCTAATAATTTTTGAACTTCCTCTTCTCCTTTCTTGATTTCCTCGACTACTTTCTGCATTTCTTTAATTTTCTGCTGCGCTTCTTTTTCTTTCTTTGTTTTTTTGGCTTTATTAATTTCTTGAGAAACAACATTGCGCTGATGTTTAAGATCTTCAACTTTTTTGAGCATCATTCTCCATTGTGTATCACATTCGAGAACGAGATCTACCGTATGTGTATCCCGGCTGCGCTTTTTTTCGTTCTTTTTTACCAGTTCAGACCTTTCCCGCACAAGGTTTATGTCCAGCATTTTCAGTTAGAAAGATAAAATATATTTAAATGTTGTTGATTTCCTCATTAATCTACTAACCGATCCGAGCTTTTCAGGTATTATTTGAGCTCAAGACAAAACAGATACTGTCATCTTTTCGTCATCTTCATTTTTGAACGGTATTTGATTAAATCTAGCAGCTTATTTCTTCCTAGCAGAAGCCTGATTTCCGCAGCT
>JAGVYE010000008.1 GCA_018303445.1 Candidatus Woesearchaeota archaeon
GGTCCATATATTGATTCATAATATGGAGAAATTAAGTAAAGCTGTCCGGTTTTACATCAGAATGATGCTCAGCATCATTCTGGACAAGCCTGCAAAACCGCAAATCTTTTAAAGAAACCTCTATTTTTGAAAGAAGAGAGAAAAAATGAAAAAGGAGTGTTTCACGTTTTTCTCAAGTTTATTAGCGCGTGAAACAAAATCAATATGGGTAGTTTACTAGTGCAAGAGAAGGATATCATTATCCCTGGCGAAATTTTGGCAGAAGGTATGGATTACCTTCCTGGTGAGAATACATATAGAGAAAACGATAAAATTCATGCTCGAGTTCTTGGTCTGGTAACTTTATCAGGCAGGGTAGTTAAAGTTACCCCTCTTTCTGGTCCTTATGTTCCGATGATCGGGGATAAAATCATTGCTAAAGTTGTTGATATTACGATGAGCGGCTGGCGTTTGAATACCAATACGGCTTATTTGGCCTTGCTTAACGTTAAAGACGCAACAACACGCTTTGTGAGGAAGCAGGAAGATTTGAGTCAAATCATTGCCATTGGCGAGTATGTTATCGTGATGATCATTAATGTTACCTCCCAGAGGCTTATTGATGCCTCGATGAGAGAACCAGGGTTACAGAAAATAGTTGGGGGGAGAATCATTGAAATCAACAGCCAGAAAGTGCCTCGCATCATCGGGAAGAAAGGGAGTATGATCTCACTAATTAAAACTCACACTGGTTGTGAAATAACCGTGGGACAAAATGGACTAATTTGGATTAAAGGAACACCTGAAGGGGAGCACAAAGCAGAACTGGCAATCAAAATTATAGAAGAAAGGTCCCACTTAAGTGGTTTAACAGAGGCCATGGAAAAGTATCTTGGTGAAACACATGACTTATAAAAAGCGTCTTGACGGCAGAGCCTTTAATGAACTAAGGTCCATGGAAGCAAAGGTGGGGGTAGTGCCCAATGCGTGTGGATCAGCGTCGTTCCGTATGGGCAAAACCTGGGCTATTGCCGCAGTGTATGGTCCCAAAGAAATGATTCCTAGGTTTTTGGCGGATCCAACAACAGGAGTTTTGCGCTGTCATTACAACATGATGCCATTCTCAGGTTCAGGAGAAAGAATCAGGCCAGGTTCTAATAGGAGGTCTCAAGAAATTGCCCTTGTTATGACGAAAGCACTCGAGCCGGTGGTCGATTTATCAGAATTTCCTAATTCAGTCGTAGATGTGTATGTTGAATTGCCACAAACAGACGCGGGAACACGTTGTGCGGCAATTTCTGCGGCCTCTATGGCTTTAGCTGATGCGGGGATTCCCATGAAAGATATGGTCAGTTCTGTTGCCGTAGGGCAAGTTGATGGAATGGTCGTTGCAGATTTAAATTATAATGAAGAGGCGTATGAAGAAGGGGCAGTTTCAGATATTCCCGTGGCTATGACTCATAATACTAAAGCTATCACTTTATTGCAGATGGATGGAGAAATTAGCAAAGAAGATTTACTCAAAGCGCTGGAATTAGCGAGGGAAGTAACAGAGCAGATTTATGAATTACAAAAAAAAGCACTGAAGGAGAAATTTCCTAAATAAAAATGATCGTTAACAAAACACTGATTCGGGAACTAGCAAAACAAGGAAAACGAATCAATATGCGCTCTCTTACTGAGTATAGGAAGCCCATCACTATCGAAACAAATATTTCCTGGACAGCAGAAGGTTCTGCTAAAGTCCAAATTGGACAAACAGTTGTTCTTGCCGGAGTAAAATTAGCTATTGAGAAACCATATAATGATACCCCGAGTGAAGGGGGAATTATGGTTAATGCTGAACTTGTTCCTCTCTCTAGTTCTGAATATGAACCTGGGCCGCCTGGACCTAAAGCAGTAGAATTAGCCCGAGTGACAGATCGAGGCATTCGTGAAGCAAAAGCTGTCGATATGAAGAAATTATGCATTAAATCCGGTGAGAAAGCGTGGTTTGTGACTATCGATTTGATCACGATTAATGACGATGGCAATTTGTTTGACGCGGTAGGATTGGCGGCATTAGCAGCCTTGAAGGCGGCACGATTTCCGGTCGTAGATCAGAAGACAGGGGCTATTGATTATAAACAAAAAACAGAGGAGCCATTGCCTTTGTTAAAAGAACCATTACCCGTTACGATTTACAAAGTAAATAATGAGCTCTTAGTAGATCCAACGTGGGAAGAGGAAAATGCGTATGAAGCCCGCTTAACAGTATCGGCGGATAAGGATGGAACTATTTCTGCGCTCCAAAAAGGGGGAGAAGGGCCATTAACTATTTCCGAAGTAGCAAAAATGGTTGATTTGGCTTTAGAGAAAGCTGAATTCCTACGAGTGGAATTAGATAAGGCCTTTGAATAAGGAGGATTCGATAATGGTAAAAGATAAAGATTTAGGAAAGGAAGATTATACTAAATATGAAAAAGCCCGCATGATCGGTTCTCGTGCCTTACAGCTTTCTATGGGAGCTCCTTTCTTGTTAAAACTAAGTACTGAGGACTTACAGAACATTCATTATGATCCGATTGAAATTGCGTTGATGGAATTCGAGGCCGGAATTCTGCCCATTACGGTGAAGAGACCAGGAGCAAAGTAAGCTCCAATGATTTTTTACGTCATTTTTTTCCGATTAAATTTTTAAAAACCTCTTATTATTCCGGATAAAATGAATGCTATTATCACTTCCGAAAAACTCAACAAATACTTCTTCATAACCAAAAAGGCTCTGGAGAAAGCAAAAAAAGCTCTGGATACTTCTCGTCTTAAAGAAGCGGAAGATTTTTTAGATATGGCACAGCGATATTATGATGATGCGCAGTTCTTCTTGGAAAAGAAAGATGATGCAGTATTAGCCTTTGCCGCTCTCAACTATGCTCATGGCTGGTTAGATGCAGGGGCAAGAATAAAGTTATTTAAAGTGACAGATTCACAGCTATTCACAGTCGATGAACAATAATTATAACTACTAGACGGTACTAACTAACGAAACATTTATAAAGAAAGGCTCTTTTCAAAGATCGTAATTATTACTAAAGGGGGTTCTTGAATTGTGTACTAGAAAATCAAAACTTTGGTTTTCGGTACATTCCGAAGGGCCTAAGTCCTTTGTGATGTTTAGATGTCAGTATGCCTAGAATGAAGGGGGGACTATAACAATGATTGTACAAAAAGAATTCATCAACAAACTGAAGGACTTTGGATTAAATTCCTACGAAAGTAAATTGTGGATCGCACTTTTAAGTAGAGGAGTATCTACGGCGGGAGAATTATCTGACATCTCTAATGTTCCACGCAGCAGAGCCTATGATGTTCTAGAAAGTCTCGAGAAGAAAGGATTTATTATCGTTAAAGTCGGTAAACCTATTAAGTATCTTGCCGTTCCTCCGGCAGAAGTTATCGAGCGTGTCAAAAAGAAAGTTCAACAAGAAGCAGAAGAACGCCATACCATGCTTTCACAATTAAAAGATAGTGAAGTTTTAGGTGAACTTAATGTTTTGCATACCGAAGGAATAAAATTAGTTGATCCAACGGATAAAAGCGGAGCCTTCCGTGGCCGGGAAAAAGTACATGAGCATCTTTTGACAATGGTGAAAAATGCGAAAAAAAGCATCACGATTCTAACTTCAAAAGATGGTTTAGATCGCAAGTATGAATTGCTGGCGAATCCTTTGAAGAAAGCTGTTAAAGCAGGAATTGATGTGAGAATTGTCGCTCCTCTTAGCGCCAGCAAGGAAACGATTGAAAACTTCTCCAAGATTGCAAAAATAAAACAGCTTAAGACCAACAGCAATGCCCGTTTTTGCATGGTTGATGAAGTGGAAATGTTAATGTTCTTAACCGATGATGAAAAGGTTCATAAAAGTTATGACTGTGCGGTATGGGTAGAAGCGCCATTCTTTGTCCAGTATTTTAATTCGCTGTTCGAGAATGAGTGGAAAGGAGCGAAGTAATTTATTAATTTTTTCTAATAACAAATCTTTTTATACTTCTTTCTTTTTCTCTTTGTCTAATGTCATATAAACAAGTGATCATTATCCGACAAGATTTACAACTTCCAAAAGGAAAAGCCTGCGTACAAGTTGCTCATGCTTCTGTGGAGGCAACTTTAAAGTCAGATTCTAAAATGGTCAAGAAGTGGCGGAGTGAAGGGATGGCAAAAATTGTCGTGAAAGTGAAGGATGAAAAAGAACTTCTGAAATACATTCAATTAGCCAAGGATCAAGGCTTGACAGCGGCATTGATAACAGACGCAGGGAAAACTGTCATTGCAGCTGGAACAAAAACATGCGTGGCGATTGGTCCTGATGAAGAAAAAAAAGTTGACTTTGTTACTGGTTCTTTACCTTTATTCTAAAATCCAAGACCTTTGCGGATAAATTCCACGCTCCAGGAAAGGGTTACAAGACCTAAAATAGTGGAAATAATTTGGATGATGACGGGATGCAGGAGTTTACTTATTTTTTCCACAAGCAGGAAAAGAATTCCCGTGAGGGTGAGAACAATAGCCACAGGGAGGGCGGTGTATAATATCCCAAAATCGTTAACAGAAATTAAAATTGCGGTAATGGCGGCCGGACCTGTTAATAAAGGGGTGGCAATAATGGCAGCAATGGCCGTCCAGGAACTTTTTGTCGTTCGTTCAATGTTTTTTGCCGAGGTTCCTAGAACCATATCGAGTCCAAGGATGCCTAAGACAATTCCTCCGGCAACGCGGAAATTGTCTAAAGAAGTGCTAAAGATGGAAAGAACTCTTTCTCCAAAAATGAGGAACGTAAATGAAAGAAACATTGCTAAGCCTACGGCGAGCAAGGCTACCTTCCGGCGTTCTTGTTTATCCATTTTTTTCGTTGCCGCCGCGAAGACGCCAAAACTAAGGATAGGATCAAAGATGACAAAAAAAAGAATCGTAAGTTTCAGGAGAGTTATAAACATTTTAATTTTAAAGGAAGTTATTTGTAATTATAAATCTATTCCCAGAATGTTTTTCTAAAATTGTAATTCTTAAAATTTAAATAAAGCTACTCTTTTAAAGTCAACTAATGAATAAAAGAATAGTGCTTCCAGCGATAATCTTTTGTACAGCAACCCTTTCCGGTATTGGTCTGGGATTGCATTCTCTGGTTTCAGCATTAACTTCTAACTGGGATTATGAACCTGAGAGGACTATTTCTATTCGTCAACCTCAAACGTCTGACAGTCCTCGGAAACAGCTAAGGGATTTGGCTGCACCACTTAGGCCATACGCTAATGGAGGCAAACCAGTTTTGAATCGAGCGCCTTTTTCAAAGTCTATTGATCAGTTTATTGACGCTTACTGGACTAATCCATTTTTTAGACAAACTGGCACGCTGGTTTATAACTACTCTGAAGCAGAAGAATCTCCTGATTTTAAAACTGACTGTAGCTCTCAATGCGTTTATATTGAAAATAGCGATAAAATCGGGTTTCAGCGCTACGAATTAGATCCTGGCGAAGTTATCTCTCTGCGTGTTGAAAAAAACGTCACCGAGTTAGGCTACTGTCGGGGAGAACCGTACTGTGAAGATGTTTACTTTACTTTAGAGGGGACTTATTTGGTTATCGATGCTGATGGCGATCTATCAGGTTTTGAAAAAACAGCTTACAACTATCTGGATAAGCCCCTTTCTCATTATTATAGTAGAAGATTGTTAATGAGGAATGATGCTGATGAAGAATGATAGACCAAGACGCTAAAACTTCTAGTTGATTTTGAATCCCAGGCGTTGTGGAACGGTAAATATAGTTTTCGTTAATTACCCCAGAAGTCATTAAAATCAAACCATAAGTCTATAAATATCTCTGAAAATCAAACGTAGTGTATGAGTTATCAACCTACTGAAGATTTTTACGTATGCCAGGGAGCAAGAATAATCTCTGGATTGGAAAGATTTATTGATAGGTATAAAGGTAACGTTCATGATTTTGAGGAGAGAGGAAACAGTCTTACTTTAGTGGCTCTGGTAAGATCAACATATGGTTTTAGTGTTTTCAGGCCGCAGTTTCAAGATCCAGAAGTTATTGACGCAATAAAAAAAGATTTTTCTGCTTTTAAAAATTCAGAGCGTATGCGGGGAAAAGGAATATTTGTCTACGCCAATATTTTTTATGCTTTGGGTGTCTCCATTCCAGGAAAAAAACCACGATCGAAAGTGAAACTCTAAATTTCCGCAGTAAGGGGGGATGTTTTTCTTTCATCTTTAGTGCTTAAGGCAGCTTACTTTTTAGCTCATTGACTTTCCAGCGAAGGTTTTATAAATAAACCTCTTTCTAAGATTTTTAATGAAGGTTCCAAAAACAATGAGAAGGTTATGTCCCTATTGCCGAAAGCATACAGAGCATAAAGTTTCTCTTAATAAAAAAAAAATGGCCAGTTCTTTGAAGCGTGGTTCTAAGTATCGGGCTAGATTACGAGGAAGAGCTCGAGGCATAGGTAATTTAGGCAGATATTCTAAACCGGCCGTAACAAAATTTAAAAGAACAGGGGTAAAAGCCACCAAGAAGACTGATTTTCGTTATACTTGTGCGGTTTGTAAAAAATCGAGTCAACAACCATATGGAAGACGTGCCAAGAAGGTGGAATTTATTTAAGATGAAAGCCTTAGTAAGTAAGTTCATTAAAGTACGCTGTTCAAAGTGTAAAAATGAGCAGGTTATTTTTGGAAATTCTAGCAATATTGTTTATTGTTTAGTTTGCAGTAAAGAAGTTGCTTACCCGACGGGTGGAAAATCACGAATTTCGGCAAGAGTTTTGGAAGTGTTGGAGTAAGTAGAATATTTGAATATTCTTTACATGGATTATCTTCCTCATAACATTTATAAATATTCGCTTAAGGAAGAAGATTACAATGATGTATAGACTTCCTGGCTATCCAGAAATTGATGAGATTGTTCTTTGTCAAGTTACAAAAATATTTCCTAACTCCGTTTTCGTTGATTTATTGGAATACGAAGGGAAGTCTGGGATCGTTCATATTTCTGAAGTTTCTCCTGGAAGAATCAGAAACCTGCGTGACTTTGTAAGCCTTGGTCGGCAGATTGTCTGTAAAGTTCTCAGAATTGATAGAGAAAGGGGGCACATTGATCTTTCCCTGCGTCGTGTGAATTCAACACAGCGCGGAGAAAAATTAGAACAAATTAAACAAGAATTGAAAGCGGAAAGTCTCGTAAAAAATCTCTCCACTAAACTTAAGACTCCTTTTGAAAAATTATACGATCAAATTAGCAAACTTATTCTTAAAGAGTATTCTTACTTATATCCTTGTTTTAAGGAAGTGGCAGCTGGAGAGATAACGTTGGCAAAGCTTGGTTTTGATAAGCAGCTTGCGGCAGAGTTGGAAGTGGCGATTATTGAAAAATTCAGGCCAAAAAAAGTGCTTATCGCCGGGGAAATCAAAGTACAAAGCTATGCCCCGCAGGGGGTAGAACAAATAAAGAAACTCTTCTCAACCCTCGAGAAAATCTCTGAGACGATAAAACTTTCGTATTTGGGAGGGGGAAGGTATAAAGTGATGATTGAAGATTTTGATTATAAATCTGGAGAAAAAACGATGAAAAAAATAGAAGAGATCTTGTCTAAATTTAACGATAAATTCTCTGTCGCTGTTTTGGAGAGGGGAAAAAATGAGTAAAACAATTCTTTCTTGCACTTTTTGTCATCGTTACACTCTCTGTCCAATATGCCCTTCTTGCCACCAAAAAGTGGTTTCTCCCCATCCGGCAAAGTATTCCCCTCTAGATAAATATGGTAACTATAGACGGGAAACTCGAAAAGAAGAATTACAAAAAAAAGGATTATACTAAGTAATCTTTATAAACTTTTTTTTATTCCAGCAATTATGGATAAATTTATTCGTTCTTTTGATAAAACACGGATTTTTTATATTTATACCCCCGGAATAAATCCGTTTACTCTGGTTTTTCTTCATGGTGTGGGGGCTAATTTAACAGTATGGAAAAATGAGCTCAATTATTTCCAAAAAAAAGGGTTTTCTACCTTAGCCCTTGATTTACGGGGGCATGGAAACTCTGATGCTCCACACTCCTTTGACCGCTATCAACTTCCCTGCTTTTCTCGCGATTTGCACTTAATTTTAAAACAAGAGCGTATTACAGATTTCTCTTTAATTGGGCACAGTTTAGGTGGAGGAATTATTATTCATTACTGTATGCGTTATAAGCGTTTGTTTCCTTCTTCTCTTATTCTCATTGAAAGCGCAAGCACCTATCCTTTTGACCATAACCGATTATTAAATTTAAATCCTTACGTAACTAATTTACTGCGTTTTATCTCTGAGCATGAAGCAACACGGCGGCATCATTTGCCTCACTTGCAGGAAATAGACCTCTCCGTGAAAGGTATAGAAAAAGGACTCCATGTAATCTCTCACCTTCTCCACTTAACTCCTTTAGAATGCCTCGTTAAAACGTTAGACAATGTAGAACAATTCGTTTTTCATAATCAACAACGTATAAATACTGCTTTACACGGTTTGCATATCCCTATTTTAATCGTGGCCGGGAGCTTGGATCGTATCATCCCTCTTAAATTTTCTGATCAGATTAAAGCCTTAAATAGAAAAGCCCAACTCAGAATTCTGCCCGGTGCTGAACATCGAGTTATTATTAATCATCCACGAAAAGTGTCACATGTAGTGTATGAATTTCTGACAAAGCAGCATCTTAGTTCTTCTTAAAGATATATTTATTCTTAATTTTTTCAATATTAAAGGGGCCGGTTCGGTAGGCAAAGAGGTCCAGATGGGGTTCAAAAGATTGATGATCATCATGGAGACCAAGGCGATAGGCTTTACTTACTTTGGCGAGATTTTTCTTTATCGTCTCTTTGATTTCTTTTTCTAATTTTTTGCTCGGTTTAACTCCTTCTTGAAGCTGGATTCGGATAAAAAAGTGGTTGTCGCCATCATGATGAAAAATTTTTGAAATCTGGAAGCTTTGGATAAGGCGATATTCCCTCTTGTTTTCAAGAAGAGCGATTTCGATTTGTTGGGGATAAATATTTACTCCATCAATAGAAATTACATCATCGCTTCTCCCACCGACCCAAAGAAATGGTAACTTTAATGAAGAAGTTTTGTACTTAGTTTCGTAAAGACGAGAAAAACCTTTAAACTTTTCTTTCATAAGGCTGATCATTTCATTATAAGACAGCTTTCCTCCCAGATCATGGATATTGTATTTTACTTTGACGCCGACGTGGCCTTTAGTTAGTACGGTGGCATGGAATTCTTGTGTTTCTGGCAAATTGTTGATGTAAAAACGGAGCGGATTGTACTGGAAGAACATAGGAACTTCTTCTACTTGTAATATTTTCTTTACGTTCTTCTCTTCTTTTACAAAGAAATTGCGGATTTCTTGTGATAAAGGAGTTTCTACCGCTAATCCTGTTTCGAGATCTGAAGCGCCATAAGCAGAAATAATCCGTGTTCCTTTACGTAATTTAGTCTTAATGTATTCACGCCATTTAGGAATAAATCCTTCTCCACCAACAACAAGGTCAATTTTGTACTTTTTCCAGGGCAGCTTTCCCGTGTCAAGAAGATGTTTAATAAATGGAGGATATCCACCAATAAGGTAGCGTGGTTTCGTTCCCATCATCTGTATTGTTCTCACGACTTGTTCTACGTCGGGGCCAATATTTTTAACTAAGCCTAAAGGTTCAAAATAGAAGCAGAAGGAATAACTGGTTGTCCAGGCGCCTAATGTCCAGCAACTTATAACAATGTATTCTGTGTCCCCGAAAAGATAATGCGATTCTAATTCCACGTCCTTGGCGATCTCTCGTTCTTCCTCAAGAGTCCTAAACCAATTAGTTGGTATCTTTGACGTTGAACCAGAACTTTCTATAATCATTCCTTCTTTTGGAAAGTGGTGTTTTTCAACCCGCTCCAGAAGGGAATAATGTTTTACGTAATTATCTTTGTCAAGAAAAGGAAGCTTAGCGTTAAAATCTTTAATTGATGAAATCGTTCCGATATTATGTTCTTGAAGGAATTTTTTGTAAGCCGGAATATTGCGGAGGGCGTAGCGGTACACTTTCAGGGCTTTTCTCTCGCTTATTCGCTCTAAAAATTCTGGATCGACTTTCTGGATAAATTTAGTGGTAGTTTTGTAATGGTAATGTTTTTCATGAAACCAGTCTAGAAGACGTAAAGGCACTAAATTATACAAAAAATTATATCCCCATTTTTTCACATCTCTTCCCTCCCTAAGATTTCCTATTTTGGAGGAGCGATATATTTAAATATTAGTTACCATCATTTAGTAGTCATGGTAGCAGCTAAAATAGAGACCCCGGTTCTTAATTCCATTACTTTTCGTTATCTCTTAGCTCATGCAGAAAGGCCGTCTCTTTTAGCTGATTCCTCAACACCAGCTTTACAAAGGTTATCTCGTCTCCCTCCTTTTTATGAAGAGTTTGTGGATGCAGTAGCATCGCAAGTTCCAGGATATGATGAAGCTGCACTTTTAACTCCCGGGACAATGATTCCGCAAAAGGACTTTAAAGCCGTATTGGCTTGCTTTAAAAGAATCACAGGAATCAATAATCCTTTAGATTATCCTCATTTAGGAAGAGTTATTCCTGCTGTCCAAGATAGTCTTACCTTGTTAGGAGCTATGGCGGCAGGTCCCGCGGTTGTAATATCCCAAAGTCCTGGCTATAATCATAAATTTAATAATGATCAAAGAGTTGCGGTTGAAAAGTTAGATCAGAAAAAGAATAGAGTTGAGGCAAGGATTGAACATTATCTCCTTCCCAGTTCAGAAGTTCATTATTTAGAGATGGTCACTGCGGCTTTGGGGTATTGGGAAGGCATCCCTCGTTTATGGCAATGGCCAGAGTGGGGTTCTACAAATTTATTCGAAATTCAAATTCCTTTGGATGAACTTGTTGCTCGTGATTATACTTATTTGGGTTTACATTATAAAGAAGATAAGGGAGTTGTTTTTATTAATGGAAAAGCAATAGGTATAAAATTTTCATTTGCAAATGATCCGGATCGTATTTTAGGATATACTCCTATTGAAGGTTTTCTCACTTCTTCCTTACTTGATTACCAACCAGTACAGGTAAATGAAGATGTTACCATTAATGGGGAGGTCATTTTTCCAGGTGGAGTGAAGTATGGTATGCCTTGTAATCGTTATGATGTGTCTGTTCCTCATCCCACATTAGGCAAAAGGCTTCTTTTTGCCTGGGCTAAATTGTTTAAGTATGGTTCTTCCGAAGAAGACAATTATCGGTTTCTACAAAGGAAACCATCTGAGGTTGTTTTAGCAGATGAGATTTGTGTTCATCAAAGAGATGTTATTGCCAAAATTCGTGCCGAGGGAGATGCTGTCGTGTTGCGGGGAAAATTAGAAACCCTCAATAGGGAACATTTGGCTCGGTATGGAGCTCAAATGAGAAGAATACAGGAAAAGAGATTAGGAGCTCATCATATTCAAAATCATCTAGGTGTTGCTCTTGACTGTGCATACAAAGCTTTAGTTCAGGAACTTCGTGTTCATGGGAGTGGAGATGTAGCTATTCCTCCTGGCTTTGTAACAGAACCCAGGATTTTGCGACCATTTTTAGAAGACCTGAGTGTTAACTCTATTAATGTTGAAAACCCTATGACTTCTATTCCAGAACCAGTGTATACTGCGGCGCTTCTTACTCAAGAAATTGAGCATGGTTTAAAAAAAGCTCATGCTATCATGAAAGAAGCTGATGATGCCTTGCAGGCAGCAAAAATTCCCAAAGAACGGTTCTTTTATCGACCTCTGCTCGAGAAAGTTGTGACTCTTGTCAATCGAATGAATAGCGGCTTGGGAGCAGAACTATCTATTGACGTTCCTTCTGATGTCGAAATCTATGCACACTCAGATCTCTTGGAACGAGCTTTGCAAAACCTTTTAGATAATGCTGTGCAGGCTTCCCAAAGAGGGGCTGTCGTGATTTCAACAAGAATTGATAGAAGGCCAAAGGCAGATTACTTAACGACGATTATTACTCAATCTGGTGATCTCTCTCCAAGAACAGCATTTGAACTTTCTCGAGGAAAAGCTGTCGCAACGACAAAAGGAGAGAACGGGAATGGAGTAGGAGCTATGGCGAGTTATGATATCGTTAAAGATAAGCATGATGGAATTATACAGTACCACAGCTTCGGTGGAGGAAAAGGAGGAGAAATTGTTTTTTCTATTCCACTCCCACGAGATCTTTAATTAGAATATTTCTATTTGCTTTGATTTCTTGGTAATAATTTTCCCTTTTCAATTTCGTTTAATGTTCTTACTAGACCAGCTCTATAGTCTTGGACATCTTTTACTGCAGCATATACTGGAAGAGGTGCTGGTGAGAAATCAAGTCTCGTGTTTGCTCCCTTAATATCCCCTTCCATGACAGTGATAACGATCACTGATTTTAAAGTTGGATAAGTTCCTTCTGCGAGAAGTTCTAAGACGTCATAACCACTACAGTTTCTATCCCTTAAATTGAGGTCTAAAAGCACAGTTACTGATTTCAAAGGATGATCTTGCTGAATTCTATTAAATATATTTCTCCAGTAGGCGGGTGCATCAATCATCACTGGAGGTGAACTTGGGTTAAAATTGTAAGCCGAATATACTGTTCTCCCACCGATTCTCAATACTTCCGTTCCTTGCTTTACATGTTCATTATTGTCATCGACATATACAACAACATTACCTATTCTGTTGGAAGGAAGGAGAGCAGGTATTAGATCCCCTTCTTCAATTACAATCTCATCAATAGACCTTTTACGGACCTCACCGGCCTCTTCCATCATCCTCGTCCATTCTGATTTAGTAAGGGTCATCTTGTCTACTTTATAGTGAAAAAAAGAACAGTATTTAAAGATTATTGTTGGAGGGTATATATTACGGCAGGTATTTATCTTTATCTTAAATCAATATCTAACAGATCTCCACTAATACCTATTCCTCTGGCTCTTCCTTGGAAAGTGGTGATAGGTTTGAGAAGATCAGTTTCTCGATCTATGGTTACAGAACCGGCAAAATAATCAACCGTCGTTAAATCGTCCACAAGCTTATATGTTAGGCGCTGGTCTACCTGCAGTTCTCCACTCCCCATAGTATCAAAGCTCTCTGCTTTGAGGTTATTTATGAGAAGATGAGTATAATCTTGAGGGCCTTCAAAGGTGATCTTAATTTCCCCTTTTGCCGCTATGGCCACATCGTTTAGCTCAAATCGGGAAACTGTGAGATCTAAGAAAATTCCCTCTTTGTCAAAATTTATTTTTCCTATTCCTTCTTTGATATGGATAGTTTTCGTCGTACTTTCTTGGTCGTTTAATTCTAAACGGTCTTTGTTGATACGTATCGTAGTGATAAGATCAGTAAAACGTAAAGTGAGGTCGCTAAAATGAGCCTCTTCCTGAAAGTCCGGAATTTGGTCTGAGGTAAGGGTAATGTCCATTTCATGACGAGGCAGTGTTTTTGTCCTCGTTGTTTTGGATTTAGAGCCTTGAGGTGAAGAAGAGTCTTCGTTACTATTTCTTGATGTTCTTTCTTCCTCTTCTCTTAAAGTTAATTCATTTTCTTCAAGAGGAAAGTCGGCAAAATCCTTTCCCGGTAAATCTTCTTCTCCGCTTACAGATTTAGCGGTTTCATTATTCTGGCCAATAGTTTTCACAATCGCGCTAGTTAAACTGAAATCGCCTTTGTTATTCATCACTAAGAGAAAAAAAATACCCGCAATAACGATCGTACTCATTATGATATAAAAACGTAACGAATGATGTGGATGTATTGGGGGAGGACTCGTCATTACTAAACACCTCTTGTTTTGCTTCTATAGTAGAAGTGATGTTAATAAATGTTTTGGTTAGTTAGAAGCAGTTTTGGAGTTCTCTCTTAACTTTTCTTAAGACGCTTTTTGTTAATAACTCTCTAGGTTCTGAAGGCATTTTTGGCCATCCTTCATCAAAAAACCCTATTCAGGCAAATAATCTTTTTTCTGCGTAACGCGGGATGGCATGAAAATGGGTATGCTTATCTCTCATCATCAACAGGGGATAATTTATTTTATCGTAATTAAAAGAAGCTCTCAGTGCTTCTTCAATATCTTTTACTACGTTCTGAAACTCTTTCATCTCTTCTGGTGTTATTTTAGAGAACCTTTCTAGATGTCTTTTTGTGATAGCTACACAATTACCCAACGTTGTGTTTCTGTTTCTTAGAAGAAGTTTCCAGTGCTTGTATTCTTTAAAAAGGTTATTTTTCATCAAAAATTTGAAAAAATTGGCAACAATCCATTTTCATGTTAGCTCGATTATAGTTTTATTTAAATTTTCCCGTAATCTTTTTAAATAACATTCATATTAATAATAACTAATTCAAGGGGCAGGTCGGTTTCGGCTTACCTGTACTGGAGAGTATTGCAAAGCGCTCTTTCTCCATTGAATAAACAACTAATAGGTGAAATCTAAATGGCACGAATGCATTCGCGAGCAAAGGGAAAAAGTGGGAGCAAGAAGCCAATAAAAAGAGTTCCAACTTGGGCGCCCTATAAAGGGAAAGAAGTTGAAAAGTTAGTCATAAAATATGCTAAAGCGCGGAAGAATCCCAGTGAAATCGGCATGATTCTGCGGGATAGTTATGGGATTCATAGCGTTAAAGCTCTCACGAATCAAAAAATAACCCAGATTATGGAAAAAAATAAAGCGGCAAAGCCGCTTCCGGAAGATCTTGTCGCACTCATTAGAAAACTTATTGCGGTTAAAGCTCATATGGAGAAGAATAAGCAGGATATGAATGCCATTCGTGGCGTGACTTTAACATCTTCCAAAATCAGGCGTGTGGTGAAATATTATAAAAGAGCCGGGAAATTACCTGTAGATTGGACGTTAGATATGGAACGTTTGAAAATGTATGTGCAATAAAAATCACTGATTTTTAATTTTCTTATTTTTTCAATTTTAAACTATTTACTTTCCTGAGGAGGAGTAACATTACTTTTTATAAGAGTAAAAAAAAAGAAAATAACTGTTTACAACATTGTTTTAATGTTTTCAATATTAGAAGCAACGTCTTTTCCTTTTTTGGTTAATTCGAGAAGTTTAAGGCGGCCTTCCTTTTTGAAGTTAATTAAGTCGGCTTTTTGCATTTCCTGCAGAATCTTTACAACATGACTGTAGGTGCAGTCGATTTGTTTAGCCAAAACGGAAGCGTAGACGTTAGCGGAAGCATTTTTTAATTCTACTAGCATCATCGCTGGCTTTTCTCGAAAAAACACGTCAAAGATAACTTTATTTCTCATACTGATTGACACCCCCAAACCATCTCTACACCCCTCTTACATTATTAGGGCAGGATAGTTATATTTAAACATTTATTGACAGTAATAGCTATTTTCAATTATACTCTTTTATTTAAAGTTTTCTATCGTGAATGTTGTAATCATTATTCTTTCTCGGATATTCTTTAGAAATTATTTTTAATACGAGCTCTTTTTTTGACTCAATGATGAAATATTTTCCTCATTTTTCAATTCGCTCTGGCCAAGATCAATTAATTAAAGATTTACAAAAGACCTTTCAGGAGCATAAAATTTTACTTGCGCAGGCGCCTACCGGTTTAGGGAAAACTGCCAGCGCCTTATCCGTCGCGGTTGAGTTCGCCATCAGGGAAAAAAAGAAAGTTTTTTTCCTAACTAATAGGCATACCCAACACCGAATTGCCGTCGAAACACTTAAAAAAATGCGGGAGAAAACTGGTGAAAAGATTTCCTGCGTTGATATGATTGGAAAACGCTGGATGTGCAGTCAGGAAATTGCCGGATTATTTGGCAAAGATTTTAATGAGTTTTGTAAAGTGGTCGTGGAACGCGGCGAATGTGAATTTTATAATAATGTCCGCAGCAAAAAGAGTGTTACTGTTGAAGCTAAAGTTCTTATCTCGGAGTTAGCTCAAGAGAGTCCTTTACATAATGAAGAACTCATTAAAATAAGTAAGGAAAAGCGCATGTGCAGTTATGAAATTGCTCTGGCGTTAATGAAAGATGCCAATATAATTATTGCTGATTATAACTATATCTTTAACCCTCATGTGCAAACAACAATCTTTAACAAACTAGAAATTGACTTTGAAGATATTATCCTGATAATTGATGAAGGACACAATCTCCCTTCCAGGATTATGGACATTTTAAGCAATACCTTGACGAGCAACATGCTCAAAAATGCGATCATTGAGGCAAAGAAATTTGGATACAATGGAATAATCTACTGGCTGCAAGAAATGATGCGCATCCTTACGACTTTGGCTACTTTTTCCGAAAAATCTAGAGATAGAGAAAAACTCATTACAAAAGAACAATTTGCAGGTGAGATCCGGAAAATTATGGATTATGAAGAATTAATTAATGAGTTAGAAATTGTTGCTGATGAAGTACGGAAAAAACAGAGACGAAGTTATCTGGGGGGAATTAGTTCTTTTCTCGGATCTTGGAAAGGAGAAGATCTAGCTTTTGCGAGAATTCTTTCTGAAGAGTCAGCAAAGCAAGGGCCTTTGTTAGTGCTCCACTATTACTGTCTCGACCCGAGCCTTCTTACAAGGGAAATTTTCGCTCGTGTTTATGCCGGGGTGATTATGAGCGGGACGTTGAATCCGACATTTATGTATAAAGATATCTTAGGGATAGGCAAAGGAGAGGAGAAAGAGTATTCTTCACCATTTCCTCTGGAAAACAAGCTTACTCTTATTGTTCCGGAAACATCAACGAAATATAATTTGCGCGGCGAGGCAATGTATCGGAAAATTGCGGAAAAATGTTCTCACTTCGGTTCTTTAATTCCGGGAAATGTCGCTTTTTTTTTTCCTTCGTATGAACTACGAGACCGGATCTGTTTTTATTTCATTTCTCCTAAAAAACAGTTCTTTGAAAAAAGTGAGATGAGTAAAGAGGAGAAAGAAAGCTTTCTTAATAGTTTCAGAGCTGTGAAAGAGAAGGGAGGTGTTCTTTTAGGCGTGACCGGGGCTAATTTTGCTGAAGGGATAGATTTACCAGGTGATTTATTGAATGGTGTTATTGTCGTTGGTTTGCCATTAGCAAAACCAGATCTTAAAACCAAAGAGTTAATACGCTACTATGAGCAAAAATTTCAGAAAGGGTGGGATTATGGATACATTTATCCCGCGGTATCAAAGTGTTTGCAATCAGCGGGAAGGTGTATTCGCAGTGAAATAGATAAAGGAGTGATCATTTATCTTGATGAGAGATTTGCCTGGCAGAATTATTATGGCTGTTTTCCCATGGAAGGGTTGATTGTTTCTAAAGAATATGAGAAGTTAATAAAAGAGTTTTATGGGCAATTAAAAAACGTTTAGGGTGTAAAGATAAGATTGCTGTCATCAATAAAATGAAAAAGAAATGGGCAAAAAGTTAATTACTCGTATAAATGCGGACATTCCCTTACTACCCGAGTAGGCATCCAATAAAAAGCACAAAATAAAGGTTCAATGAATCCATGTTCTGTGAGAAACTCCACAACTCTTAAATCATTCATTTTTTTTCTTTCTCTGTTGAGAGCATTTAAATCAAAATTATCTATTTCTACTGAATATCCGCTTAATTCTCTGGCAACAGACTCTTTGATTTCACTGGGAATCGGATTATATTTACCATCCCATTCGTGCATTTTTCTTAAAGCGAGTTTAGCACGCTCTAATAATTCTTGATCGTTGGTTAGAGTTTCTAGTCTTGGGATGAGGTGCATATTTTACGTCTTCCTCATCTCTTGTTTTTAAACCTGTCGCAGATTATTGTTTTAGGCGTTCGCAAAAATGGGGATAAGTATTAACCTTTATCTTGTGCCTTGTAGCTGGCAAGAAAATCATATTTAAACAACTGGTATACAAAAACGTAATATTTATATACAAGTACTACTTTACTAACAAATAACACAAAAGAGGTGTTAGATCCTGATCAAAGGGCTCCAGGAACTTTTCTACCATACCCTCACCCCCCTCTTTGGGGCCCTTGTTTTATCCATTAAAATGATACTAACGGGAATGGAGTTAATAATGGGATTTCCCACCGTTTTAGCACTGTTGTATCTTCTTTTCAGGTTAAGGAATTTGTTTTTTTTAGTTGTTTTCATTTTTAAGTGGTAAAGTCTATAAAGATCTGTCTTTTTGAGTGTGTAGGTGATAAAAATGAATCTTTCAAGGATTGTCAGTGGAACCTGTAGTTTGTTGACAGCAGCATGTGGTGTCGAAGGCACCGTTAATTTACAAAATCCAAATAACCCACTTCTAGTTCCCAGAAAGTTTGAAATTGGAGCTTATACCGTAAGGGAAGGTTATGAAGGAGTTTTTAATGTAAATGGTGAAAATTTTACGATAAGTAAAGTTGGTCAAGATTATGTTTTATCTGATGGTTCACGTCTCGTTTTTTGGGGTGGACTCGTGCAATTCTATGCTGGCGGATTAGCTGGGACAAAGTTTTCTTTAGAAGGTGCATGTCCTTCTTCAGATAAAGTTATTCAACCGCTTATTGTCCGAGATACTAATAAAGGAAGTTTTACAGTTGATAGTGAGAGTTTCTCACTAAATAAAGGTGAGACTAATGAATTATCAGATGGTTCTAAAATAACTTATCTTGAAGGTTTATCTCAGGATTTTGCTGGCGGACTTCATGGAGCTAAATTAGATTTAGAATGTCACTGAATTGATTCCATTTTTTAATTTTTATTTTCTCACCCAAACGTGCTTGCTCCACAGGTGTGGAATAAGTCATTGACACGGATCGTAAAATTATAAAGGTCTACGAGAGGATGGTTCAGTACTTTTTCACCACCTGGTTCCAGAGCAATGATTTCTGTTCCCAGCAGCTGGCTATTGCTATAGCGTTCTATTTTAATAGGAACAGTAACTTGGTTTGTGGGGATTTGACAATAGTCTGGAACAGGAAGTAAAGTCCAAGCCAAAGCGCCAGTGCCTGTATAACTTCCTAAACCTGGACGTAAGGTGTAATTCTCTAAAGCTCGCGCAGGTCCACTTCCATGGTAAGTAGTTAAATACACTCGAATAATGTTACATTTTGATGGACACTGACCACGATTGTAAAGTTCAGAAATGAAGCGACATTGATTATTTATGCATTGACGAAGACCACTGCAATCAGCATTGCTCACGCAAGATGCAGGAGTTGCCGGTGCTGTTTCTGTATACCCTTCCGTCGTATCACAGATGGTATTGTTATTTAGATCATCACAGCAGGCATTGTTGAAGAGTATTTGCGGCGTATAGCATCGCCTTAAAGCTGGATTTAGGGGCAGGGTTTCTTCATAATCTTCAACGCCCCCATAAATATGATAAGCTTGACCAGTAGAAGAAAAACTCCCTCGCATAATGAGAATTCCTCCCAGAATGAGGAAAAGGGTAACACTACTAATAGCCATTATCTTGCGCTGGTCAGATCCGGGCCTTTTTTTTTTTGAATAAGTTTGGTAGTTTTGTTTGGCTGTTTCTTGATAGGCCCATTTGATCTCTTCTTCGTCCCAGCCTGCTTTTAGAAGATTCTCTCTAATTTGCGGGTATTTTAAACCTTGTTTAATGTGCGTTGTAATATAGTCAACAATTTCAGAATTTACTTTTCCATTGGATCCGCGAGTTTCAAGAGCGTAATAAACGATACCCGCGATGGCGGCGAGGACAAGGAAGCCGAGAACGGTATAAATTAATGTCCGTGTTTGTTGCTGCTTTTCTTCTAATGTTACATCGACTTGAGAGAGTTCAGATTTTGCCGTTTGGACATTCTGCTGCAGTCCTGCTAATCCTGTTGACAACTGGTTTTGTTGTCCTTGCACTTGTTGTCGAAATTGTTCCTGTTGCCCTTGGACAGTTTGCAGGTTTGCACTTACTGTTGCAACTTCCTGTTGTACAGAATTAACGGTAGCTTCTATCGTTGTAAGCCGCTGCTGCGTCTGCGTTACCGTCGTGCGAAGGTTATTCAGATCTTGCTGGATCAGGGATAACTGTTGCTGGACTGGATTTATAACCGGTTCAACCGCAGGAGTTCCGGGAACTGCTGGCGTTGTTGCGACGACGCTTCCCGTCGGCGCAGAATTGGAGGTAAGAGCAAGAAGAGAAAAGATCACAGCAAGGACTACAGAAAAGGTAATAAACACCAAATAAATTTGTCTCCGTTCCATCGTCACTCTTTTTATGACATGTTCGTTTTGAGGTTTAAATATTTATTGTTTTGTCGATACTGTCTAATTAACGACATCTTTAAATAATCGAAAGCTCTACTTCTTTTGAGGTGTTGGATATGGTTATTATTTGTGATACTTGTAAAAGTGAAAA
>JAGVYE010000009.1 GCA_018303445.1 Candidatus Woesearchaeota archaeon
AAGACAAATAGAAGTAAGATAATAAAACAAATCCTCTTTTTCATAATGGAAATAATATCTATATTGTTTAAATAATTTTGCATTTGAATCAAAGAAATCCACTCTTAAGTCCCCCAACTTTAGTCTCGCTTTGCTCGGTATTGATTAGTAAATTAAATCTAAAAAACTACAGTAACAATGGAATCTTCTGCGAGAAAAATACTTCTCCGTTCGCTTCGCTCACTAATAACACGGCCGCCGATACGTTAAGTGAAATAATTTTTAGTCGCTACGACTGAGAGGGGGACATTTCTAAACAAGAATAAAACTACAACAGGGTGGGACTCTTACTTCTGATGCTTTCGCATAACACACGGATACGACCTATCTCTCATATATCTCCCAAGCACTTCTTTAATTCTTTCTGGAAATAAATCTTGAAATCTTCCATCTCCTTCTTTAGTATCCATATATGGACATCTCAATAACATTCCATCAAAATCTATTGTTGCTGAAGAACCTGCTCCCATCTGGCATTGCCCATTTACTGCTGTGCTATGTCTCAAATGAAAATCGCTATATTCATGTGCAAATTGCTCAAATAATCTCTGCGTTTCATCGTCAGGATGTTTTTGGAAATTTGTGTTAACTACAAAGAAAATTCCGTTATCGTTTGCTTCTTGTTTCAAAGCTCTAACTTTAGCTCCGCCATCAGACAAATCTCGCCATGAAACAACATAATTCATACCTATTCTTGTAGTTTCTTCTTCTGGCTGGTTTTGGTGTTCTCTGTAAGTTCTGATTAATCTTCTCAAATTCCCTGCTATCTCTGCTTGGTTCTGTAATGGTTTTGGCGCTGTTGGATATTCTTTTCCAGAAAAGAAATCTGCATCAATAAACCAATTTCCAAATAAGCTGATCATAATATTTGCTTCGCTATTCACCAAAGTTTGACAAGTTATTTCGTCTAAGTTATTTCCTGCTGTAAATACATATGCCTGAATTCCATGCTGTTCATGAGCATAACGGATTTTTTCCAAGTTATCCTCTTTTAAGCTTAGATTAAATGGATCTCCTCTGCCATTGATGGTGATAAATCGTGTTCCGTATTGTTCAGCAAAAAAATCAATAACATCTCTAATCTGCCTAATTCCCAAATAATCCTCTGACTTAATGCCTTGAGTTACACAGCCAAAACATGATTGTTGTAATTTTCCGCCAACATAAATCCTTTCTGCTCTTTTTTCACAATAGTTTGCACTAGGTAAATTGAGGATAGCAATACCACTATCCAAAGTCCCTTCTCGGGCTAAATCCTCTAACTTTTTCGTGATTTCTATCTTTTTCTTTGCCATATAGTGACTATTTAGTAGTCACAGATATATTAAACTTCTTATAGATATTTTTTACAAAATCGTTAGATTTATATACTATACAAGAATTATTACTAATATGGCGAAGAAGTTGGACGTGAAAGACAGAAAGATACTTTATGAGCTGGATGTAAACTCAAGACAAACAAATTCAGAAATAGCAAAAAAAGTTGGACTTTCTAAACAAGTAGTTGGATTTAGAATAAAAAGACTTATCAAAGAAAAGCTTATTTCCTTTTTCTACTCAATTATTGACATATCAAAACTTGGCTTTACTGTCCATAAGAATTTTCTTAGATTGCAAAATTTAGATAAGGGAAAAGAAAAAGAGCTTATTGATTTTTTGGTAAATCATCCAAATATTGTCTGGGTAGCAAGTTGTGATGGAAAATTTGATCTTGCTTTCGGAACATGGGCAAAAGATATGGTTTTTCTTGATAAAACCATCACAGAATTAAATAAGAAATTTGGTGAATATATTACGGAAAGACAAATCACAACAATCATAAGAGGAGATTATTTTGTTAGAGATTATTTGATTAGTAGAGAAAAACCAAGCCCTTACAGAGAATCATTTTTTGGTGCTGTTCCTTCACCTGTTAAGATGGATAAACACGATTGGGAAATTCTTGTTCTGCTTGGAAAAAATTCCAGAATCACAGCAGTTGATATTTCTAAAGAGGTGAAACTTAGTGTAGATGCTATTGCTGAAAGAATAAAAAAATTAGAAAAATCAGGAGTAATAAAACATTACAATATTGTTCCCAATGAATCAAAATATCCCTATCTACACTATAAAGTTCTTATAGGATTTAGAAACATCTCAGAAGACAGAGAAAAATCTCTAAAAGAATATTGCAGAACAAATCCAAACATTGTCTACATAGTAAAATCTTTAGGTCCGTGGGAATTTGAGATAGATTTGGAAGTGGAAAATGCAGAACAATCCAGAGAGATTATGAGGGATATTAAAACAAAATTCAATAATATATTAAAAGACTATTCAGTATTACATATTTATCAAGTTCATAAATATAATTTTTGTCCAAGTATTCAGAGCCCCACCAATAAAGAAATGCCCCCCTATTACTCTCCTCCCTTCGGTCGTCGGGACGCCTAACAGCATGCATACGTTTCTCATAATTTTGCTATAGCTTTCTTGATAAAACTCCTCTTTTTTCAGACGAAATCTTTATAAATCTATCCTGAAACTTAACTGCCAATGGTTAAGAGAAAAGGGAGTTATCTGCGTAAAACACGTCATAAGTTAATGCAAGATTACCGTCACAAAGGGAAAATACCTTTAAGTAGATATTTTCAAGAATTTCAAGAAGGAGATAAAGTACACTTGAAAATTAATTCCGCCGCTCAATCTGGGCGGTTTCATCCTCGTTTTCATGGTTTTAGCGGAACTGTTCATGGCCAAAGAGGATCATGTTATGGTGTTCTTATCCATGACGGGGACAAACAAAAAAAAGTTTATGTTCATCCCATTCATTTACAAAAAGCTTAATTAAAGATGGTAAATCCAGAATTTATTCAAGAACAACCACTCTCGTTAGCTGGTGCTAAAAAAGTACTAACCGAGATAGAAAAACGCGATAATGAACTTAATTACCGGTCTAACCGTGCTAAAGAGTTTTTTGAACAATTTCCTATACTCTCACTTGAAAAAAAAGATGAATTATATAAAAAGATAACCTCCCTTAATTTAACACGTCTTAAAGAAGAGCATCTTATGAAAATTCTGGATTTCCTTCCTAAAACTACGGAAGAACTTAAAATCGTTCTTCAAGCCTATCCTTTGAGTATGCCTAAAAAAGACCAAGAAGCTATTGTCGAAGTTGTGAAGGAAGTACATCCTAATAAGTAAAAATAGAACTTATTTCTAACGCTTTTTCCTTTCTTTTAGTCACTCACTGTCACATACAACCGTTGCGTACTTCCATATTGTATGCCAGAAGCAAAAACCCTCACGTTAAAGATATACTGTCCATTAGGGACATCATCTGGTACCTGAACAAAGATCGCTTCTTTATGATGCTCAGCTTCTGGTATAATCAGTACTTCAGAATTATATAAAAACCATTGCGATACCAGAACTGGTTTTTCTGTATCTGTTAGAGCTGCAATATTTCCCTCCTGCAGAACTTTGCTTAATTCTACATTAATCTGAAATTGGTTTCCTACATCTCCAATATTAAGAATACCTAACCCAAAGGTATGACTTTCCCCTCTTGGTATCACTTGCGTATGTAAAGGCAAGGCTACTTTCTGTCCTTGGTCAACAAGGAGCCGTTCTAACTCTGCTTCGGTTCTTGAATCCAGATCTCCTTTAATTTCTTCTGCTTGAGTAATGAATTTATACAAAAGGGCGATACCACTGCTAAGAATTACAAAAGAAATTATAACAATCACAATCGTGTTTATAGATAAATCAATGGCTCCCTTTTTTTTCATTGTTTTTACACCTATAATGAAAGAAAAATCAAGCCCAAACTTCATACTCTTTCACAATAATAATCAGGAAGAGCAATAAGAGGACAGCTCCGGCGATCATAAACCATAAACCAGCCATGACTTCAGCTTGAGATAATGATTGATACATTCCCCAACCCATGACAATAAAACCTAGCCAGAGAAATTTGTCTAAAACTAGCTTCATGATCTCAAATTCTTGCCCTTTTGACATACGTTTTTTATCTATCATTTTGATACCTCTAAATGATATTAACGAAAAAAGACTTGGAAGCATAATCTCCTCCCGTATTATCATCAACAATTTTTAGATTAACAAGATACGTATCCTTATCACCAGCTGCTGTTATCTTGATATTATACGCTTCAGCATCTGTAGGTTGTAACGTGAACGCTGTTGAGTCATAAAAGAATGTTACTTGTTTTTCTAAATCAGCACCAGAAGCGGTAGGTTTACCTTTTTGCTGCTTAATAGAAACTTCAATATGAAATTTTAATTCTACATTTTGCGTATTTTTAACACCAATAGCAATATCCTGTGCTTCTCCTTTCGCAATTGATAAAGTAGTTGCGGGAAAACTTAGCTTCTTATCACCTGTTCTAAGATCCTCTAAAATTTGCTGGCGAATTTGCTCTTGCACACCAGTAGAAGTTTCCTGAATAGATTTAAATTGCCCCCTTACGAACCCCAAGCCTAAACCCAAAACAACGAAGGCAATAACGACAATAACTATCGCTTGGATAGATAAGTTAAGATCCCCTTTCTTATTCATCATTCCTGTACACCTCTTTTTGAATATAGGATGTAAATATTCAAGGTATAAAAATGTTGCGGAAATTTGTATGTATTAAATCTGGGGCTTTAGCATCAACCCGTGAGCCTTCTCGCTAATTAAAATCCAGCAAAAAGGGGATTCATGAAATGTGAAAAATATCAGATTTCAGTACTGAAAATAAATCTCTGTTTATTTTCATGTTCCAAAAGGAATTTTTACCTTTGAGTTGCAACATCCAAAGGCGAACTGGCCTTAAGACATTGAGAGAAGCAATTAAGTGCCTTTTTCTCGACAACGTATAATCTCAGATTCAGAGAAGACAGCCATTCATCTTTCTATATAACCCTATTATCAAAAGACCATTTTAAGTATCATGGCCATTATCTTTTCTCCAAACAAAATAAAAAGGTAGGCAAATAAAAAACTAGGTATAAAAGGCACTCCTTCTTTTATAAGAACAGTTTCCAGTTTCCCTTTTTTATGTAAAAGTCGAAGTTCTTTGATATCACCTGCACCTAAAGTCCGTTTCACCATCATTTTCTTTCCTCCTAGTGTAATGTTCTGAGCTAGCCAATCTCCCTCCGTGAGTTTAGAAGGAGTAATATGATGATAAAAACAACTTTTTTCAACAGCATTAACAAATGTACAAAGATAAAAAATAGCCAAGGGAAAGAAAGAGAAGTACAGAATAAAATTAAAGAAGAAACTAAGACCCAAAAAAATGAAAGTCATAGTAAGCAACAACCAGTGCATTTTCTTATAACCTAAAATACTTAGTCTAAATTTTTCTATGAATACTTCTTTATTTCGCAATGCTTCAAAGACCATCCAAATTATGCCCCATAAAGCACCTATAAACAGTAAGGCCAGGAAAAACCATAAGATCACAAAACTGTGGTCAGTTAAAGGGTATGTTATCCCTAACACTGCTCCCATCCCCATTAGTAACTTGCTATCTCCTCCTCCCCATTGGTCTGTATAATAAAAGAGATAGGCTATCAGAAGAAAGGGAAGGAAACCCAGAACTCCTGCAAGAAGTATTTTCCAACCTAAATCTACTGAAGCAAGAGCTCGAATGCCAAAAGCAGAAAAAAGCAAGCCGTAGCTTACCCAGTCTGGCACCTCTCTTTGCTTAATATCAGAATAAGATGCCACGAACAAGGCAATTATGGTAAGGAAGATAAGTATGATCTCGAAAGACATACCATTCCAGAGAAATGAAGAAGTATATTAAAGTTGGTACGATTTTCCTACAAGCCTTTTTCCAAAAACATTAAAAAGGGATTGTCAGTTTCTAGAAGGATGGCAGAAAGCATCGATCATTATCAAAAACTAGGTCTTAAATGCGGTATTGAAATTCATCAGCAATTAGAAGGAGTAAAACTCTTTTGTAAATGTCCTGCTTTCCTTAGAGATGACCTCCCCCATTTTACAATTAAACGTAAACTGCGTGCTTCAGCAGGAGAATCAGGAGAAGTTGATATTGCCGCTCAGCAGGAACAAGTACGCGATAAGATTTTTATTTACGAAGGATATGCTGATACAACTTGCTTAGTAGAAACAGATGAAGAACCGCCTCATGCTCTTAACCAAGAAGCTCTTTATACGGGATTACAGTTTTCCAAATTGGTTGAAGCCTCTATCATCCCTATTATACAAGTGATGAGAAAAACAATTGTTGATGGATCTACAACTTCAGGATTTCAAAGAACAGTTTTAATCGCCAGAAACGGACAGATCAAAACTGGAAACGGTATTGTTCGCATTGCTAATATCTCACTAGAAGAAGATGCCGGGAAAATAATCTCAGAAACACCTGAAAGTAAAACTTATCGCCTTGATAGGCTAGGTATTCCTCTCATCGAAGTTGGAACGGAACCAGACATTACCAGTCCAGAACAATGCCAAGAAACGGCGAAGAAAATCGGCTTTTTATTACGCTCTTTGGTAGGAATAAAACGTGGTTTAGGAACCATTAGACAAGATGTTAACGTCTCTATCGCCAGTGGTTCCAGAATTGAAATCAAAGGGGCACAAGACTTACGGCAACTTCCTCTCTTGGTTGAGCTGGAAGTTAAAAGACAGAAAGAGTTATTAAAAATTAAAGAAGAGTTGCTAGATCTAAAATTAGAAAAGTGCGCTATTTTCAATATAACCTCACATTTTCAAACTTCTTCTGCCAACATTATTCATTCTAGTATAAAGAAAGGAGGCGGCATATTCGCCTTAAAGTTAAATGGCTTTGCTGGTTTTATAGGGCTTGAATTACAGCCAGGACATCGCCTTGGCACAGAATTTTCTGAGAGAGCTAAAGTTATCACTAAAGTAGGAGGTATTTTTCATTCTGATGAATTACCTAATTTTGGAATAACCTCTGAAGAAGTTGAAAAAATTAAAAAGATTCTCCACTGTGAAACTAATGATGCTTTTATCCTTATTGCAGATCTAGAACCAAAAGCGAAAAAGGCCTTATATGCCGTCTATCAACGTGCCCTTGAAGTACTGAGAGGTGTTCCTAAAGAAGTACGTAAAGCCAATCAGGATGCAACAACAAGTTATATGCGGCCTTTAGCTGGTGCCGCCCGAATGTATCCTGAGACTGATGTTCCTTTGATCAAACCAGAGACTACTAATATTTTTTTACCAGAAACCTTAGAAGTAAAAATAGAGCGATATCAAAAAGAAAATGGCCTAAGTAAAGACCTTGCCGAGTTTATGGCTAAGTCAGATAAAGTCTTACTATTTGAAGAATTAGTGCAGAAATACCCAGAACAGAAACCAGCTTTTATTGCCGAAACATTAACCTCTATGCTCCTCGAAATTAAACGAAAGTATGCCCTAAATCCAGAACATTTAACTGATGAAGATTTTAGAAGTATCTTTACTTATCTTGCTGAAGGCAGAATTCATAAGGATATCTTTCTTGATGTCTTGATTGATAAAATTAAAGGCCAATTTAATCTGCTAAAATATATTACTTTATCAACAGAAGAGCTGCATAAGATTATAACTGCTATTGTTGAAAAAAATAAAGGCGCTCCCTTCAGCGCAATGATGGGATGGTGCATGAAAGAATTAAATGGTAAAGCTTCAGGAAAAATTATTTCC
This sequence comes from Candidatus Woesearchaeota archaeon, assembly GCA_018303445.1. Lineage (GTDB taxonomy): Archaea > Nanobdellota > Nanobdellia > Woesearchaeales > GW2011-AR9 > JAGVYE01. Next base: position 7,715 of record JAGVYE010000009.1, read on the forward strand.
GAGATGCTCAGAAAAATTTTGGAGAGAGGACATAACTAACATATAACTTAACTACAGAAAGAAATCTTTTACCGATGGCTACTTTTGATAAAATTATAGAACTTCTTGATAAAAACAATATTCTTTATAGTATAAAAAATCATCCTCCGACAAGAACCTCAGAAGAAGCGGCCCTTCATCGAGGTGAGCCCCTTAAGATTGGAGCTAAAGCCTTGATTATAAAAGGGAAAGATCAATTTTATCTTACAGTAATTCCCGCAGATCGAAAACTAGATACGAAGAAGCTTAAAAAGATTCTCCAGAGTAAATCACTCCGATTTGCGACAGAAGAAGAGTTGAAAGAATTAACTGACCTTGTTCCAGGCTCTGTGCCACCTTTCGGCAATCTCCTTAATCTTCCTATGCTTGTAGATAAAACTCTCCTGGAAGAAGAATATATGGCCTTTAATGCCGGATCGCTGACAACATCAATAAAGATGAAAGTTAAGGATTATGTGCGACTTTTGAGTCCACAGTTTGCAGAATTTTCTTTCTTATAATAGTAAGTAATATGTCTAGGTCTTTGTGTACCGCAAGCGGTACATTTAAAATTCTGGATATTATTCTTTTTCTTACCGTTTTTGGTGACGTGCTTTGAGCCACAATCAAAGCATGTTTTGGGGGTGTGTTGATTCATAGTTGCCTCTCACTCCCTTCTTTTTTACTAAGAAAATGAGAACTTCAGCTTAAATCATTCATTCCTTGAACAGCATCAAAAAGAAAAATATTTATAAATGACAAGATTTTCCCTCTGACAGATCATGGTGATAAATAAAAAAGAGACCTATAGTCAGAGGGAATCGTTTAGTTCGCAGCAAAGAACTGAAATGCAAAATAGACCACAAAGTAATGTCAGCAGCTTTTCTAACAATAATACAAACAAAAATTTCCTTGACAAGCAAGTTCAAATCACGATTAGTCCTAGGCACTTTCTTAAAAATTCTGTAGTTATCCTCTTCCTTATCGCGATCTTTTTTGCCGGACGATGGAGTGTTGACCCTCCTATGCTTGATATTGAACTAGATGCAGAAGACACTTCATTAGAAGCGGTGAAAGAACTACCAGAAGAAAAAACTGAAGAAGTGATAACTGCTGCTGCTACCGTAGAGACAGCACCGCCTGACGAGAATATCAAAGAAACAAATACTGAAGCGCCTACGGAAACAACAACAGAACCTGTTGCTGAAGTTGAAGAAACGATTATAACCTCCTACCAACGTGTCGCCTTCTCCATAGATTCAATACAGAAAGAATGGAAAGGCACTTGGGGAAAAATGACCCATTTAGATATTACTATTAAAAACAACGAAGCTGGCACTATTAAACCGGATCATGTTATAATGAGAGTAAAAGGATATGATGATATTGAAAAGAAAATGTCCCTTCCAAAAACATCCTCCTCTATCAAGGCTGGAGAAAAAACCAGTGTTTCCCTTCCCATCCCCTATGGTTTTAGCTACAACGAAGCAACAGCTGGTGATCTTAAAAAAGTAAAAGTTACCTCTACCCTTTACGATGCAAATAACAAAGTAATGAGTTCTTTTGAAAGTGATTTTAATCTAAGTGGGTAGGTTCTTAATTGTTAAGATTATTTAATAGTAATTAACAGGTTAGTTTAAAGTTAAGTCCGATTCAGAATTCAGGTTTGAAAGGATTTTGTATTAATCTTCCTCTATATACAGAATAACCATTTACACCTGCTCCACAACGACAGCTTTTTCTTCTATCAACAAATTCCTTTGGATCTAAATTGTATTTGCGAATATCTTCTTGAAATTCTCGTTGGCAACAATCTTTATTTTCCATCTTAATTAGACCCTATTTCTTGCCATTCTCCTCAAGCCAATCGCCACCACCGGTAAACATAAAATATGCTTCTGAGTCGTGCCCTTCGCAACTATCGGTTGTTCTATAGCCCTGTTTCCAAAGTTGTCTAATCAATTCTCGTATTCCTCCATCTATTCCTAATCTTTCCATAGTTTTGAGCATGTTTTTTTTCATATACAAATCAAGCTTCTTTAGCGATATTTAAACCTTTTTATTTTTGTCACTTATTAGTTGTACTGTTTTAGAAATCTTTATAAATAATCCCTCTTTTAAGTATCTTATGAAATCATGGCTTCAGGTTCTTTTGTACTTAAGTATCATTATTACTTTTTCGTTAGCTGTTATTTCTCTCCCAGATAGCATCTCCAGTGGCTCTCCAGAAAGAAATTCTCCCGGTGATTGGATTAAAGAAGAACAAATTCAGGTATACCCTGATAAGGTTATCTTGAATGTGTTAAATCCAACCTGGGCAAAGTTTACAGACACTAATAGTATGGACCCTTTTATCGATGAAAACGCCAATGCTGTCGAAATTAGTCCTGAAAACCCAGAGCAAATTAAAGTAGGTGATGTTATTTCATATGTTACAACAGAAGGAATTATTATTCATAGGATTATCGCTATAGAAAAAGATCATCAAGGGATATTCTTTATCGTTAAAGGAGATAACACTTCCATTAGTGATCCGGTAAAAGTTCGCTTTGACGATATTCGAGGAGTGGTTGTAGCAGTAATTTATTAACAGATTTTGAGAATTTGCCTTATTAATCATAACTTTTAAATATAAATACTTTTTCTTAACACCATATATTCACTATATACCTTTCGCTATGGAATATCGAAAACTGATCTCTTTTGGAAAGAACAGTTATGTCGTTTCTTTGCCTAAAGACTGGGTAAAACAAAATCAACTTCAGAAGGGAGATTTGGTTTATATTGATGAGACGGGAGCTAACTTAATATTGAGCAAAAAAGATCAGAACAGCAGCCTAGAAGAAAAAGAGACCGTCATCAATGTGGATGGAAAATCAGTGGATACGATAACACGAGAAGTTTGCTCAGCATACATTCTAAACTTCCGCAGTATTACTTTAAAAGGGAAGGATATAAAAAATCAAATTAAAGATTTTCAATCTATAGTCCAGAATCTTATTGCTTTGGAAATCATGGAACAAACCGCAAATTCTCTTACCGCAAAAGATTTTTTAAATATGGACAAAGTTTCAACCGACGAACTGATAAGAAAGATGGACGTCGTAACGAGAACGATGTTAATGGAAATGTGCAACAGCCTGGATGAGAAGAACCATGAAGCGATAAACGAACGGGACAAAGACGTCAATCGTCTCTTTTTTCTTCTGTATAGGGCCGTTGTTTTTAATCTAGAACATCCTATGAAAGCGATGAAAAATTTCAAAATGAGGCCCATTGATTTTTTGCGGATTCATAAACTAAGCTTTTATATAGAAGGTATTGCTGATGAAGCAAAACGCGCGGCACGCTATACTTATCGTTTGAAAATGAGTGAAGAAAAGAAAAAGCAGATGGAACAGCTTTTCCGCAAAGTAACTGATTATTACATTGAAACGATGAAGACGGTCTACAAACAAGATCCCGAAGCGGCACTTAAACTCTCTGATTTAAAACAAGAATATGATGACGCTTTAGATGCATTCGAGAAAGACATTCTGAAGGTAGAGCACCTTAACCAGATTGTGAATAAGATGCGAAGCATGATCAATTATATTCATCGATTAGGAAAAGTAGTATATACTCTAATATAACATCTCGGTGCTTGTTAAAAAAAGCAGGAAGATATTTAGGATGAATGCTTTTCCTTTCAATATGGCTAAAGAAAAGATTATTATTACCCTCTTTGCTATTACTCTACCGTTCCTCCTTATCATTCTTTCTTATAAACTTTCTCTCTTCTTTATCCTTCTCACTCTTCCCCAGCAACAAACCATAGAGTTTTTCTATGAAAAAAATGGACTAACACTTAATTATACTTCTCGTGAAATTTCTCATTTAAAAGATGTACAAGACATAATGAAAAAAACAGATATAATCTTTTATTTTTTATTATTTGCAGACAGCCTTCTCCTCACTATTTCGAGAAAAAATAAACCTCGCTTACAGAAACTGTTTTTTATCGGTGGCAGCCTAACTTTGCTTCTTATTTTAATCCCTCTTTTCTTTCTTTTGTTCCAATTTAACACCCTATTTACATTCTTTCATCAACTCTTTTTTCCACAAGGAAACTGGGTTTTTCCTCTAGACTCATTATTAATTAAGACTTTTCCCTTAAATTTTTTTACCAAAATAAGCGCTCTTATTTTTATCCAGACGGTCGTATACGGCTTTATTTTCTTACTATTATCTTCCGCTCTTAAGAAGAAGCCTTTTTCTCCAAACCAGTAAACAATGACTCCGGCAAAAAAGATCGTTGATAACAATGAAAAAATTCCATGCTATTAAAGGTTTGAATGACGTCGGCAAACTCTTCCCGCATTTTAAGAATTAAATAACGCATCGTGGCCTTGTCTAATCCTTCCATATCAACTTCAAGATCCCAGTCACCAATTGTTTTGTTAATTTGGACAATCTCTGGTGCTTGGGTAAAATATTGCATCAGCAATTTCTCACGTTCTTCTGAAGTATTATGTAATTTAAGAAATAAGCGATGTTTGGAGATGCCGAGTTTATTTGTATCAATGATATATTGAAAGCCTTTGACAATATGCTTCCTTTTCAAATGTTTGAAGGTACTCAGCACGGTTTTAACGTTTAAGCCTGTTTCTTTTGCTGCCTGGCTGAAGTGAATTCTCGGGTTCAAAGAAAAGGCTCTTAGCACCGCTAGTTCTTGCGAAGAAAAAAGTTCTATTTGCCTATCTCCCCCAACAATAATATTCCAATCAATTTTAAAATCCATTTTTGAATAACGCTCTGGCAAGAGATAAGAGCGAGGGTAGAAATGAGTTACAATGTTAAGGACAATTTTATAATTATTAAGAGAAGGAACGATCGTAATCAGTTTCTTGAGTTCCTTATTAAAACGAGAAGCATTTGGCGAAAGAATTTCAACCACGAGATCAAATTCTCCACCAAGTTCATAAACAGAAACGATATAAGGAAGTTCCCGCAGAATTTGAAGAATAGCTATTTTGTGTTTTTCTCCAGCGTACCCGCCTTTAAAATATACCCGAAAGAGAAGCTGGCCAAAAAAAGAGTAATCAACGATCGTATAAGGATTATAAAGAATTTTTTCTTTCTCTAAAATAGAAAGATTATATTTTAACCTCTGAGAGCTTTTCTGAAGTAAGGCTGCTGCTTCTTTCAATTTAAGGCGAGCATTCTCTCCATAGAAAAACAGTAATTCTCGATTCATTTTCTTCATCTCCCAAATAATTTTTTATCTTCTTTTAAATATTTCCTTTTTTAAGGATAAAAATAAAAAAAAGTAGAAAGAAAATATAAATACAAGCCCATATTTATAAATCATAATGTCCTCCTCTCCCAGCTTTGAGTGGCTGGTTCGTTTTCATTTTGAACACAACGTAGCTCCTAATCTTAGTTCCTTTCGTAACGGTCAATTGTGTGATTCTCGTGGAAAGCCTCTTAAAGAAGGTAAAGATACAAACAGTCCTACTTTCGGTTATCTCATTTTAGAGAACGGTGATACACTTGTAAGTCGTCTTCATGATGAAGATATTATCCTAGATCTTGAACCACCACAATTTCATCCCACTCCAACGTACGATGCTTTTATAGCTTTCCTTAAAGCTCATGAAGACGAAGATGGCGCTTTTTTCTCCGCAGCCCAACACAGTACTACTGCAAAAATTTCTACCTACAATAACCAAGCTTCTGCTCTTAAAGCTGATCGTCTCAGATCATTAACCCTTATCCCTCCAGATTTTGTCTTTTTTGATCAAAAACATCCCGTAACGGCACAGCAATACGACCTTCATGTTGGCACTAAAACAGATTTAGCGATACGACTACCTTATCTTTATAGCAGAAGGTTAGACTGTGATGTTCATGCCTATCAAATTAAACGCAGCCCCTATGGTACTGTTGGCTTAGGAAAGGTGACTGATTTTGGTGCCCAGGGGTTAGAGAAAGAATTCTTTTTTCATCACAACCCCGAACATCAAGGTCCTTTTCTTGTCCCTGATCAGATGATTTATGGGGTGGTAAGGGGATATAAAATGGGTGAGGAAGGACGAGTAGTTAGAACTGGACAGAGAATCATTACTTCTTTAGATGAACTTTGATGTAGAAAAGTCCCGTTCGCACTGGCCATATTGGCGACTTTTCTACAAAACCATCTCTAGTAGGAAGCCTTTTATACTTTAAGTAGTTACTCCTTCTTATGATTCACCGCATACAAGGACTTAAGCCCATTATCTTTATCTTACTTATTCTTATAGTTATCATTGCTATTGTCTTACTGGTATTCAAACTCATCGTTTTTATCCTTCCTCTCATTATCATCCTCTTGATTGCAAGTTATGTCTTTAAAATCTTTAATAAATTCAAAAAAGAGAAAAAACCTCTTGACGTTATAGATGTAAAATATAAAGTAAAGAAATAAAAATGATTAAAGGAACAATAGTTCTAAATTTTAAAGCATATTCTGAAATCCTAGGCGATTCAGCCGTAACCATCGCGAAGAACATTGCTTCTGTGCATAACAAAGGATTTGAGTTAATATTAGTTCCAACGTTACTTACTCTCCGCGAAGTTGCCAAAACTATAAAAATTCCAGTATATTCACCCCACACTGATCCTTTTCCCCCAGGTCCACATACCGGGGGTATTATTATCGATGAATTAAAGAAACTTGGCATCAAAGGAACACTTTTAAATCATTCTGAGAAAAAACTTCCATTTTCTATTCTAACAAAAACTGTAGAATACTGTAAAAAAAAGCAGTTTCCTGTTATCCTCTGTACCTCTTCACTTACTGAAGTGAAAAAAATGATAACCCTTAAACCCGAGTATCTCGCCTTCGAACCTCCCGAACTGATTGGAGGAAAAATTTCTGTCAGCAAAGCTAAACCACTTAGTATCATAAAAACAGTACAGGTAGTGAAAAAAATCAATCCCCAGACACAAGTACTTTGTGGGGCAGGAATACAGAACAGAGACGATCTTCAGAAAGCGTTACAACTCGGAGCGCAAGGGGTTCTTCTCAGTCACGCTCTTATTAAGACAAAAAAACCCGAAAAAGTCTTGGAAATGATGTTGTCTTAAAAGAACGGAATAGTTGTAATTAAACGTGAAAAGCGTAATTTTTATTAATCTCAGGCCCTTTCCTTATCAAAACGAACTATGGATCAAGCTACTGAAAAGAATGTACGAGAAGAAAATGCCATCATCCTAGATTATTTACCACATGGCTATGCTCTGGAACAAGGAGCGTTAAAGCAACCCATAGCCCAAGCTCTTGGCCTCCAGCACTTAAGCCTCCTAGAACTTATCCCTAAAAAAGAAGTGCACTTACAACCTCATAAAGAAGTTTATATCGGCGAAGGGAAACGTGACGAAATACACCATATCAAAGGTCGTATCAGTGTGGAAAGACTTACCACAACGGCTCGGAATGAACTACAGCATGCCGTAGAACAGTTTGTAGAAATGAATGAAGCGAAATTCATAGATTTTTTCAATAAAGCTCAACCTCTCAGCATGCGCATGCATCAGCTTGAATTATTGCCTGGCTTAGGGAAAAAACACATGTGGGAAGTACTCGAAGCACGGAAGGAGAAACCTTTCCAAAATTTTGAAGATATCAAAAAAAGAGTAAAATTATTACCCAATCCCAAACAGATTGTCATTAAAAGAATTATTGCCGAAATTGAAGGAAATGAAAAATATCATCTTTTCGTAGGATAATCAACTTCTGTTTTCTTTACGAGAAACAATATTCACGCGACCTTAGTTTATATTTCTAATTTTCAAAAAATCTCTGCAAACTGACAATGTAGTTGTCCAGGGACCAGTGGCTTTTTATTATCAGAAAGCAGGAAATAGGCAGATTTAAATTATCTAAACTTTTTTTTTATAGCATGGGGACAAAAGCTCTGTTCATTGGCCGTTTTCAACCTTTTCATTTAGGACATCTTAATGCTATTAAACAAATTCTGAAAGAATGTGATGAGATTATTATCGGCATAGGCTCAGCACAATATTCTAATACCAAAGAGAATCCCCTTCCCTACAATTTACGCCAAATGATTATCGAAGAAGCACTCCAAAAAGAAAAAGTGCATCATTTCACGATTATGAAAATCAATGACCTTAATAATGATGCTAAATGGGTAAGACGTGTTCTCTCCATCGTTGGGCCGATTGATGTTGTTTATAGTGGCAATTCCTGGGTTAAAAAGCTCTTTACAACCGCCGGTATTACTGTGAAAAATCCGCGATTCATTATTCCCATCACAGGAACTATCGAACGGCAAATGATTATCGAAGACCATAAACGCTGGCGTGGTTATCTTCATCCCACAACCGTCAAAATTCTTCAAGAACACAAAGGGCTTGAAGCCATAAAACAAAGAAGAAAGTAAATTCATGAAAAAGATAATTTCATACTTACATCTAAAGCTGGCACAGAGTGAGTTAAAGCACCAACAGAAATATAATCCGCACCTAGATTAGCCACTTTCTTAATATTTGCTAACGTAATTCCACCAGAAATTTCAACTTTCTTTCTTCTCCGAATGAGAGCGAGAGCCTTTGTAAGAATGGCAACCCCCATATTATCCAACATAATTATTTCACAATCTGTTTCCAAAGCCTCTTTCACTTCATCTAAAGATGCGCATTCCACTTCGATTTTTTTGCTTGGAGCATTCGCTCGGCATAATTGCACTGCCTTTCGTATCGATCCCACCGCTTTAATATGGTTATTTTTTATCAAAACCATATCATACAAGCCCAGACGATGATTTTCTCCCCCGCCTATTTTCACCGCATATTTTTGTAAATGGCGTAATCCGGGAATTGTCTTTCTGGTATCGAGAAGAATCGTACGGCTCTTACCAATCTCCCGTACATAGGTATTTGTTATTGTCGCAATGCCACTTAAATGTTGCAGAAAATTCACGATCACCCGTTCAGACATTAATAAACTCCTGGCAGATCCATGAAGAAGAGCGATTATCTCTTGTTCTCTTATTTCCTCGCCATCAATTTTATGAAGAATAACTTTGATAGAAGGATCAACGAGATGGATAATTGCCGCGATGAGAGGAGAACCGCAAAGAATTCCTCTTTGTTTTGCCCTAATTATTGCTGTGGCTTGTAAAAGAGGTGAAATGCAACTCTTGGTAGTGATGTCTCCTGAACCAATATCTTCACGCAAGGCACGTTGAAGAAGAGGTTTCACCACAGGAAGATGTAACGGCATCTTTTTATCAGAAGAAGAGCTATTTATAAAAGTTGTTAGTATTTTATAGTAGTCCAAAGAGAGAAATCTTTAAAAATAAGTAGGAACTTAAAAGAATGATGAAGAGTATGAATAAAAAAGGATTTGGTTTAGAAATTGTGGCCATTCTTTTAGCTTTTATTATCCTCGCCGTCTTTTCTCGTAAGCGTTGCCCTGAGAGAATGCAACAGTAACAAAGAGTGCTCGGCTAATGCTTATTGTGGGAGCGATTATAAATGCTAGGACTATCCCCAGAATATTGTCGTGAAAGAAAATTCCTTCTTTTGCACCTCAATCATACTTAGCATTGCCATCATTATTGCCGCGTATATATTTCGTAATGGGAAAATGCCTCCGTCAAAATTACCGAAAGGCGAATCTTCTGAATCAGAACATCATCCTTAAAGCTTTTTCATAACTTCAATTCTTCTTGCAGTCTTCGCTACGTATATATAAAAGAGCCTCTTCTAGACTTTTACTATGAAAAAAACACTTTATTTTGGCATCATGCTATTGCTAACGGCACTTATAGTAGGATGCACAGACCAATTTATTGAACCACCTGTAGGAAGAGAACCGATAGATCAACCACCCACCCCACCTATTGAACTCCCAATAGCACCAATTGAAGTGTTTTTAGAATACCTTATGGAAAATATCTTACGTGAAGGTTTCATTGGTAAGAAAATTGTTACGATAGGAACAATCACAGGACTTTGCCTTGACAGTTATCCCCCTGAATGTAATTTTATCCTCAAATCTGGAAAAGACGAACGAATAAGTATAGAGTTAAGAAATGTCAACAAAAATGATATCAAGCCTAATTTGTCATATCGCGTAGAAGGCTTCGTTAATACCGAAGGATGTGAAAACGTAGGTCCCACTGAATTGTGTGCCCCTTTTTATTATATTAGTGTAATATCTATATCCCCCATTTTAGGATAAGTTCGCCAGAAACCCCACGAGTTTAGTGGTGGGATGAATGACGAAAGATTTATGATTTCTTTTTTACCAATTTCTGTTGGTAAAGTGGTGCGTCTCATTGGAGGTGAGACGCATGAATATCTACCAACAGCACACGCACAACAGGTCAGTAGGCTGAAGCACGTGGCACTTCGAATGGTGTACTAAGTACATGTAATGACCAACGACGAATCAGCACCACCTCTAGATTTAAAAGGATACACTTGCAAAGCGATTAAAAGCAGCAATAAGGTACACTTCAATTAAAAGCAATATGAATAAAAAAAAAGAAAAAAGTTATGAGGAAACAGTAATCCCCATCTTCTCACATAATTTCTTTTGATTATCTGTTAATTTTTTATAATTCTTACGGACAAAGTCTTCAAATTCCGCATCGATATCCTTACTCATGGTGCAAACACCTCCCGTTCATCTGGAAAAAAAAAGATTTTCGCTTTTTTTATAAATTTTGTTCATTATAAAAAAAAGTAAAAACTGATTGTTATCAAACAGGGAAAAAAGCGGTGCTGAAAATAAATTACAAATTGAAATTCACGAAAACTCCGTCAACTTGACTTGATGATTCATACTTTTAAATAATTTACTTTCTTTTAAGAGAAGTTCCACATCAAAATTAAACTTCTTGAAGATGAATTCCACAATATATTTCATCATTAATTCTTCAGAAGAAAAACGTAGAGGTTGAGTTTGAGTACTTTTCCTTGCCGCTTCCCGGCAAACCCACACTCCTAGAGGAATATTGTATTCATTGGTAATAAAACGCAAAGCTAAACAGGAATATTGCCGTTTATTTTCTTTCATTCGTTCCAGTACAGCTAAACGTGCCGCATAATAACCACCAGCTGTTTCGTCTGCATACTTAGTTCTTCCTTCATACCATTCGTAATCTGTAGAGTAAACATATCCACTTTTGCTCCAAGGATTAACTTTAGAGTCAAGATATGTTTCAAACAATTCAAAGCCCCATACTTCGGGAAAAAACAAGAGCAAATAGTAATTCCCCCATCCCCCGCCAAAATATAATTGATAATCTCCAGTTTGAAACTCTTTAATTTCCCGGATTAACTGTTTTCCCAAGGTGTCATCAACAGCAGTAATACTCCATCGTGTTGGCACTAATTTACGATTTTGTTTTAATCCTAAATTACCAACAGAAATTAACTTAGCTAAAGAATTCTCCTCAAAGCCTTTTTTATATAAATCAACAATTGCTCGAGCAGCTTTTAAATCGGTATCTCTTACTACTTTCTCAACTCTGGAATCTACTTTAGTATTGGCAGTTATCCGAGCTTTTTGTACCTCACTACCTGGCCCGAAAGGAATGATTTCCTTTTCCGAGTTTAAAGTTAATTGCGGCGGCTTTTTTAAAGCAATTTCTACCTCTGAAGCCGTTTTAGCCATGCCTACTTCCTGCGCGATCTGCAGAAATTTCCCGGTTAATTGTTTTACTGAAGCCAGAGAACGCGAGTTTACCAGTGAATAGCGGTTAGCGGCAATTTCACCGATTCCAAAATTGTTCTTAGCCCATAACCGCGGCGAGTCGTACCGTTCCATCTCGCCGGTAAACTGAGGACTGAGAATACCAATGTTAACATTAGGATAACCAAATCTGCCAATGAACGGCGCAGGAGCTGATCCTTGAAACTGCTGCTTGAAATGCTTATTGATAGTTAATGTTGGTACTTGTTCAATATCTTTGTATTTGACGCGTTGGACGTTCATAATGAGTCGTAGGGGCTTTCTACACGTAGCATACGAGGAGAAGCAATATGTGCGTAGATCATTGTTGTCTCAGGACTACTATGTCCAAGGAGCGGCTGTACATCCGTGACGGCATACTCGTTTTTAATTAAATGCGTGGCAAAAGAATGCCGTAACGTGTGCGGATGCACATTTTTGCCAATTCTTGCTTTCTTGTTCATCTCTTTAACAATAGCCTGAATACTCCTTGTGGTAATATGCATTTTTCCTCTACCTTTAAATAACCAATCAATCACTGTGAGCCGATATTCCCAATGATTTTTTACTCTGGTGTACTTTTCATCGATATGGATACGCCCCTTAATCTTTGGAGTACCGAGTTTCTGCTCTTTTTTTTAAGAGATGGGAATATTTAACTACCCATTTCCGAATTGCCCCTCGAGTAATTTTAACATTATCCTGCTGTTTGAGATGCTCTTTTACTTTTTTAAATGATGCACCACTACCGGCTTAGTTGCAAGTTTCATTAGCAGCACCTCACAAGCATATTGTGGGTAAAACATTTCGCATAAAAATGTCTGGCTTGTTGCCAGACGGTAAGACC
>JAGVYE010000010.1 GCA_018303445.1 Candidatus Woesearchaeota archaeon
GAATGCCATGCCCAACTGCTATCTGCTTCCATGAGTCGTCCGTTTGGAGTTCATATATTCCTCCAGAATATAACGAGGCCCAAACGGTTCCATCGTGAGAGATCATTCTATTTACTACTCCTCCCAAAGGTCCGGAAGTTTGTTTCCAGCCTGGCGAAGTATCTTGATCTGGGGGAAGATTAAAAGCTGGCTCATCTTTTTCTTCAACAACAGGTTTTGGATTTTCTACTGCTTCCTGTTGGACATCTTCAACAATGGGTTCGGACACATTCCCTATTGGAACTTCTTGAGGAGCGCAGCCACTACCCAGAATAACTAGAAAAATAGCATAAATTGCCAGTATCACTTCTTTTTTCATAGGAAGAGGGCATCTTGAGTAGATTTAATAATATTACGTTTCGCCTAAAAACCTTCAGTTAATTTTTGCTCTCCAACACTCTCTTCACGTTTCTAAAATCCATTTTCACAAACTTTTCCATGGCAACGTGCTTTCCAAACAACCTCAGCAAGGCCTCTTGCACATGGGTGCTTCCTTTAGGAAGATCAAATCCGGCAAGAGCACTTAAATAATTCAGTTGCTTTAATCCGGTAGCTCTGGCAATGACAGAAGCGGCGGCAACTTCAACGTACTTTGATTCGGCTTGTTCTGTGATAACCGCACCAACGGTACACCCTGGAAATTGGTCAACGATATGTTTTCCTGGTTTTAAGTATTCAGCGCACTCTTTATGAAGCTGGTTAAGAAGTTGCGTCTGGTTATGTTCTTTATTATATTCTTCCGGGAGAAGGCTGCGTATTTCACAGGGGGCAATTTGTTTTATTTTTTCAGCCAGGAGTAAAATCTCTTTATCAGCTAATAATTTACTGTCTTTGACGCCTAATTCTAGAAGCCGCTGTCGTGTTGTTTCATCCGCTTTCACGCCGGCAACAACCAAGCCGCCAAAGGTGTCTCCTTTCAAAACCTCATCAGTGCCGATGATTATCCCTGTTTCTTTGCGAAAGGCGGTTTTCTCTTCTTCCTGAAAGTGGAGTTTCTTGAGTTCGGATGCGATTTTGGCAACGACTTCCTTTTTCCCTTGCACAAGGAGTTTTCCGGAAGCATAAAGAATAAGAGTTGCCCCTTGTTTTGCCAGTCTTGCTTCTTCATAAATAGTTTTGGTACTCTCTGGAATGAAACCTTTCAGTTTCTTCAAGTCCTCTTTGGAGATGTTGATAAATAAAGTCATGGAGAAAAGAAAATTGTGAGATTTAAAAAACTACTTGTTCGGTTATCGATAATTATTTAAAACTCCCACAAGTTTTGTTTATTTATGCTTTCATTCCTTGACAGAGAAATGCAACGACGCCAGGAGATGGCGAAAGATCTTTCTGAAAGAGAAAGAAGAGAACTTTCTTCAATCGTTAAAGAAGCCTTCCAGGGGCTTGATATCTGGAGATTTAAGAATGGAGGCGGAAGAATTTATGATTACATTAAGTTTCCCCTTGCAGAAGGCGGGGTCTCGCAAAAAGTTCTTGAGGCCATAGGGTTGCTCTTTGCCTGGCATGCCACTGTAGAAGAAAGATACTTTACACAAGCAGATTGTTTATTCACAGAAGCGGATTATGGAGGAGGGCAAGTTCTGGCAGCCATGGGAAGTTATTGCGGTTTTGGTGTGAAATTACAATGGGCTTGTCATTATGAAAGAGATCTTCTGGAAGGTGTTCCCAGCATAACCCCAGTAGCCATTTTCAGTGGATATAGGAATGAGTTGCAGATTGGAATGTGCAATATGGAAAGGGTAGAAAAATTAGTGATGGTAGATGAAATTTTAAGCACGGGAGGAACGGCCGCCGCTTTGTTTAAAGCTCTTAAAAGGAAAAATATTCAACCTCTTGCTTTCTATGTTGCAGTGGAAAAAGCAGGAAATGGAGGGAGAGAAAGATTACTGGGAGAAAGTCACGGAGTGCCGATCATTTCACTCGTAAAAATAGAAAACAGAATTTATGAAGATGCTGATGAGAGAATTAACGCTTCCCAACCCGTAGGTGTTACCCAGGTTATCGATTATGAAAAAATATTCCACACTGTTTAAAATTCGCCGAGAGTTTTTTGTTTCTTTCTTTCTTCTACGTCTTTGTAGGATTCCCAGCGGCGGCGGAAAAGGGAAGGATATTGGTCATGATATTTTTCCAAAAAATCTTTTGTTTTAGGATCAGTCATATAACCACTGCCAAAATCAATACCAATTTTCTTCTTTAATTTTTCAATAGAGCGGTCACGTATCACTTTGGCAATAATGGAAGCGGCAGCCACAACGAGATGATTTAGATCTGCTTTATGTTCCATAATGATTTCGGTGTTTTTTAATGAAGGTGGAAGAAGCTTAAGGAAATAGCCGCGGTAGGCGGGGATATTTGGACTAGGGCAGTCAACAATAACTTTGTCAGCCGTAAGTTCGGAAATGAGACGAGCCGAGGTATCGGCTTCCAGCCAGTTTAAATTGGTGCTTGGATCTTTTAATGATAAGTCAATGGCTTCCGGCTCGATAACTTCAATACGAAAATCGTGAACAAGTTCCCTGATGCGGGGAAATAATTCTTCCCGCAATTCAGAACTGAGAAGTTTGCTGTCTTTGACACCTAACCATTGTAGTTTTTGAGTGTCTTCTTCTTTGAAGGCTAAAGCGGCCATGACTAATGGACCAAGTACAGGGCCCCTTCCTGCTTCGTCAACGCCAACGATTATTTTTGATGCCTGATCCATAAAAGATGGCTCTGGATAAAATGTTTTTTAAGGGTTATGCAATAATTCTTTAAAAACTCTCTCTACAACCCAAAAGCATCCGTAAATTCTCTCATTCTTCTAAATTCAGCTAAGAAATCTAACCCTTTTTCCGTAATCACAACCATTTTAGTATTAGCGCGTCTTTTCTTTGTCGAAATTTCTTCATCGATGCGGACTAACTCTTTCTGCATGAGTTCTTCGAGATAATTATTTAACAATTTGTGAGAAAGATTGGATTTATACATGAGATGGGTAGGCTTAATTCTGCCTCCTTTATTTTGAATAGCGAGAAGAATGTCAAAAACCAATTCTAACCGAGATCGCCGTGATGCCATCATTACCTCGTTCCTACAATTTTTCGATAAGTGTATAAGAGCATTAAAAATCCTAGGAGAAGAAGGATTTCTCCCACCGCGTACAGGCCACGCATAAGGAAGACAAAGACGAAAGAAATATTGCCAATAAGGATGAAGAAGAAAGAAAACATCACCAGCCAGGCATATTTATTTTTATTAGTGTTAAGGTAATTTTTGTAATAGTTAAGGACGATAAGGCCTAAAAGGACGGAACTCGTAAGATAAAAGACAAAATATTTGAAATTCGCAACAAAAGAAATGAGAAGAACTAAGTAAATGAACAAGGCGATCTGGCTCACTTCGTAAAACTTGTGCAATCGGGCTCGTGATTTCTGAGAGATGAAGAAAATCAGCAGCCATGCGCCAAGCATCGAAACCATTTGAACAAAAAAAGCACTGCGATAATAGAGTTCGGAGAATGATAAACGAGGCCCGGCAATAGGGCGCAGCACATCGGCAGCAACATCTCTGATGGGCGTAAAATAAAGCAAACTGCTGGTAAAGACTTTCGCAAGAAGGCTTATCGCTACGAAAAGGAAAGCTAAGGAGAAATACATATAGCGATTTTCTTTATTAACTCGATAGATGCGCCAGCTATAGGCGGCAATGAGAAGAGTGATAAATAACCCCACGACTTCAAAGACAATATCCCAGCCATTAAACCACTCTGGTGTATAAAAGAGCCTAAACATACTTGGAAAACCCCCTATTTAAACTTTGAAGTAACAAAAGTATGAATTTTATTTAAAAATGTTGTGGATGATTCTTCTGAATTGTCTTCTGCACAGGGTATTCACGGGATTTATAAAGGCGAAGTTCTCTTATCAAAAAAATAGATGAAAAAATGAGGTGAGGTTTATGTGGGATAAAGACTTAGAAACGTTTGTTTCGCAGTTAACACCGGAAGAACTCGTATTCCTGATCTATAAACATCAGCCTTATCTAACACACCATCTCAAACAAGTTTAATGCTCTTGGAAAACACCTCCTTTTTTCCCGGGCTGCGGCTCGGGATTTTTTTTATTTTAGGAATTAGAAGGGAGATACGTCAGTTTCTTATATTCTTGCGACCAGAAGACGATTTTTTTGGATATTTTGGAATGAAGAAAAGTAGAATTTTGAATCATCTACTCCAACGGCACGCCGCTCCACAACGTCCAGTCTTCTGATGGAGAATAAGAACCAAAAGTAAAATAGGGAGTCTGATTCTGCCCAAACCAGCCATAGCCAACTTGATTCCAAGTAGCGCCAGGCGGGGAAATGCCGCTGCCTTTTCCATAGACAGGCGCGCCAAAATGACGCCAGGTTTTCATCACAGTATGAAAGCCAGTAACATCGGTAGTATAATCCGCACCTGGTTCTATAATCAAGCTGCCTTTGTAATTTTTTTCTTTAAGCAATTTAACCATTTCACGAATAGGAGCATTTCCTTCGCCGGCAGCAAGATGGTCGTCATGATAGCCATAATTGTCATCAATATGAATATGGCCAATAACCCCGGCATCAATCATTTGCCCTAATTTATGCACCGACCATTCATTAAACTCTTTATCATTTTGTTCAATTGTTTTATGCGGATCAGCACGCCAGTATTTGCGCCACATATTGACATGGCCCATATCAAAGGTAGCAGTGATATGTTCATGGGCACGTTCTCGGGCCTTATCTTCCGACAGGCCTAAATTTTCCTGTAACATTTTGGCGAAGCGATGGCGACTTCCCTGCACGAGCTCAATGAGTTCAGTAGGATGAGAACCATAAGACTCTGGAAACAAATTTTCCATAGCGATCTGCAGAGGTCGTTTAAGTTGCCCCATTTCTTTTAATTTTTCAGTCTGACGAAAGGCGGTCATGGCCGCCAGTGCGTAGGCGTCACACGCTTCTCTAAAAGCGTACGTTTCGGCACTCTCAATATGACGGATCGTCTCTCTGGCTTCTTCGGCCTGCGCCCATTGCGATGCGGCAGCTTCCTGAGCTTGGCTCATACGGCCCTTGGCTTCGCGAATTTGCTCTTTAATGATGGCAGTGGGATATTTCGCTTCAGGAGGTATCAAATCAGAGAAACGCTGGGGAACTTGCCGCAAAAGCTGCCATTTTTCTTCATGATCTATCGTGTCTTCAATTTTCTTATAAACTTCATAAGCTTTTTCGAGTTTCTTAAGAAGGTCAACAGATTCACTAAATCCCGCGCCGTAATAATGCGACCAACCACGGCTATTGGCAGCGTTGGTTTCAAGAGTCGCGATTAAATAGGCTTCTTCAGGACGGACTTTGATATGGTTATCACTCTCTGCTTCGATGAAGCGGCCCCAGCGGGATTCTAATAGCTTTTCTTTTGAAATTTCTCCGTCCTTCCATTTTCTCCACATCTCTCTCGCTTCCAGGGTCATCTGATTTGCTTCATACTTCAAATCCTCCCAGGTCAATTGTTCAGATTTAAAGTGGCCGGCTTCATCATCGTATTTGGGAACACGAACTTCAGATTCAATGCGCTTCCCAAAGTAATCGACATAGATTAGAAAGCCTCTTTCATCAATGGGGCGACCTTTGTCGTCAAAATGAGTTATTCCTTTCTTCTGTCCGTCAAAATCAAAGTATTCCTGCTCAGCATAATTCCAAATGGGGCGGGAAACATGGCGGTTTTTCCGCGCTTCGACTTGGACCGCTCCTGTTCTGGTGTCCACAACTCTCCAAGCAGCACGTTCTTCTTCATCTTCATACATCTTAAATTTTCCCGCAAAGTGAGGTTCTTCTTCTGTTGTGTTCCATTCTGCATCCACAATCGGGCGCTGAAATTCCCCGGTATGAACGACAACAGGTCCTCCTTTAGCAACATCGGCAGCGAATTCAATGGCCCGTTTGACTTCTTGTAATGAGTAATCTTTATGTGTTTTGGAGAAATTTCCCTGCTGATCCATTCCTGCTAAACCGTACACGCCAACAGTGGAGTGAGTAGTGAAATCAACTTTATTGGCGCGAGCAATTTCTGTCAAGGCTTCACGCTGTTTTTTACCATACATTTCAGGCGTTTGCGATTGACTTTGACCTTTTCCCATGCCGGTAAAGACAAATTCTAATTTTTTAGCTCCAGGACGAAGTTTGGCTTGCACAGCCTGGACATTTGGCACAGGACCTAGGCCCATGCTCATGCCTAAATCACCAATCGTAACCCCAACATCATTCGTCATCTGCTGGGAAGAAGCAAAACCATGTTCGTGATGACCATGAGTTGTAACATAATGATCCTGAGAATCATATCCCCGATCCATAGGGTGGAAATATCCTGTTGCCGGAGTGTCGCCAAATTGGACCATAAGGGAAGGAAAGAAAAAGAGTATTTAAACATTTAGCCTAAAAGGCACAATTCGATTTTTCAGTGATGTACAAAATCACTCACTTTTTTTTGTTTTCTTTAGAGTTGATTTAGTATAAGCTTCCACCGACGACAAAGAGATATTTTGAATTGTGCCGCCTAAAATGGTTATCCCGCGCTTTCATACCAACTATGCCTGGTCTGTTCTTTATCTTTCAGAGATTTGTATTGATTGTGCAACATTTTGGAAGCGACTTCCCTCGTCACCATCGCTGCTTCCGCAGCTTGCTCGCTTAGAGTATATCTTCCGGCTTGCACAGCTTCCGCTTTCTTTTCCAGGGCGGACATTGTTTCCTGCACGAATTGCTGCTC
Organism: Candidatus Woesearchaeota archaeon; assembly: GCA_018303445.1. Classification (GTDB taxonomy): domain Archaea; phylum Nanobdellota; class Nanobdellia; order Woesearchaeales; family GW2011-AR9; genus JAGVYE01. Next base: position 6,806 of record JAGVYE010000010.1, read on the forward strand.
CTGCCAGGTCATGTACCCTCTTTTTTCTACTGCGCCATACACTGTCTCCATGCGCTGCTGCAGCTGTTCGGCAGGCGTAGTGCTTAATTGGGCAACATATTCAGCATTAATTTGTTGCGGCAAAGGAGCTTGAGGAAGTCTATATTCTGCCGCCGCAGGACGGAAACGAACCGCTTCTCTCGCGATGGCTTCTTCAAGGGCTTCGTCTTCCCGGCGGCGTGGAAAAGGGGCTGGTTCTTTTTCTTCTTTTGCTGCTTCTTCTCTTTTTCCGCGATGAGCTTTAAAAAGCTGTTTTCCTTCTTCACCCAAACCTTCGAGATCATCTTGAGCAACTTGAGGAATAGGAACTTTTTCGATCCACTTACGCCTCTCGGTTATTTCTTCATGGCTTTCTTTAATGATTTTTTCTGCTTCTTCGATTTCTTTTTTCTTTTCTTCCTCTAACCTTTTTAATCTCTTGATTCGTTCTTCTGGAGGAAGATCTTTAAGTTCATCTTTGGCCATACTCCTTCAGAAAATTGCCGTCTATAAAAGGTTTTGGGAAAAATTAATCTCAGCCACTTAACAGCAGTATTTACCACATAATCATTCTATGAGCTTTCTTAAAATTCTTGTAGACGTTAAAGAAACCAGCACGGACGTATTTGTCCATTTCCGCCTTCGCGGCATCAATAGCCTCTTTCTTTGCATACTCTTCTTTTTTTGAACTTTTGTGGGGTTTCGCTTCTTTTGGTTTATCAAAAGAGTAAAAATCTTTGAAAAGCTTATGTGTTAGTCTTTCTTTTTTTTCTTCAGGGAGGGTTTTTTCTTCTTTAACATTTTCTTTGGCCAGGCCGCGGGCTTCATCGAGATATTTATCCAACTCTTTTCCTAACGATTGCATAGCCAACTGTACAGAGGAAGAGATGTCACCCATAAGCATAAAGAGTTCTTTCTCTTTGAATTTTTTATATTTCTCAACTTCTTCATCAGTCCAGACATACAAACGCATTTGAACCTCTACTTTTCCGATATGGACAGGGCCACGCTGATATCCTTCCTGAACAACTTTAAGTTCAGGTCGAGTGCGATAAAAAAAAGAAAAGAGGCAACAGCCATTGACTCCTGTGCCGCCTGCTTCCTTCCGATTCCGAGCGAGAATTTCAATGTCTAACATACTATTTTCGAAAGCCGAGATGATATGGGGCGAGGCCTGCTTCTCTTTCATGCTTAATCTCTGAACATGGCGGAGATACGGCTTTATCCAGTCCATATACATTTTAATGATATCAAAATGCTGCTGCAGATATTGAATCATGAAACGACGGCGGCTTACATGTTCTTGATAGGTGCGTTTCTTCCATTCCATAAATTGGCGCAGATGACGTTTCAAGACGCGCACGACATTGAGGTTGAAATCTTTCCCTAAACTGTCAACGTATCCATCCATTTCATCGCTATCTTTAAAAGGGGGGGCGTCAAAGAATAAATCTGGAAGAGTGATAAATTCCAATTCGCGGGACATGCCATATACTGAAGCTGCGCTTTTCCCTCCGCCTTGGACAAGGTCAATGAACAGACCTTTCAGTGTGATCTCTCCGCTTTTGATACGATCTTTCAGAGGCTTGTTCATTTGCCGTTCTGCTTCTTCATAGTACGCAAGGCGCTCATCAATGATGCGCAGTTCTCGCACCATCTGGAAGAGTTCTTTAATCATCTTTCCCGTTGTGGCAAGAAATTGGGAGATTTTGTCCTGCTGCGCCCCTAACCTTTGTTGAGTAACGCCGAAAAAAGCAGAGTTCTCTGCGGCCGCAAAGGAATCTTCTAACTTATCAAGATGAGTGATATATTGAGTGATATTGTCAACAAACCAAAAATAAGGTTCCTCTAAACTTAGATCGACCATTTCCACCCAAATGCGATACGACTTAAGAGGTTCCGGGAAACCAGTTTTGCGATATAAACCAATAGCTACTTCCTGTTCTTCTTCAGTTACTTTGCCTTCTTTATCAACATACCCACTATCTTTCAATAGTTGCGTTCTGTCAAAAACTTCCATTTTCCCTCTTTTTTAAGCATAAATGAGGTCCGTAACCTTCGTGCCGTTTTCATATCTTATTTTGAGTGGCGGCACCTACCAACTGGTCTTACGAATAGCAGTTCTCAGTTGTGAAAGAGTTACTTATGGGCCTAAGCGGCGACTTTTTCTACAGAGCCGTCTTATAATTAAATTGATTGGGCTGACAAAATTAAGAACAATTAAAACAGTGGAAGAACAAAAGTTTTGCTTTTTCCGAAATTTTAACTTTAAAGCCGTGTTCTTCCAAAATTTTTTTCCATTCTTTTTTACCGAAAGTATTAACTTCTTTCTGACGCTGCCAGTCATTGATTTCTCCATTATACAGAACGGCAACAAAAATTCCTTTCGGAGCAAGTACTCTTTTGATTTCTGGCAATAGTAATTGATAGTTAAGAATGTAATTTAAAACAAAGATGGCCGTGGCGGAAGCAAATTCTTGGTTTTTGAATGGTAATTTTTTTTCAAGATCGCCAATAACCTTAGCATAACATTGTTCGTTGAAATCAAGCATTTTGGGAGAAACATCAAATCCAACGGAAGGAATATAAGAATACGCTCCACAGCCAAGATCGAGATTTTTACCAGTTTTTAGAATGCCAAGCTCCTTGGCAATAAGATCACGATGTTGTTTCTCTATTTTTCTGCTCCACATGAAAGCTTCAGCATTCCAAAAAGCTTGGAGGTTATGCGGCCAGCCCTTCGCCCATGAAACATGAGGGGCAAGACGAGACAATTTATCCGTTACCTTAAGACCATACTGAAGATCTAAAAGACCGGAAAGAAAGGCGGCTTCAGGGTCAAGTGATTTTTCGAAAGATTTGATCATGAAAAGAGAAAGTTTTTAAAACAATATAAATATTTTTGTCCTAGAGACGGGCCTGTGGTCTAGCGGCTACGCTTAGAATTCAGAAACAGAATTTTAAGTGCTGCAGATGATATCTCGTTGACGTGCAGAAGCGCAGAATCGAGAGGGTCCCCAGCAAACTTTTGGCTTACGCAAAAAGTTGGATCAAATTCACTCTAGTGAGGCGTAAAGCCCCACGACGTGCGAAATGCCAAGAGTTTGGGGAATTCGAATCTGGGCAGGCCCATTTTTTTTGTAGTTTTTTAACAGCTTTTTAACAGTAAGGAAGATTTTTAATTAAGATTCCATATAGGAAGAAAGTGACAAATTTAGTTGTTGTTCATCTATCATTAAGCGAACCTATGAGGAGCCAGATCAAAAGAAAAATGTATGCAACATTAGACAGAGGTTTTTCAGTTTATTTGTTAAGAGATCTTTTTCAAGAGCGAGGTCCGCTTCCTTACGTTTCTCATCCAAATTTAATGGATATACCTTCTTTCATTGATCTAAACTCATTTGAACATATTCCTTATGAAAACGGAAAGTATATTGGTAAAGGACATAACTATGCACCGCAATTCTTAGCTCTCAAAAAATCTCTTGTTGAGAATAAAGTATCCGAAGTTGACATAGTAGGATCATCAAGAGGAGTATGTGTACAAGAAGTATTTGATTTAGTAACAGGAAATTTACGATTTGATACAAAATCACGATTTGAAGCTTACAGATGTGCTGCTAAATATCTAGGATTTTCAGATAGAGTACATTTTATCGAGGTATACAGTAGAAAATTATCAGCGAAGATATTAGAAGATTTATGTACTTAAAATAATCTCATTATTCTTGAAAGAATTAAAAATAGCCTAAGAAGAAAATCAGATCGGAAAATTCAAATTTATTTATTCCTAATAAAGAGTGCCAGAATTTTTCATAAATGATTCACACTCCCCAGGGCACAATTCGATTTTTCAGTAATGTACAAAATCACTCACTTTTTGAACTGTGCCCTCCCCACAAAAAACATATAAACTTCTCTTTCTTCCTTTCTTTATGTTGCCATCTCCATCAACTGTGCCGCGGTACGTTCTGCCACAAAAAAAGTCGCGAACGGTGGTGCCAAAAACAGTGACGTTGCTTATTCTGGGAATTATCTTTTATGTAGGAATACTGGTGAATATTTCTCTCCTGGAGTTAACAGGAAGAGATGAAACCTTGCTCAAGACAGGGGCATTGATCCTTGTTGGCGTGGTGGTTTTATTAGGATGCCTCATTGCTTACCACCATGCGCGTTCTTCTTATCGTTTTTATCAAGACCGCATTTGTTTCGAAAAAAAAGAGATGTTGTATAAAGAGATTGTTAATACCAAGCCAAAGAAAGATATTTTAGATAAGATTTTTAGGACTTATTCCATTAACTTAGGAAAAGCTTTTTTTATGAAAAATATTCCCGAAGAGGTAAGTATAGAGTCTTATCTCCAACAGGTGATGGAATATGCAAAGAAGAAAGTAGAGAGTAGTTGAAGGGGGCTTAAGCTAAACTGGCGGGGTTTCTGGCGGGTTTATCCTAAAAAGTTAATTATCCTCTACATGAAAATAAGCTTCTATCACAACTAGAGTGAGGGAAAGGACCAGAGGACCAATAATCACACCCAAAGGGCCGAGAAAGATTAAACCGCCGAGGATGCCAAGAATAACGACTAGAGGATGGACTTTAGCTCTTTCTCCAATGAGTTTCGGTTTGAGAATGTTGTCAATACTTCCTACAATAGCTAATCCGTAAATGAATAGTCCTGCCCCCTTATAAATTAGAAAATTGGAGTTTTGAAAAATTCCATCCAAGAGAAGGAAAATCGAGGCGGGAACCCAAATGACGGCCGTGCCTACGGCAGGAATGAGAGCCAGGAAGGCCATAACCACGCCCCAGAAAAATGGAGAAGAGATGCCAAAGAGTAAAAAACCGATAGCTCCCAGTGCTCCTTGCAATAAAGCGACTAAAAGGTAGCCATAGACAACACCATGAACAATTTCTTTTAATCGTGTAGTGATAAAATTAAATTTCCGTTCTTTTAGGATCAGGAAATGGCTAATATGCTGTTCAACCTTCTCGCCGTCTTTCAAGAAGTAAAACATGCTGGCAAAAACAACAAATAAGTTGACAAACAAACGGGGAATGCCGATAAGAAAACCAGTGCCTTGTTTAATGATAGTACTAGTAGTGGCTTTAAAGATTTCTTGAATCTTATAATTGATGTCTGGATCTTTACTAAAATCACGAAGCGCTTGACAAAAGGCATTCTCACAGTTGCTAAAAAAACCTGTCGCTAATTTTTGTTTTGTTAGGGCGTATAGTACAAAGGATTCTTCGACAAGTGTTTTGATGAGAAAAATTCCCGGGATAATCAGGAGAAGAAAAACAAGAAAACATAGAAGAAGAGAGGTTACAGTTTTATTTTTTAGTTTGGAGAGAAACAGGAGGTAAATGCGGTGAAAAACATAGGCGAGAATCGCTCCCATCACCAAGGCTAACAGCAAGGATCTAACAATAAAAAAAGATAACACCAATAGCAGGAATATGACCACTAAAGGAAAGTGTTCTTTATAGTCGATAGTAACTCACCTTTTTTATAGATGTCCTCTAATATATATAAAGTTTTGTGTTAAAGGTGTTAAAGAAAATTTTAGAAAACTTTTCAAAAGAGAAAGAAGAAAAAAGAAAGAAAAAAGCCGTAGCGGCTTATTTTGCAGTTGTAGTTGCTGCTGCAGCTGGTGCGGCAACAGTGCGTGCCGCCGGTGCGCTAATGGTAGCGTCGCTGTAGGTCGTACCTTCAACTTCGACTTCCGCGCCTTTCAACTCAGCCCATCTGTGAGCAACAACTTTACCAGCTAACCTTGTGTCAGCGCCAGAGTAACCAGCTACTAACATCGCTGTTTTTCCGCTGTTGTCAAACAACTTGATGCGAGCTTTTCCAGGCGTGAACCCACTGGTACAATCAGCAGGGTTGCCAAGCAATTCAGCAGCGATCGTGTTAACACACGGGCCACACACAACAACCAAGTTCTGAGCTGCGGCGTTTGACACTTCGCTGTCAAGCTTTGTTGCAGAAACAACTTCTACTGCTACCAAGTCTCCAACTGCTTTAGAGCCTGAAGTTACAGCACCACTGGTAATATACACTTGAGGCAGACTCTGTTCTTTCGGGTAATTTATTGTAAGCTCCTGCGGATCTCCACTAGGCGATTTAAATGTTAACTTTGCGCCCATGCTCGTGTACCCATACGCAACTTCCGTTTCCCCGCTTGGTGTTAGTAAGGACGATGCTAGACCTGTTCCTCCTCCAGTGGAAGGTGCATACTGTCTTAAGCTAGCACGTACTTCAGGTCCTGAGGCAGCCGTAATGTTCAAAACAATATTCATTGGCAGAAAATTGTCGTAATCATCGGCATTTGACAAAAATGACCTTATAGTCACAGCATCTTCTGGGGTTGCGTTACGACCAAAACCATCAGTAGTTATGTTCCAACTAGACCCATAATAATCTACGAAGTCTACGCTTGCAGCGGCAACCGTTCCTCCACCATTCAAGTCGACGTTAATGTTAAAGTCGTCTGTTGCTTGCTCGGATGCGTTCTGCACAATGAACGAGTAGCCGCCAAGTTTAATGGTTGCGGTTGTTCCCGTTGCTGTTAACGAAGTTACAGAGTACTCCATCGTTTCAGCACTACCTACGTTCTTAAACTTGATTTTTGGGCTCGTTTTCGTTTGCCTGTCAGAACCTTTATATTGCAATAAATACGACTTTGCTGAACCATCAGCGGCTGTTCCACCAGTGACGATAAAGAAATCGTCCTTACTCATGTTTCCTTGGTATGCCAGATTGTTCCATCCACCAACATCGTTGTCAATTAACAACGAAGAGTTTGGCTCCATCCAATGAAACCTTTTTTGGTTGGTTCTTGCTCCACTCCAAGACTCTTCTCCCCAACTTAAGTTGTTTGTTCCTTCAGCATAGGCTACGGGGATATCAACCATTTTTCCATCTCCATCATAGAGACGCAGTTGGTATCGTCGAGCTCCTGAAGTCCGCAACATTAAATTGTTGGCATCTTGCTTAGCTAGGCCTTTATATTCTATATCAAAGGCTCCACCCATGAGAGCTTCTTTCTCTTCACCGGCAAGAGCAATGACATCACTTAATTTCTTGCCTGTTCCAACCCAGAAGTCGTCTTCGGCGGTGATGTTGACTTCTACAGTGCTGAGAGAAGTGGTACTGGTGTCGTCTGTTCCAGAGAAGATGACCGTTGTTCCATCAATATCTTCAGAACCAACTTTCATGTTGTATGCTCCCCCGGCAACGGTGGAGTTGTCATCTCTCATTTCTAACTTTTGCGCTCCTACATAGAACTGAGCAGAGTGTACCCCGCCAGCATAGGCCTGATACAAGATTTCACTGACACCAATTTCTGTTTTATCAGAAAGGACGTACGTTTCTCCGACTGCAAGTTTATTAGTTACTTGTCCGTTTACCGTAAACTTGGCGTTGGTAGAGTCAACGAACGAGAGAGAAACATCGTACTCTTTATCGCCTACTTTATAGACGTGTGATGCTCCTTCAAGTAAGGTGTCTCGTGTTGCTCCTTTCATTAAAATCCATTTTACAGATGTTGTTCTTCCTGCCGTTGGTCTAGTTGCTTCAACAATGGTATAACTCTGACCTAACAATTTAATTTCGGTATTTCTAAAGTCGTCCAAGTAGGCTCCGGTGGTTGTTGCTGCTCCATCAGAATCAGTATTATCTGATTGTGCAGAGGAACCAAACTCCAATTTATACCGCGCAATTTGACGGCCATTCTTAACATAGAAGTAATCGGCCAAAACATCGTTATCGTTTTCATCGAATTTAACGATATGGCTGTCGGCTCCGGATTGTTCCTGATCATCGAAGAACAAGAACTGCTGGTAGCTAAAGTCATTTTCGTTAGTGTTATAGGAGCCATCGCCTAGGGCCTTAAGCTCTTCATCACCAATAAAGGTGTTGATGGCACGAATTGTTTCACCGTAAATTTGGCTTGCACTGGCGTTGCTGTTGGCCATTTCATATTTCTTAGAAGAAGTTCCGACCATCCAAGCATCGCCCGATACAGTCGTCGTGGTCTTTTTGCCAGAACGAACTTTCATACTGGTAGCAATATCAGTCATTGCTAAGTTGTCGATAGGCTTGGCACTTTCACCTACAACGAAGTAGCCGTTAAACACTCCATCCGTGACGAACATCGTCGGATAGTCGCTTAAGTCAGCAGCCATGGCACCCATTGCGGTTGCTCCAAGCATTGCTACGCCTGTTCCAACTGCAAACAAGCGCTTTACCATTCTTTTTATTTTCATTTTACTAACACACCTCCGTGTTTGAATATGCGTATTGGGCTTCCATCAAACGACCATCATCCCCCATAAAAATTCCGAAAGGTATGCCACCATTGACCAACCTTTTCGATTTCATGGGTTACGAGTTCCCCCAAGGAAACCATAGAGCCTTTGATGTAAGTAGCAGTAAGACCCTAAAATATATTTATAAGTCTTTCGCAAAAATTCTAGAGTGAAAAAGAAGTATTTAGTCTATAGGTCTTGAAAGCTTAAAATTTGGATGTTTTGGACAGTCATTATTTTTGAATGATGAAATTCTCTTTTATGGAACTAAGTTCTAGGAGACAGTTTTATACTAAAAGGAATTAGGTTTGAAACCTAATTCCTTTGGTATATACCAAAATCCGTGATTTTTTTTTTGAAAGTCACGGATTTAGTATATTTCTCCAATCTGGGATCTAAAAGATTATAAATTTGCGGTACAATGAGGGGCTTATGAATCTGCAAGAACTGCCTCTGCCAGAGTTCTGTAAAAGGTATTATCAAACATATACTACACTGACGCCAATCCAAGAGAAAGCCGTAGAAGCTGGAGTTCTCGAAGGAAAGTCTTTATTGGTATGTGCCCCCACGGCTTCGGGAAAGACCTTTGTCGCCACCATGGCCCTGGTCAAAGCGCTGGAAAGCAAGAGAAAAGTGCTTTATGTCGTGCCGCTCAAGGCTCTCGCCAATGAGAAATATAAAGAATACCAGAAACTCCTTTCTGGAACTCCTTATTCTGTGGCCCTATCCACAGGAGAGATAGAAGCGGAGAGTGCTTATTTAGGGAAATATGACTTTCTCATCTTAACTGCCGAGAAACTGGATAGTCTTCTGCGCCACCCCCATTCCTGGCTAACGGAAGTAAAAACAGTCATTATTGATGAAATTCATCTTCTGAATGATCCCACTCGAGGCCCAACAGTAGAGATTATTATTACTTTACTCAAGATGCTTATTTCTCCGCAACTTATTGGTCTCTCGGCGACGATTGGAAATCAGAAAGAGTTAGCAAACTGGCTGGAAGCGACACTGGTCCAAGATTCCTGGCGGCCAGTGGAATTGAAACAAGGAATATATTGTAATGGCAAACTTGAGTTTTATTGAATGGGTTGATATTGAGCAGTTTGAAAAACTAGTAGATAACTGGGGGGGGAAAGATTTACAAGATTTCTATAATATTATAGGGGCACATATAATATAGGCACACTCATTTCTTATCGAAAATCTCGTTCAAAAGTCTCTTATCATAATTCAGTTTATACGCTTTCGCGATGTTGCGGATCTCCTGGGGGGCGATAAGAATTGCTTTTTTCTTTAATATCTCTTTTATCCTACAGAGGAATTCGAGAAACTGGGTGACATTCTTTGGTTTTGGTGTTTCTGTACACCGTTCAAAGTCAAGAAAGACGGGTGTGTTATTACTATCTATTATAATATGCTTCTGAGGATGATGCATTTCTTCTTTCGTAACCTTGAAGGTGTCAAGAACATAGCATTGCTGAAGTATGTTTTTAAGAAGAAGTATGATCTTGTCTTTGGTATTTTTCTCTATCCATTTCATAATAAATTCTCCTTCTATAAACTGGCAGACAAAATAGTTTTTCCCAGAAAAGAGAAAAAATGGACCAAGGTGATATTTGTTGAGAAGTTTTAACCATTTAACTTCATTTTCAACCGTTCCTTCGGCCGCGCTTTGCTCATTTTTGACTTTCACGGCTACGGCTATGATCTTTTTTTGTGCGAGATGACTTTTAATCATTTTATTTTGATCAAATGCGGCTTTGTAGATAAGGCCGCGCTTCCCGCGGGAAAAATAACGGACATTCTCTAGCCCTTTCCCTTCCAGCTCGCGAAGTAAAAGAGTTTTCTTGATTTCATACACATACAATTCTTCAAAAGGCAATTTCTGTTTGTCAAGTTCTTGATGCTCAAAGAGGTTGTGGGCAATAATTTCGTTGATCTTGTCTTTGTTGGTTAAGGAGGAGAACAGAAAAATGATTTTCCCTTCGGGAAAAAGATACCGAGAGGCTTGGCGAAAGAAACGCCCAGATATTTCCCAGCCTTTTTTGCCGCCATAGATAGCTTCATCTTGAATATTTTTGTCTTGCGGCAAGTACGGGGGATTGAAGATGATGGTATTAAATTGACCCCGAACCTGTTCAAAGAGATCGGAGTGGAGGACTTTTATTTTACGTAAGCGCTGTTTTTTGATTTGTTCATTCAGTTTTTCAATGGCCCCTTTGCTTATGTCGGCAGCCACGACTTCTCTTACATAAGGACTTTTGATTAACGTTAAAGCCTGAATTCCTGAACCTGTGCCAAGATCTAAAACTCTACCTAAAGCTAGTTTGGAGACTTGCTTTTCAAGTAAGATAGAATCCTCGCGTGGTTCGTAAATCATTTTACTAATTTTACTAGTTTTATGCTTCTTAAAGTTGATTATAATAATTTCTTCATTTCAAAGATAAATGTTTTAGCTCGTTCTAAAGAAGTTTCAGCCTTATTTCTCTTAATCTCTTCGGTGGACTGATATTGAAAACTGGATCTCTTCTCCAATTCTCGTTCATAATTCAATAGAACTTCATCAGCTTTCCTGCCAACAATTTCCAAAGCTTCTTCTTTGGCTTCTTCAAAATCCTTCAATAAACTCTCCTTAAGTTTATTGCGAACAAAAATAATTAAAGCATCCGAGGTTATTTTATGGCTAATCTTTGAACCTACTTTGTAGCCAAATTTATATAAAACAGCATTAGCTATATAATACATGGAATAATAAGATATTACAACAGCCCATAAAGAAGACCAATTTTGAGCAAATAATTTTTGCGCTACGTTTAATGACTCTTGATAATTTCTCAAGTACGTTTCTAAAATTTCTGTCCTAAATTCTGAATATTTCCATAATAAATTATCTTCTAAATAACTCTTAACATTTCGTTCTGCTTCCCTTATTCTTTCCTTCTCAAACACCTTGAATTAGCCTATAATAATCCTCAATTCCGAACAAAATGATGTTATTATAAAAAGCTTCTTGCCCAACATTAAATTCCGTAGTTTTGAGCATAGAAATAAATTCTCCCGCGGTAAAACTTAATAAATGCACCGGCAAAGGTATCAAAGACATTTGATTCTTAATTTGGCTTTCAATTGTTTTATCGTCTGTTATCAGCATCAGATCAATATCCGAACCAGTTCTTGCTTTTCCTGAGGCATAAGAACCAAATAAAAGCAAGACAAAGAAAGGGTTTTTAACTTCTTTAAAATAGCTTTGCAACGCAGAAAAATTGTTGTTTTTTAACAATTCCTCTTTTCTTAAAGACTCGGCTCTGAAAATATCTGAATTGAATGATCTTAAGTTGATTGAACAAAGCGTAGTTTGGCCAGCTTTTTGGGATAAAATGATCTTATTTTGGATCAGATTTTGGACCAATAAATAGACTGTCTTATAATCTATTTTAATCCTCTTGGAAATTTCCCTAATAGAAAAGTGTTCTCTTTTATTGGAAAGCAGCAAGCTTAAAAGCTTATCTTGGGTATGTATTTTTACCATAATATTATGTGTTTTACACATAATATATAAAATTTTCTGTTCTAATCAATCGCTGCGTCAGGGCTAACAGGATTCAAGAGTCTTCTCTTGGTTCAGATATCATCTAATGCTAAAAAAAGAGCTATTAGTTAAAAGTTTGGGAGATCAGTAGATCTTTTATCTATTTGAATATTGCCTCAAAGGAAATGAGCATACTTAATTGCGGGCTACTTGAGGCGGGGTATCGCCAAGAAAATAACAGTAGTACATACTAACAGCATTCCCATTAGGCCTTAAAACATTAATTCGTCTGACAATCGTATCACAGGTCGAATAACCACTTGAACTTTCGTAGCATTGCCAGCGTTCAAAGTCCGTACTTCTTAGAGATCGTTCCAGTGTTTCAATGTTCACACCTTCCTTAAGGAGATCTACTATAAAATAGTGCTGTTCAACACTTGGACCTACACGGAATTCCTGACAGGGGGAAGTGCAGTAGCCATACTGTCCAGGAGAGTCTTCAACACAGTATGATCTTGAAAACGGTCCCAACGGTTCAGTAATGGAACCCATTTGACCTGCTTGGTTACAGTCTCTCATACCGCTAAAGACGTTAAAATTATTAGCGGTTTCTCCACTCGCACTAGAGTCTCGACTACACATCGTTTCGCGTACTGTTGTTTTACTTACGCAAGAGTCAACGGCAGCGATTTGACTTTGACCACCGCTTAGCGTTTGTATAACCTTTCCACCAACTAACAAATTCGCCGAGTCAGTATCGCGGCAACCAATAACAGTTGCTGGTGCTGGTTGGCTTTGTAGGAGTTCACTGGGTTGGCTTCCCGTTATAGCATCACAATGCAAGGTAAACCAAGCTACACTGGAACTGCTTCTATAGATTCTTATAGCATCATTGGTTCCTGAAATTTGCCGCGGCAGCCGCGCAGTATTTAACGGAACTGAAAACTGGTCTACTACCCCGCTGAGAGTAGTTATCCAATAATTTCCCGCATTGTCAAATTCAATATTATAACCAGCACAATCTGAATCTAAGCGCAGCCTGTTTCCGGGAGTTTTCTCTTGCCCCCGAGGCAATACTGTTAATGTAAACGTCCCGCGTGTAACTTCTTCTCCAACTCTTAACCGACCTAATGGATCCCATTGTCCAGGAATTCCCCCATCAGCTACTAAATAAATAAATACCGAACCGTCAGCAGAAAAGCGATTGTATAATTGGTATTCGTGATCGTAAGTTCCCGTGGCGAATCCCTGTCCAGCTAAAGCGGTATCAGATCCAGCCGGTGGCGGCAGTCCTGCTGGCTGTTGGCTAATGCAGCCAATCAAAAACAAGGAAGTAACTATCGCGCTTAACAAGAAAATTATTCTTATGTCTTTTTTCATAAATAAAACACCATTTTTTTCCGATTATTATACTATTATTATACTAATAATACTAATTAATAATAGGGAACATTATTTTTGAAAGAAGCCAGACTTTAAAAAATGATCCTAGTACTTGGAAGTAGCAACTTTATTTCATTTAGCGCATATAATCCTGTGTTGCATGAATAGTTAGAAATAGTAGCTCTTCCAATCAAATCTTTAGGTGATAAAGATGCGAGACTGGAAGAGTGTCAATAATATACTAAATGTGATTAGTTTTCGAATTTATTTAATCACATTTGTATATGCTCGAAAACAAAGTTTTCGGCACGCCAGAAATCGCCATTTCTGTGCGTACAAAAGTGCTAATAATTGTTCGAATATTTAGCACTTTTAGTATAAATACATAAAAGAAAGAGAACTATTTCTTTCTTTCGATTTTCTTCAGAATTGGAATAATGAAATTCAAACTCTTAATGAGAACAAAGTTGGAGGTCAATACGAATATCCTGAATCACTGTTTATGTTTTTATATCGTCTGAAGCAGATTTTTGGGTAATGTGATCATTTGACTGATAACCTTTCTGATTATATTCTTGCAAAAATAATCCTGTTACTTTAATGTGATTAACCGTAGACTTGGAGAAAGAGCACGTCTTTCTCACGTATCTTCCCAGTCTTTGACGAATCACATTATTCACAGATTCTACTTGCGATGTTTCGCCAGTTTCTTTACCACATTTATGGTGTAATCTTTTTGGGAGGTTATCGTATGCCTCCCAAAAATTTAAGGTTGAACGCAACAGTTTAGGATTCCTTTCATTAGATGAATTAGAAGAGGGCCTTATTCAAAATGTTTTCCCTCAAAAAGTCTTAGAATTTCGAGCCAACAACCCATTTGTAGTCACTACTTTAGACGGTAGTCTTACTATGCGGGTTATTGATCACAAAATAAGCAGATATCTTACGATTGCTCAAGAGATTATTAAAAAGCAGCAGGAAGAAATCATTGTTCGTGGGATCACAGTTCAAAAGGGAAAAGCGAGAGGATTAGTAAGAATTGTAAAAACGTATCACGACATTAAACGTGTTAAAGTAGGAGACATTTTAGTTGCAAACACAACTCATCCCAATTATTTACCGGCCATGCATAAAGCCGCAGCTTTTGTCACTAATGAAGGCGGCGTAATCAGCCCTGCTGCTATTGTTGCCAGAGAATTAAAGAAACCTTGTATTGTGAGCACTAAAATCGCAACTCAAGTGTTGAAGGAAGATACTTTTGTCGAAGTCGACGCCACCAAAGGCATAGTCAGAATCCTTAAATGGAAATAAATGCGGACGGCAGGGCTCGAACCTGCGTAGGCACTAAGCCAATAGATGACGTACAGTGAGTTTAGTCATCGCACTCTAACGAGCACTCGTCACTCCAATGCCTTGAGTCTATCCCGTTTGACCACTCCGGCACGTCCGCAACAACAAAGAAAATCAGTTCTTATTTTATAAACCTAACGCAGAAAGAATGACTATTGAATATTTTGCAACTGCTTCTCAATATCCTTCAGTTGTAATTCTAAATCGTCCAGATCATCACGAGGCTTAATCATCATTTTAGGCGCCGGCGGCATTGGCGTTTTCTCCGTCGGTTGCAGCTTTGGCTTAGACTCAACTTTCTTTACAGGTTCTTCCACTTTCTCTTCTTTTTCCTCTTCTTCCATCATCTCTGGAGGACTCACTACTCGTAGTTTTCCCTTTGGGAAATATAAATACATCTTATTTTGAAGTAACGAAGAAAGTTCTTTTACTTGTGATTTCAAAAGCGTGAAAAGCATCACTTTTTTTTCCTGCACTTTTCTAAATTTTTCATATCCCTGCATAAAGAGAATAACATCCCTTAATGACTCTAGGATATCCCTTCGCACCATTATAGGTTCATTAACCTGTACCATATATTGCGGGTCTTTATCTAAAGACTCTTTTTTTCTCGCTCTCCGATGATGCTTATTTTTAAGATGAGTCATTTTCTTTATCATTTTTAGACGTCTTCAGGTTCGCTCAGCGAATGACTAATAAAATCTACCTTCTTTTCAACATCTGCTAAAGTATTCTGCCACAACTCTAATTGGTGGTCTTCCTCATTTTTAAGATCATGAATTTTTAGCAATGTTTCTTTCGCTTCATCTAATTTTTTACGTACCGTTCTCATCAACGTAAGAACATCATTATATTCCTCAATTTTTATAAAAACGGGCATTCTTTCCATTGTTTATCACCTACGACTTGAATAATACTTTATCTGCTTGCAAGAGACGATCATGCATTGACTTTACATATTTACGCAACAGGGCAAAATTATTTTCTTCATTAAATTCTGACTTTTCCAAATCAGTATTCAACTCATTTAAATTTAGTAAATCTCCACACAAACTTTCTAATTCCCCCAACATTCGCTGGTAAACTTCTTTTTTGATAAACAGAGGTTCGCTAACTTGTGGCTGGAAAGAAGGTAATCCCATAGGCGTCACTTCTTCCATTGGCGACTCTTCGAAGGCTAACTCTTCTGTCTCAGGTAGCATTTCCTTCTTATTTATTCCTGCGGCTTCCTGCACTTTTTCGGGCCCAATAACCTTCTCTAAGGGTGCATGACGTGGGAAGCGTAGCGAACCTTCATCTAGCCTACCTTCAGGAAAGGGAACTTTAGGTACTTTCTTCTTAAAACTAAAAGGCCACATTGTTCATTTAACTCTAATTGCAAAGAAGTTTAAAAACTTTGTTTAGTATTCAAGAATAGTAAAATAACTGTTCCAGCAAGGAAATCCTTTAATAACCTTATTTTACCAAGGTTTCCCTAACCGTATGTATTTAGTTGCTGGGTGAGGAGCATCAATTCGCGAGTGGTACAAGCGAATACGACCTCGGTTGTGGAAAGGGGGAGCTCCATCTGGGAGGGAACCACACCTCTGTTCGTACAGCAAAGAACGAGCCGATGCTCCTCACATAAGAAGCAACTAAATGCATACCCCTAACCGTGAGGTTTAAAATAAATGAAGTATTGCCATTTAATGTACGTTCTTCTCTTCTTTTTTCCCTCTGTTTCTGCCTCTGTTGTGATCACAGAGATAATGTATAACCCGATAGGGACAGATAATGGTTTTGAATGGATAGAAATTTATAGTAATGCTTCACCTAACCTTTCTGGCTGGAAACTTTTTGAGAACAATATCGATCATAGTATTATTCTTATTAACGGAAGCTGGCTTCTCTATGGTTATGGCATTATTGCTGACGATGTTGAGAAGTTTCTTCAGATTTATCCTTCTTTTAATGGCACTTTATTTAAAAGCAGTTTTTCTCTTAAAAATACAGAAGGGGATTTTATCGCTTTAAAGGACTCCGCTCTTCAGGTCATAGACGCCATAAATTACTCCGCTTTATGGGGAGGAGAAGACAACTCCTTAGAAAAAATTGAGATTTTTTCCTCCCAAACGGATAAAAACTGGGCTTCCAGTTTGCTTCATAACGGGACCCCAGGAAAAGAAAATAGCCTTCTTGGAACCTGTGACTGGAAGATTTCTCTTCTCTTAGATAAAGAAATTTGGGAAATTAATCCTAAAGATGCTGAGATACGTTGGAAAATTGAAGTCCAAGAAGATAAAAATAACACTCAGGCCTTTTTTACGTACTGGATCGAAGATCCTTCTGGCGTGATTATCAAGGAAAAAGTGGAGAAAAATACCACTGCTACTTCTGTTTTCGGTCCCTTCCGTAAAACTTTCTCTCAGTCAGGTGGTTATTTACTCAGAGCAAATATTACTAATACTACCTGCTTTGATCACAATCCCCAAAACAACTTTATTACCAAACCACTGATTATCACTGGTGTGGAAGGTAATACTGTCAGTTCTATTAAAGAATCTTCTCTCGCTATTCTCGACGTATCCCCTTCTTCCCCCCAATTTGGGGATACTTTGAAGGTTAAAATAGCTCTTTATCGCGGCGATACGAGAAAGTATACCGTGTCAGCATATGTAGAGAATTCGAAAGGGAAAAAAGTTAGTGAGAAAACATCGCTTAATCTCGAAAATAAGTTCACTAATTATACTTTAACTATCCCTTTACTCCTTAAAGAATCATGCGATTATGATTCAGATACTTATGATCTTATCATCGAAGGACTGGAGGTCGCTGAAAAAAAGAAAATTGAGATCAAATCTCTCTCTTGTTCCGAAGATACAGAGAAAAAAAGTGTTTCTAAGAAAACCGCTTCCTTAGAGGTTCTTAACATCATTCCTTCTCTCAATGAAAGAAATACTGTTCTGGCCTCTCTCAAAATAAATAATCCTGGTTCAGAACACAACTATAAAGTGTGGGGATACGTGTATAGGGGAAAGAAATGTTATTCTTGTAATCATGAAACGTCTTCCCGCGATGCCGATTCTAAAATTCTCAATCTTAACCCTAATTCTGACAAAAACTTTGATATGATGTTCCATCTTGATGATAATCTGGAAGGTGGTGAATACAAACTAAAAGTGTCTTTGCAGCGTCTCGATCAAAAGACCGCTCAAGAAATCATAACCCCGCTTTATCTGCCCAGTTTTGTACAAGAAAAAGAGAAAAAACTCCCTCGGGCCGTCTCGACGACAGCTTCTTCTAAAAAGACTCAAAACAATTTCCTTGAAAGCTCATTTTCAAAACAAGATCAATATCGTAAAAAAGAGCTCTTACCATTCCTTAAAGGAATGGTCATCTATGAATCTAACACTGAAAAAACTAGAAAGAGCCTTCCTTATATTCTCATTATCACGTTTGTCCTGTTAACTATCCTAATTCTTTTCAAGAAAAAGTAAAATTATTTTTACCACATTTTGTCATTTTTTGTGGCATGAACGACATACATGGAATCATTAAAAAACCAAAAGACAAGGGTCTTATCATTTGGTTTTAATTTGAGAAGGTTCTCGTAATTACGCAGATTTAACCCATGTAATAAAAGGTAATCAGCCCCATTTTCACTGACGTTTTGGTACCATCTCTCTGTAAAAAAATCCCCCGCATATGTTGCCGGCACGATCCAAAAAATCTGGCCAACTTTAATTAAAGGATACTTGGTCTTAATATAATGAACCACTTCTTCTGAAATGGAACTGAGTAAGGTCTCTTTAATGATCCCTCTCGTTTCTAAATCAGCTACGATCCAATCGACAAGTTGTTTGTCACTCTCAAGATTCCCTTGCGACTTAATTTCGATGTTAATTTTCTTTTTCCATCCTATTGTATTCATCACTTCTTCATACTTTGGGATGTGAAAGCTGCTCATTTTAGAAAGTTCTTCATAAGTCAGATTGCTGATGCGCAAAAGCTTCTTTTGCAAACGAAACAAAGTTAAATCATGGTAGACAACAATTTTCTTATCTTCCGTATACTGGATATCAAATTCAATAAATTCATATCGTGTATCCTCTACGGCTTTCTTTATCGCTTCTAAGGTATTTTCTGTAAATAAGACAGAACTCCCACGATGAGCCCCAAAAGTATAGGGAGAATCTACTACAGCTTCAATATCCGGGCTGGAAATAAGACTAAGCGCCGCAGCTAGAAAAAAAAACATAAAATATGCTCCAAACCCATTTTTCTCCTTTTCATGGCTCATAGTAATCAAAAAAGAGGTGTTTATTTATAAACTTTTGTAATTTTTACTACTTAATAGTGTTAAAACAGATCACCGATACCCTTAAAAACTACCCTTTATTAAAAGAATTCTTATGGAAGAAAAGATCGTTTTTCGTGCTGTTATTGAGGTCTTAGGTAAGCCCCAGGAGTATATCGAAGAAGCTTTAAAAGAATATATCACCAGGCTTAAAACTGATAAAGGGTACAAAATCCTTTGTGAAGAAAGGGCTGAAGCGCGAAAATTGGAAAAACAAGAATTGTGGGCCATCTTTACCGAAGTAGAAGTGGAAACTCTTCAATTAACCCATCTTCTCCGCTTTTGTTTTGATTATATGCCTTCTGTCATTGAAGTTATCCGTCCCAAGGAACTTCCTTTCACTGAAGGCGAGCTTTCCATCTTCCTCAGCGATCTTCAAGGCAAGTTGCATCATGTTGATATGGTTGCCAAGCAAATGAAATTTGAGCATGATCACATTAAACTAAATATGCATAAATTACTCCGAAACTACGTTACCATTATCCTTGGCAATAAGCAACTCACTTCCCAGCAACTAAGCCAACTTACTGGAGTAGACCAGGATAAATTGGAAGATTATTTAGATAAGCTTATTGACGAAGGGCATATAGATTTAAAAGAAGGCAAATATTTCCTTATCTCAAAGGTGATGTTGCATGGACAGTAAACTAAGGCGCATTGAGGCCGTCCTTTTTGCTGTTGGACGTGAAATAACTGGAGAAAGAATCGCTAGTCTTTGTTCCTTAGAATTGAAAGAAGTAGAGGAAGGTTTGCATACTCTTCAGAAAGATTATGCAGAAAAAGACTGTGCTTTTCATCTCCTTCAGAAAGAAAATGGCTGGAAACTTACCGTTCGTGATGAATATGTTCCTTTAGTCAGCTCTCTAGTTCATTCTACGGAGCTCGAGAAACCACTTATGGAAACTCTTGCCGTAATCGCGTGGAAATACCCTCTTGTTCAAGCTGATGTCGTGAAGTTGCGCAATGCCAGTGCCTATGAACATATGAAACAGCTTGAAGAAAAGGGATTTATTACAAAAGAAAAGTTAGGTCGTACCTATAAAGTAAAACTAACTCCGAAATTTTTTGAGTATTTTGATCTTCCTTCAGAAGAAGCAAAGCAGGCCTTTCTGAAGCAAGTTCCTTCTGAGATCCTCAAAGAAGCCGAAGCTGTTGATAAAGAAACTGAGGAAGTGGAACGCCTCCTAGAATGGGACAAGAAAGAGAAAGAATCGCATGATGAGATCAAGAAAGCGATGGAAGATGTGAAATCTCCAGAAAAAGCGTAATCTTTATAAAGCCACAAATTCTTAATTTTCTTACCATTTATCGACGATAAGAAGCCAGTTATAACTTCTTATTTTTTATCTAAAAAATGAACCCTACAGAAAGCCCAAATCCTCCTCAACCATCAGAACAAATAATCCCTCGCATCATTGAAGAGGAGATGAAAATTGCCTATGTAAATTATGCCATGTCGGTTATTGTGGGACGGGCTCTTCCTGATGTCCGGGATGGTCTTAAGCCAGTCCATAGGCGCATTCTCTATGCTATGTACGATCTGGGCATGTTGTATAACAAACCCTTCAAGAAATGTGCCCGTATCGTCGGGGAAGTGCTTGGTAAATTCCATCCTCACGGCGATACTGCTGTCTACGATTCTTTGGTGCGCATGGCTCAAGATTTTTCCCTTCGCTATCCCTTAATCAAAGGTCAGGGAAATTTTGGTTCTATTGATGGTGATTCAGCAGCGGCGATGCGGTACACTGAAGCAAAGCTTCACAAACTAGCTGAAGAAATGCTTCAAGATATTGAAAAAAGTACTGTTGATTTCAAAGACAATTTTGACGGCTCTCTAAAAGAGCCAGAAGTTCTTCCTTCTAAAGTTCCGAATCTTCTCATCAACGGATCCTCTGGGATTGCTGTCGGCATGGCCACCAATATCCCCCCCCACAACCTGCGGGAGATCTGTCAAGGAATAAAGGCCATCATTGACAATCCTGCTATCAGTGTTCAAGAGTTAATGCAGATCATTCCCGGTCCAGACTTTCCCACCGGCGCAGAAGTTGGTTGTGGCGAAGGTCTTCTTGCTGCCTATGCTCGCGGTCGTGGAAAGGTGACTATAAAAGCGATC
>JAGVYE010000052.1 GCA_018303445.1 Candidatus Woesearchaeota archaeon
GGCATTTCCATACGACGTGTTAACCAAGTATGGAATGAATACCAGCTCACCAATCAAGTGCCTGATATTGGCAAAGAGAATGGTCGTCCTCAAAAACCTGTAGAACAATGGGAAATAGATATGGTAAGACAAACGTATCAAAAATATAGGGTATCCGCAGATACCTTAGAACGGTTAATACTCCGTGATTTTGGGAAGCATATTGGTCATAATCGAATACATCGAATCATGCTTACTCTTGGCTTTGCCAAGAAGAAAAACAAGAAAGATATTCGAAAGAAAGATTGGATTAGATATGAGAGAAAGCATAGTCTAACTGCAGTGCACATAGACTGGCATTATAATGACAAAACCTATGTTTTTGCTGTCATAGATGATGCAAGTAGGAAGCTATTGGCATTGTTAGAATGTGATTCAGCAACTACTTATCATTCCATACAGGGTATGGAACTTGCCTTGCAACAAGGCAAGATAAAACAGTGTATCTCTGATCATGGAGCCCAATTTATTTCGAATGTTGAGGGGGATTCTAAGTTCAAAGCATTTCTTAATGCTAAAAGTATTAAGCAAATACTCTGCAGGGTGAAGCATCCGCAGAGTAATGGGAAAGTTGAACGATGGTTTGAATGTTATGATTACCATAGGTCTGCATTTGCAACCAAAGAAGAATTTGTACAGTGGTACAATGAAATAAGGCCACATCGAGCACTTAATTTTGAAATGCTGGAGACTACAATGAAATAAGGCCACATCGAGCACTTAATTTTGAAATGCTGGAGACGCCAGCACAAGCTTTTGAGAGGAAAATGAGAGCGGAGGCTTAATAAAATGAAACCAATTTATCTATCGAAAGGAAATAGTTTCAGGATACGACAGGTGAAAAAGGCTCTGTAGAAAATCTCGAAAAAGTCGCCTTGGCCGTAACCTTCGTGCCGCTTTAATATTTTATTTTGAGTGGCGGCACCTACCAACGGGTCTTACGAATAGCAGTTCTCAGGTTACTTATTGGCCTAGGCGGCGACTTTTTTCTACAGAGCTGGTGAAAAAGAGCCTTTGAACAGCGAAGTGAAAGGATCCTTCTTTAAGAAATGGCCCTGGACTATTTTAGGAGAAATCTATACCTCAGTTTTATATGGTTCTTGGCCTTATTGACTTTTTAAGAAGAATTTATCGCATGATGACATATAAAGACCTGAAGGACCTTGAAGAATTTTTCCCACATCTTTATTCTATTCATAATCTGAGCGACATTAAACTGCTTTTAATTGGAGATTTTGAGCAAAAAAGAATGGTTGCTTGTGAACGTACAAAAAAAGTCCTTGAAGATTTGCTAGAAGCGGCTCAAAGGGAAGGCGAAATCAAAGGATTTTGTATTCCGATCATTGATCTTAGTAAAATAAGAAGTATGGAGTTAGCACATGATTTTAATAAGGAAGGAAAGGTCTCTATTCCTATTTTTCATAATGCGGATGGACATCCGCATTTACCTCAGCAGGCGTTTGATAGAAAAATACCGGGAGTATTTTCTTTTTCGAGAGAAGGGTATTTTAGTATTTTAAATTCATCAAAAAGAGATTGTTATGATCGGATTTATCTTTAAATAGAAAAATGATAATTTAACGCCTAACTTTACTCTATCTGTAAGGTTAAGATCATTTCCTTTCTAAATAAGAAAAATAGTCTTATGAATATTCATGAAGTTTAAAAAAACAGATCACCCATGAACTGTTTTGGCTTTTATGAGTATATGGAAAAACGAGCTGATAATCGTGATTTTTACCGTTCTTGTTTAAGAAATCCTCTTCCCGGAGTAAGTGAAAAACAAGCACTGAAACATCTGGAACTTCTGGATCGTTTCCCGCCAGATCAACCTCTGGAAAGAATA
Organism: Candidatus Woesearchaeota archaeon; assembly: GCA_018303445.1. Lineage (GTDB taxonomy): Archaea > Nanobdellota > Nanobdellia > Woesearchaeales > GW2011-AR9 > JAGVYE01. The sequence goes on from JAGVYE010000052.1 coordinate 1,886, forward strand.
GCCTCTCATCTCGTAGAGATTTACGGAATGTTGAATCATAGGTGGGAAACAGTAGGAAGACGACGCAGAATTATACGTGGGGATCTTAGTCACCTCGTCACTGTCGACTTTGCCGAAGAACTGTTACAAGATGAAGGAAAGAAAACGGAAAAGGTTATTGAGCAAGACGTTATTGTTTGGCTAGAAGAGGGCTCGCTTTTTGTCCGTGGAGATAAAATCCAGTTAGTTTCTGAAAATCCCGATAACCTTGCCAAAACGGCTCCGTATCTCGATATTACATTAAATAGAAAAGGTCATAGTTATTCATTTCGCATCAAAAAAGAGGCTTTATCAAAAGAAAAACCCATTGAAGTGCATATAACGTATCGCTTAACTTTTGATGGTGTTGAAATTGAAAATGAAAAAACCTATTGGAAAATTGCTGAAGAAACAAGCTCTTCAGGAACAAGGAGATTAACAATGCATAAACACAAGAGTTAAACTTCATCAGCCCGCCAATGTGGTTTCACTCCTATATCGCCATACTGCTTCTTTCGGAGATATCCTTCCCAGGCAATCATTGCCCCTTGGTCACCAGCTAAATCTAGGGGAACGTTGTAAAATTTTGCTTTTCTCTCCTGGCACATAAGGCCTAGCATTTCACAAAATCGTTTATTTGCACCTACTCCTCCTACTAACAATAATTCTTTCTTCCCAGTATGTGCCATAGCTCTCTCGACTGCTTCTGCGAGCATGGCAAAACAGGTTTCTTGTACTGAATGGCAGAGATCTTCTTTTGATATTTTTTTTTGATACAGTTGTTGGATTTTCGTTAAAATCCCTGAAAAAGAAACGTCCATTCCTTTGACAATATATGGAAGTTCGATATACTTGCCTTTTTTTGCCAACTCCTCAATCTTTGGCCCTCCAGGAAAACCCAATTGGAGTAATCGCGCAAATTTATCAAGCATATTTCCTAGCCCGATGTCCAGGGTCTCGCCAATGACATGATACTTTCCTGCTTCTTCAAAGATAATTTGAGTATTTACACCAGACACATACAAATAGATAGGATCTTTTAATTTGTTCCATACTTTTCCGATAGAAAGATGAGCACAGCAATGATTTACCCCCACTAATGGTTTTTTTGCTTCTTTTGCCCATTTCTTTGCGAAATGATACCCTTTCCATAAGCAAGGATCTATGCCTGGACCTGCAGAATAAGCAATATAATTAACATCTTTTAAAGAAAGATTTATTTCTTGCAAGGCTTTCTGTAACACTGGTTCTGCAACTGTCTCATGATGTTCTGCAACTTTATCTGGAATCATTCCCGCATCTGGAGAAGTAAAACTATCTTTAACATTTGTCAGTACTTCTCCTTTCTCGTTAACAATACCTATCCCAAAGGTGTGTGCCGTTGATTCGATGCCGAGGAGGAGCATAAGGCCTTGGAGATCATCGTTATATTAAAAATTAATGGTACTATTAGAGGTTGTTGCGAAAGTGTAGGGTAGCACCAGTTTACGAACGATGCTGCTTTTTAATATCGATTGCGGAAGGGGATCCTCCCTCGGGGAAGGCGCCGCACTAGAGCTAAACTACGAAAAGTGAGTCTGTGCTACCCCGACAAAGGAGAGTTTCGCAACAACCCCGGCACATTATTATCGAAGAGAATATTCTCAGGAATTCTATTTTCTCGGATCTTCTTTCACAACTTTCCAATACTTCCAATGAGGCTTTTGCCACCAGGAGTGAAACTTGAGGTATATCATTCCTTGAAAATAGATCTCTAAAAGGTGGTCGTCTAGAATGTGTCTTAAAAATGATTGCCTTGGTTCTGGAAGATTCTCATCATAAGGATTTATCCCCGTGCCTAACATAACCATTCTTCCAATTCCATCTTCAGTTGGTTCAATACGTTTATAGGCCAAAGAAAATCCCTTGGTATCTTTACTCTCATAACCTCTCAAAGGAAAATGGAACACTTCTGTTGAATCAATTAAGAGATATAATCCAGATGTGTCTTTACGAAAATCAAGACTTCTTCCTTCAAGATCTTCATCAACTTTTACTAGTCCTTGGAGGCGAAAAGTTCCATCAGGTTCATACCCCCCACAGTCGCGGATAAAAAGGTGATCAGTTTGATAATTATCTATACAAAGTCTGAGATGTTTAAAATCTAATCTTCTGGGCATAAAATATTGTTCTACCATCTTTCATTTAGAACTAAAAAAGACGGTTTATTTATCCCTTAGTCCTATTTTTTTAACAATAATTAAAAATAGCTTCTTTCTTTGATCGATAATGACGTTTCAAATCACTCACCACAATGGCCAGGCTCGTGTTGGTATCCTTAATACAGCGCATGGACTTATAGAAACTCCTTTTTTCATGCCCTGTGCTACAAAAGCGACAGGGAAGTCCATAACTACTGATGATTACCAAGATTCAGGAGTGAAGGCCGTTATTGCCAATGCTCTTATGCTTAGTTTAAAGCCAGGAATGAATATTATTCAGAAAGCTGGCGGGCTTCATCGTTTCATGAACTTTAAGGGAATAATTTTTACTGACTGTGGCGGTTTTCAAATGTCCCGCTCTATTTTTGAAAAGAAAGAGAAAAATGGCCTTTATTTTCGCAGCCCTTATGATAATCAAAAAATCATTCTCACGCCGCAAAAAATTATGGAAATTGAAATTACTCTTAATAGTGATGTAGCAATGATGCTAGATGATATGTCCGGTTATGGTGTAAGTAAGGAAGAGGCCAGAACAGCGATGGAAAATACCCACCGTTGGGGTAAAGAATGTCTAGATATTCATACAAAACTGAGAAAACGTCATAATTCAAAGCAGCTTCTTTTCGGCATCGTACAAGGTAATTTCTATTCAGACTTGCGGATTGAAAGTGCAAAGTTCATAAATAATCTTAACTTTGATGGCATAGCTATTGGAGGATTGGCAATAGGAGAACCAAAAGAAGAAATGTATAAATCTTTAAATGCTACTCTTCCTTTGATCACTAAAGAGAAGCCTCGTTATGTCATGGGGGTGGGAAGTCCGGAAGATATTCTGGAATGCATTAGTAAAGGAATAGATTGTTTTGATTCCGTGTATCCAACACAGACAGCACGGCATAATACCCTTCTAACGTGGAAAGGAAAAATAGACTTACATCAAGGAAAGTATGCTACTGATTTTCACCCTCTGGATAGGCAATGTGGCTGCCACACTTGCCAGAATTATACACGTGCGTATCTTCATCATCTGGCAAAAATCAATGAACCAGCAGGAAAACGGTTAAGGAGTATCCATAATGTTTTCTTTCTCCAAGAAATAATGGAAAAAAGTAAAGATGCCATAAAGAATAAAATCTTTGCTAAATTTAAAAAGGAATTTTTAAAGGCATTTCAACGTCTTTGATAATTTTTGTAGGTATTAAGTCTTCTTTTGGCTTTAGCATCGGTTCGCCTTTGGCTGTTGCAACTCAAAGGCAAAAATTCCTTTTGGAACATGAAAATAAACAGAGATTTATTTTCAGTACTGAAATGTAAAGAGATGGTTTTCGATATCCTTGCCATTGTACTTACCATTGCTGGATTATGCTTGTTTGAAGTTGTTTGTGGTATTGATAATGCGGTTATTAATGCTGAAGTACTGCGAACAATGTCACTGCGAGCACGGCGCTGGTTTCTCTTTTGGGGGATGCTTTTTGCGGTGTTTGTAGTGCGAGGTCTTCTGCCTTGGTTAATTATTTGGTTCACAACGCCAAATTTAGGGCTTGTCAATTCTTTTACCGCAACGTTTACTGATTCTAGTGTCATAGAAACCATAGAACTATCAGCGCCAATTTTGTTTATGGGTGGGGGAATATTTCTTATTTTTCTGTTTTTTCATTGGTTGTTTCTAGAACCAAAAATCTATGGTCTTCACGCGGAGAAGTTTTTTGAAAAACAAGGAGTATGGTTTTATGCTGTTGTTTCGATTATCCTTGCAATCATAACCTGGTTTGCACTCAGGAAAAATCCTCTTGTCGCCTTTGGTGCAGTAATTGGATCAACTGCTTTTTTTATTACTCACGGTTTTAAGCAAAATGCAGAGAAAGCTGAACATGAAATGTTGCATGGAAAAGCCCCCTTGAGTGATTTAAGGATACTGTCTAATTAACGACATCTTTAAATAATCGAAAGCTCTACTTCTTTTGAGGTGTTGGATATGGTTATTATTTGTGATACTTGTAAAAGTGA
>JAGVYE010000011.1 GCA_018303445.1 Candidatus Woesearchaeota archaeon
TCCCTCATTTTTCTTGCGTATAGTCTCGATAAGCTTTGGTCGGGTTAATTTCATATCCCCTAAAAGCTTGTCGTAGGGAAATAGTTTCGGGATAACACAGAAAATTTAAAGAATAATTACTTTAAAAAGCCTCAGTTACAATTAAACTTTAAGGAATCTATATAAACGAGCGGCGGTGGTGTTATCTTATGAACTACTTTTTAATTATTCGTGGCCCTTTAGCTTCTGGAAAGTCAACAATCTCTCGTAAACTCTGTAATTTACTGAATGCTGAGCAGATTTCTATTGATACAATTCTCGATGAGCATAATCTGGCTAAAGACAGAGAAGAAGGTTACATTTCTCAAAAAAACTTCAAAAAAGCAAACGAAATCGTCGTTCCAATAATAAAAAAATTATTAGACAAAGGAAAAGTAGTAATCATTGATGGAAATTTCTATTGGAAATCTCAAATTGACGATCTTATTGAAAAATTAAAGAAATATCGGCATTTTATTTTCACTTTAAATGCTTCTGTTGAAATTTGCATCGACAGAGACGTTGAACGGGGAAAAACACATGGAGAGGAAGCTGTACGAGTAGTTCATAAAAAATCAACAGAGTTGATTTATGGAAATGTAATAGACATAACGCAACCGCTAGATAAAGCTATTAAACAGATACTCTCTTTTTTACCCCAGAATTAACTTCTTCATCACTTCGTTCCTCAGACCTCTCTAAGTATTCAAAAGCGACTACCACAGTTTATCCCCATCCTAGCTTAAAGAATTTGCTGGGTCTTGGCCCGATTTGCCCTTGGTAGTGTGATCCTATTTCAATTCCATAGATCTTATCCGGTAAGTCATTACGGAAGACATCAATCTTTGATGCAGGCATGCCGTCTTCTAAAGTCATTCCTGATATTTCATCGGAGCGGATTTCAAATACCAAATCGCCATGAAAACCGCTGTCAATAAATCCAGCAAAATGTACAGGTCCAGATAAGCCAACATGCGAGTAAGCTTTTACTTCCCCGCTTAGATGTGAAGGAAACTTCAAAATTTCTTTTGAAGCAAAAAGATAGTGTTCGCCTTTGAGAAGCCGCAAAGGTTTGTCATCTCTAAAAGTTGGTTCAAAATAATGTTCTACTTCGTATTCACCAATTTTTTGCAAATTAATAGGGTTTGGATTATGACGGGCCCGCAGAGCAATAACGCCTTTACTATTATTTCCTGATAAATCTAAATGAATTTGCAAGCCATCGGTTACAAATGGCTCTGCCGGGAGCAAGGTTCCATTGTTTCCTCTCCAGTAAAGGAGGGGATTTTTCTGGAATTCGCTCATGATTTCTGAAGGGGTTAGCTGAGAATCATGTCCTTGAAAGAAGCGGAGCTGATTAAACGTTAATCCAGGGTACACAATAAGGTTGAACGTAAGAGGTTGCACGAGAAGCCAGACATTTAATTCTGTTTCAGATTTATATTGGGCGTTTATTTCATCAAAACAAGGGTTGTAATCGGCTAACATGCGGCAGTTTAAGAACAGACGGCCGATGCTGCTTTTCGTCGAAGATTTAATATATTCTTTCTTGTGCATGATGATTCTTTCCCGCGTTGGGAAAAGATAGGTAAATCCTTTCTTAATTTCAAAGCCATTAGTAATATCAACGCGGTATCTTTGCCGTTCAGGAATCTCCAAAAGCGTTTTGTAAATGCTTTTTTCTTTTTGGGGACGGAAAAGGCCTTGGGATTCTGTGTCGAGAATGAATACTTCATTATTAATAGTAGGCTCAAAAGAATTGGGCTGGATTTGCTTTTCTTCAATAGAAGGACCGATAATTTTTCCATTTTTTATCCATTCTTTTATTTTTGTTGATGAGAGACATATTCCCCTTTTTTCCATGAATTTTCCGCAACTGCGGTAGTTTAAATAAATTTAGATGGTGGAATAAAGAAATGTGTCGAAATGTATTTAAAATGATGAAAAGGCGGGAAAGAAATGTATGAGTCAGATAGGGATAAGTCAAAAGATGGTAAAGATAAAATTAATCCTTTTATTTTAACTGCTCGGCCTTCTCTTGTTTTACGTGCAACACAAATGGGTCTAACTGTTGGTGATTTTTGTAGTAATTTAGAACGTGTTAACAGCAATTTAGAAGCCTATTTTAACCCTAAAGAAATTAGTATAACTTATGACTTGACTTCTTCGCTTAATGGCTATCATTGGTGTAGTGAACAGAAAGTTCCATTTAAAGATTTAGATAATATTCTTTTTGGAGAAACGATAAGTAATGCGCCTCTTGGTCTTGGTTCTAGAGTTGATTTTCGCGTTGACGACATGGGTAAAGTAACGGTAGAATATGAAAAATACGAAAAGCCTTCTTGGTGGTTGAATAGAGACAAGCTAACTCTGAGAGAGCATGGAAAAAGGGTTGCTAAAGTAGTTGTGCCCGGTTTAGTAACGGGAAGTGTTTGGTGGGCTATTGGTGGATTTATTTTTGCGTCAGCGACTATGGCTTTAGCATATGGTGCTACATATTTGGCTACAAGAGAGCCATGTTTTGCCGTCACATTGAAAGGCGAATTTAATGTTCCTCGTTCTTTACCAACAGAAGAAATTAGACGTTTAGCGGAAGGAATTGATGTTTTTATAGAAGAAACATCTGAAGCGGCTAATTATGAAACTCCTTTTAAATTGTTAGCGAAAAGATGGGGATCACAAAGTCCTGCGTCCAGGAGTTTGAGAAAAAGAGATCGTATCCCTGCGGATGATAGTGAAGAACCTACAGGACTTTGAGAAGTTTAGTTCTTGCTTTCTCTCCAGAAATTATTATAACTTGCAGTTTTAGCTCTTTCTTAAAAAATCGTATCAGTTCCCCATTCGCTTTTCCTTTCTCTAGAGGAGCTTTCACATAAACTTTAAGAAGCTCATTTTCTTCTTTTATTTTGTTTTGAGAAGAATTAGGACTAATTTTTACCTTGATGATGTTATTGAAAATATGTTTATGTAAATCCATATTAAAAATAATATTCCTTAGACTTAAAAATCTTTGTTTTCACCTTCATCTCTTTGGATAACAATAAAGCTTTAAAAGTTCTCCTCATTTGAGGTAGTGGAGGGGGATAATGTTGAGTAGAGAAAACTATGGATCAGATTAAAATTACACTGGAAACTCTGTACGATATTCTCCGTAATGAGAAAAAGCGTGAAGATTTACAGAAACTGGAATCAACATTCTTTGTTGATGTTGTAGGTTACCTTCGGGAAAAGCAAGCCCTCTTAGAGAATAAAAAAACTGATGAGAGTATCTTTGCTGCAGGTGAAAAAGATAAGTTAGAGTATGAATTGCGAAGCATTCGTCGCATTTTAAAAGAAATTTACGAAAAGAGAGAGAAAAAGATTATTGATATTGTTATAAATAAAAGTAGAACGAAATCAGATCTTATTGATACCAGTGCGATGCTCATTGAAGAAAAGGAATTCTATCAAGAATTGTTGACTACTTTGGATGTGTATCGAAGAGGTGTTTTGCTGACAATGTTTAAAGGAGAACTTCCTTTGTTGATGGATCTGGCAAGAAAAGAGTCTTCTGTTTCTGATACAAAATTACCTTCCATCAAAGAAACTGTGGAGGTTTTATCACCCGCAAAACCTGTTGAAACCCCTTCCCTGACACGGGTACGTTTCATCCATCCCATGCCTAGTTTTGTCTGGAAAGACATGAAAGTGTATGGTCCTTATGACCTTGGCGAGGAAATTGAGATCTTTCCTGAAGTAGCAGAATTACTGGTAAAAAAGAAAAGAGCGGTGAAAGTTTGATTCTGTATGTTATTTCTCGTTGATAAACTATATAAAATAGCAGTTTCAAGTAACTGGTATGAACTTCCTTACAAAAATCATTACCGCAGATAATACGGAAACATTTCTGAACACCAAAGTCAAAGAAAGCTATCATTCCCAGACAGGAGCAGTTGAAGAAGCTCTCAAAAAATACGCCCTTCCTTGTAAAATTAAAGAATTAGCAAAAACAGGAAAAATAAAAATCCTTGACATTTGTTTTGGTCTGGGTTATAATTCCGCTATGGCTATTGATGTTGCTTTAGCCGAAAATCATCATTGTGAGATTGAAGTTGTAGGCTTAGAATATGATCCTACGATTATCGAAAAGATACAAGAAGTGAGCCCTCCCATTCACTTCTTCCAACATTATAAAAAATTAACCCTTTCTTCTCTTTCCTTTCAGGAAGGAAAGATCATCGTAAACGTTATTCTTGGCGATGCGCGGGAAACAATTAAACAGCTTCCAGACCATTATTTTGATGCCGTGTTTTTCGATCCTTTTTCTCCGAAAACGTCGCCGCAAATGTGGCAAGTACCGTTTTTTGAACAAGCTTTCCGAACAATGAAAAATACGGCTATTTTAGCTACCTATTCTTGCGCGAGAATGGTGCGGGACAATATGAGTACGGCAGGATTATTATATGATAATGGCCCCCTTGTTGGCAGGAGAGGACCAGGAACGATTGCCACGAAATGGAAGAATGAAGATAAAATAAATCCCTAGTTCTTAGAATTTCTAGTTCTTAAATAGTTTACTCCTTCCCTTTATTCCTTCCCCTTCCTTTCACGACTTTAAATCTTTCTAACACCTTCTCTGCTTCCGGGTTGCTTTCTTTATATCCTTCAATGACTTTTCCAAAAACTTCAGGATACAAATTATAATGCGTGCTTTCTAAGGATCTGTCCAGCAAGAACAAATCAACCGCTTTATCCTCCACTTTGTCAGAAAAAAATGACAATCCAAAATCGATAAACGTAACTTCTCCTGTTTTTTGATGTTCAATAAAATTAGAAGTTGTTAAATCTCCATGGATAATATCTTTGATGTGAAGTCTTCCCACTTTTTCGCCGATTTCTTTTGCGAGTCGGGAAGGGTTTTCCTTGGTCTGAAGAATCTCTTTCACTCTTTTTCCAGGAATAAAGTCCATCGTAATGGACATTCTTGAATCAGAAAAATCTTGGAGATGCGGTGCAGGAAAGTTCATTTCTTCTAATTTTCCCAGAATCTTGGCTTCTCGCCGTGTTCTAAATTTTCGTAAGGATTCATCTAAATAGGAATGCCGATATCTCTTGCTGAAGCGTTCTTTGATAACTTGATCGTTATCTTTGTACAAAATCGCTTCTGCGCCTTGGGCAATAGGTTTCATATGTTTATAACTTAATATCGTAAATATACTCTTTTATCTATCCTAGGTCTATCCTATTTCTCCTATATCTATTTAGATCTTTCCTAAAATTGCGTCAATTTTCTGTTTCAATACTGGTTTTGGTGAAAAGCCGATAATCCGATCTGCTTCTTCTCCGTTGCGGAAAATGACCAGACAAGGAATTCCCGAGATGTCATGGGCAGCAGCTAAATCAGGATAATGCTCCGTATCTAATTTGGCAAATTTCAAGCGCCCTTTATAGTCACTGCTTACCTCTTCGAGAACCGGGGCAAGCATTCGACATGGACCGCACCATTCAGCCCAAAAATCAACCAGTACGGGAATATTTGACTGCAACACTTCCTTTTCAAAGGTTTCTTCTGTCACTTCAAACACCATTAGTATCAACCTCCACTTAAAGTTGAGATAAAGTCGATATTTTTAAAGGCTGTGGAAGTTTTTGTATTTAATTACTTGGACTCAGAGAAAACCTTTATAAAAGATGGAACCATTCTTCCTCAGAAGATGGTGATTGGAAAAAAAGAGTGTTGGTTGGTTTTACTGTTATTTCTCGTTCCTCTTGTTAGAGCAGAGGAAAAAGATTGTGTCTATTATTTTTATGGGAAAGATTGCCGAGAGTGTAAAGAAGTTGATTCTTATTTAACAAAACTCCAAGCGAAGTATCCTTCTTTAAATCTGCAAAAATTCGAAGTTTATTATCATAAAGAAAATTATTTGTCGTTAGAGAAATTTTTAAAGAGTTATAATGTTCCAGAAGAGGCGCAGGGTGTGCCAGCGGTATTTATTGGCAAGAGCTATTTTACAACTCCTCAAGCCATTATCGATTTTTTAGAAGAGAGAATTAAAGATAACGCCGGCGCGGCCTGTCCTGCCATTGAAAACGTTGCCAGCGTCGGGGTTGTCGGAGCTAATGAACCTTATAATGTCTTAGAAACGTTAACTTTCTCTCGAACTACGGGAAACGCGATAATTCATACCAGTAATGCGGCAATGATCGCGGTGGTCTTGCTGTTGCTTTCCTTTCTTGTTGCGGTGAGAAACAAGCAGGAAGTTGCAAAGCGGGGGTTTATTTTTATTAGTGGGATTTTTATAGCGTACGTCCTTTTCTCAGTTGGATTTTTTTCCTGGTTTCAAACTTCTTCTGCGACGAGTCTTTTTTATAAAACGATGGGTCTGCTGGCAATGATTATTGGTGCGGTCCGTATCCGCGGGTTTTTTAATAGCTGGGAAGAGCTCTTTGGCATTTTGAATGAAAAATGGCAGCGCTTTTTGCTCATCTTCCGCTTGTACTTAATTTCGCCGCTCAGTTTTCTTTTTTTAGGCTTTCTGGGGGGCCTTCTTACTTTAGGTAAAACGAGTAACGTTTTTATCACTTTGCGTGGTGTTTTGTTAGGAAATTTCCAAGCAGCTGCCGTGCCTTTATTATTTTACTATCTTTTTATTTTGCTCTTGCCACAGATACTTATTGTCCTTATTCTCTTTCGAATCGTTATGAAGATAGAAGGACATGCCCATAAGAAAAGTGAGGAAGGATTTTCCTGGAAAGATGCAGAAAAGAAAAGACAAGCTTGGTGGAAACATCACTGGAAACTGCTTAATTTTGTAGTAGGGTGGGTTTTATTTGTAATGGGAATGTTAGTGCTATTTTTGTAAAAAGTTTTTTAAGTTGGTGATATATACTTAATTTGGGATGAACACGACTCATATTTCCGACTATCAGTTAAGAGGAGTTAGTTTATGCGCAATTGTTAAAGATGAATTACAGAATCCTGCTGGCGGAGTTGTGGATTTTGTCACTTTAGTTTTACCATTTGTCGATGCGGCGGTTATTGTTGATACCGGATCGACTGACGGCACGGAGGAAGCTCTTCGACAGGTAGCTTCTCGTTGCAGCAAACTTTCACTTTACACTCGTCCTTTTGATAACTTTGCTCATTCTCGAAACTTTGCTTTATCAAAAGTTGCAACAGAATATGCTTTAATCCTAGATGCTGACGAACGTCTTTATCCTGAAGATTTTAAGGAATTAAAAAGAACTATGAAAGCTTTCCCTTCTACTAGGTACTCTTTTGATTTTGAGATTATTGATCAGCCCGGTGAGCATGTAAGTTATAATACTTCTTCTATGAGATTATTTAAAGTGACTCCTTATACTCGTTATGAAGGAAAGGCCCTTGAAAATTTTAATTGTAGCCATTGGGAATGGATGACGCTAGAAGTAAATACAAGAGTAAAAATAAAACATTATAATCCTGCTGCTGAAGTACGAAAGCAGAAAGATAATTTTTATAAGAGATTACGGCGAGAAAGAAAGACCATTTTCCGTTGAAAATGGTGCGAATGTAGGGTTTCTTATTAGCTCCTTATTAATTAGCGACATAAATTTGTTATGATCACTCTATGCCAAAAGACCTCTTCTAGTGGGTTGTTCACTTCTTTTTTTTTAATTATATACATTAGAAATAATTTACTTTCGTCGTGAACTATATTTCAGATATGTTTAAATACTTCTTCCTACTTTTCAAATAGTCTATAAAGAGGATGGGAGATGTTATACATTCATAAGTTAAATCAATTGACACCGAAAAGTGCTGATCTCGAAAGTGTCTATCTTATTCGAGATCTTAAAAATAAGGTTTCCTATCCTTTACAAGAGAAACAATTGATATCTTTCTTCCAAGATTTTTTTATCTCTGCCACGGATCAAAATCTTGTTGAGCAAGCCCTCTTGCTCATCCCTTCTACTATTGAAAAAATTGAACGCGTTTTATCTGAAAAAAATCCTTTGCATGAGCCTTTTAACTTACAAAGATCAATTCAAATCTTAACAGAATTACCTTCAGCCATCACGAATAACTTATTATACTTAGGGGAGATCTCAATTTGGCAACAAGGACCCTTTGTGCCAGAGATGCTCAATTTATTAAACATAATCCCACACTTGAAAACCAAAGATGAGAAAGTAGCTCATAACGATCGTTTGAATAAGCCTTTTCAAACTATTTTACGAAACACTGAATTTACTTTTCGCAGTAATGATATCATAAATGAAGGACACGTTAATGCCATACAAGGATTGCATGAAAGTATGTTAAAAGGATTCTTTTTTCATTACACTCTGGAAGAAGAATTGAAGAAGCTCGACTTTCAAGGAATTAAGAAACGTTTGCCAGTTGCTGAAATAGCTGACGTTGAAGAGATAGAGAAAAATATTGAGAATATTAATAAAGGAGTAAAAAGGGCTTATGAAGTTAATATGAGGATGGTTAACAAAGCTGTAGTTTTATATGCCTGTGTCAAATGGCTTCATCAAGGGCCTTAGAAAGAAAATTTGTAAGGATTATAAATTCAACTCTGTTTAATTTTTATCCCATTTGCTCTACATTATTAAACTTAAACACCGTTTTTTTTCCATATACCGCAATTCCTAATTGAAAATATTTTCTCCCTCTGGCATCTTGGTCATGCCATCGCTGAAATAGTTCTTCATATCCTAGAAAAGTTCGCTTAAATGAAAAAGGATCTTCAAAATAAAGTTTTTTTTGGTCATACCCTATAGCCACAACATAATGGCCGTCCTGCCAGTGTTTTCCCCAATTTAGAACCTTTTTCCCACTCCAAGCTTGTAAATCTAAGATTACAGGAATATTCCTATCCAGAAATTTTTTTACTTCCGAAATTTCCATTTTTCTGGCTTGATATTTTAATCCCTGCTTTTTAAGAACTTTGAGAATACCGGAAAGAGAAGTACCATCTCTCTTAGATGTTCCTGCTATTTTCATAATGTGGTCCTTTCTGATATGTATTCCATAATAAGCTAACACTGCTTGGACTACCGTTGCGCCGCAGTCATAATCATAGGTTTGCCGTAGATTGGGAAAAGTCAAAAACCTCAAGTTCAAGCTCAGATATCTACTCCGACATATAAAGTTTTCTTTAGTTACAACTAAGTCGTTACTAGAAAGGGGAAGGACTGTAAAACTCCTAAAAACTGCTTTGTGATAACTTTTACCTTCTCCATCCCCCAAACCTTCTTCCTCTGTTAAAGTCTCTTTTAAAAGCAAACTGATGCCTAGACTGTGTTTCAAATCTTAATTTTGGAAAACTGGTTATATTCTTCTCTTCAACATCCACTCTATATTTTCTTAAGATAGCTTCAAAGGCATCGTAATCTTGCTGAGAAAGTAAGGTTATGGCCTTTCCTGACTCCCCAGCTCGGGCCGTTCTTCCAACTCGATGGATGTATTCCTGAGGGTCTTGGGCAAGATCATAGTTGAAAATATGAGTTATATCCTTGATGTCTAAACCTCGCGCTGCTACGGAAGAGGCAACGAGATATCTCATCTTGCCTTCATTAAATCTCTGGATAACAAAAAGTCTCTTATTTTGCCGCATTTTACCGTGAATCATCTCTGATTTGATTCCCTGCAAACGTAAGTTCTTATTAAGAAGTTCTACCGTCGACCTTTTTGAGCAAAAAATGATCGCCCTTTCTACAGGTTCCGTTTTTAAAAGGTGCACTAATAGAGAAAATTTTTCTTGATGCTGGACATTATAGTAGTATTGTTGCAGTAAATCTTTCTCTACATATAATTCATCTTCAGCCACAACGGCGTTTCTCATGTATTTGTTTTTAAGGTAATCAATTTCATGAGAAATGGTAGCCCCAAAAAGAAGAATCTGTCTTCCATGAGGGGTGGCAGAAAGAATTCTTTCCACATCTTCTATTAAACCCATTTCTACCATTTTATCAGCTTCATCTAAGACAAAAATTTGTACTTGGGAAAGATTCAAATTACCATTTGACAAGTGGTCTAATGTTCTTCCCGGTGTTCCTACAACAATCTCCGCACGGGCAATATTTCTCACTTGCTGATCAAAAGAGACGCCTCCAAAAATGGTAGCTATGGATAGATTAAGTCGTCTTCCCCATTTTCTCAATTCTCCTGAAATTTGATTTGCAAGTTCTCTTGTTGGGGCAAGAACTAGGCTTTGCACTCCTTTCTTAGGAGACACTTTTTCTAATATGGGCACACCAAAAGAGGCCGTTTTTCCTGAACCTGTTCTAGAAATACCGATAACGTTTTTTCCTTCCTGGATTAAAGGAATAGTCTTCGTTTGAATTGCAGTGGGATTGACAATTCCTTCCTCCCGTAACGCTTCGATAATCTCTGATCTTACATTTAATACTTCGAAACTCATTTTATTTCCTCATAAATGATTTTATAATTTTAGCTGTCTAGTTAAACTTTAATTTATACTAGCTTGTATTGAAACAGAATTAGTAACCAATGATATTTTTCTCATTAACTATCTGTCTCGGCCAAATTATACTTATCTCTAATACGGGCTCTATTTATAAAGTTTTCTTAAGTTTTCGAATAAAGTTTACAAAGACAATCGCCTTCAACCTATTTACTCTATTTAGGTCATACATATAAGAGTGTATTAATCGGAATTAGACTGACCGGAGGCTAAGATCTTTATGCAAGAGGTAGAGGAAGTACTTAAAGCAGAACAGGAAGCTGATTTTCTCATCGCTAAGGCTAGGCAAAAAGCAGAAGAACTCCTTTCCCGGTCCAGAAAAGAAGCCGTTGAGATTCTTTCACGGGAGAAAGAAGAAATTAACCGTGAAATAGACTCTTACCTTGAAGAAAAAAACCAGGAATTCGAAAAAGAGAAAGAAAAAAAGACTGAGGAAGCAGGGAAAAGTGTGAAAAAGCTTCAGTTCTTAGCGGAAAAAAACATCGCGAAAGCAGAAAAACTACTTCTGGATTCATTATTAGGATTAGGAGCAAAGAAATGACCTACCCAGAACGGATGATGAAAATAAGAATTATCGCTCCTAAAACAAGACTTTCAATCGTCATTAATACCATCTACGACCTTGGTTTGTGCCACCTCACTCCCTTGCTTAAAGGTAAGTACGAGTTAGACATTGGGAGACCTTTGGCTGAAGCGGAAGTAATAGCCTCGCTGCTTCTTAAAATAAGAAGCGTGATGACGAGATTTTCTCATATTAAAGCCCAAAAACACCTTCCTTCTCTTTCTAAAAAAACATTGTCAGCAGCAAGGCGGGGAATTGAAAAACTTCATACTGATTTTCTGCAATATGAAGAAGAAGAGAAACACCTCAGCAAAAAAGAAGAACTAATAAAGAAAGTACTGCAAGAACAGCAAATGTTACAGTCTTTTTCTGTTGATTTTTCTCTTTTACAGCGTTCCCGAGCTCTGCAATACTTTTTGGGAACGGTAAAGGGAAACGTTCCGGCTTTATTGCAAGAAAAATTTCCTCAAGCTCACATCCAACAACAAGGCGAACTGCTCCTTATCATCAGCAAAAGGGAAGAAGCCACAAAAATCCAGCCTTTGTTACAAGAGATAGGATTTATGCCTCTCTCCATTTCACTTTTGAACGTAAAAACTCTGGAACAGATGAAAACAGAACAACTAAAATTAAGAGAAAAAAAGGTAACCCTGCAACAGCGTTTCCAAAACATGGAAAAACAGTTGCCGGTTATTAAAGCCTTGGAAGAACAGTTTGAAGAAGAAATCAGGAAACAAGAGCTTCCTTTATCATTTGCCGTTACCGGAAAAACTTTTCTTGCTGAAGGCTGGATTCCTAGAAAAGATCAGAAACTAATAGAAGAAGAATTACTGGCCAAAACAAAAGGCACCATCCATATCGAGTGTACAGAACCAGAAAAAAAAGATTATCCCCCGATAAAAATGCGCAATAAACGCTTGATAACGCCTTTTGAATTTCTTCTTCGTCTGTATGATTTACCAATGTATAAAGAGCTTGATCCAACCTCTTTAGTGTTTATTACCTTTCCCTTGTTTTTTGGTTTTATGCTTGGCGATGTAGGATATGGTCTGGTCTTGCTTATTATATTTTACATCATTAAGAAAAAAATGCCTGCCGCAAAAGATGTCGCCAACATTTTGATTTTTGCTTCCCTCGTTTCCATTTTCTTTGGTCTGATATTTGGAGAATATTTTGGTTTTGAAACTGTAAGCCCGGAAACAGGAAAGGCTTTATGCGACAACGCCAATATTTGTTTGAAAAAAACAATACATGAAGCTCATGGCGTAAAGGAAATGGTTTATGCTTTTCCACATCTTTTTAGCCGAGTTGAAAGCCACGTAAATATTTTAGGTTATAACATTCTAACCGTTCTTGCCGTAGGAGCCGTCGTTGGTTTTATCCATTTAAACCTAGGTTTTATTATTGGATTTATTAATGAAATGACGGCCCATAACTTTTGGCACGCTCTTATGGCCAAAGGCAGCTGGATGATTATGGAAGCTGGAATTATCATCTTGATTTTAAGTTTAGTTAACATTCTCCTTCCATTTATGACTCTTTTAGGTATAGGCCTGACCCTCCTTGGAATTATCTTGCTCGGCAAAGGAGAAGGAGTGCAAGGGTTGGTAGAAATACCAGGTCTTATCTCCAACACCCTAAGTTATATGCGCTTGGGAGCTGTTGGCTTAGCCAGCGTTGGTTTAGCTATCGTTGTCAACGAAAAACTCGGACTGCCGCTTCTCGAAAAAGGAGGAGTTTTCATTATTTTGGGGATACTCATCATGATTCTCGGTCATGCCATAAACATTCTACTGGGAGTGATAGGACCATTCCTTCATGCTGTCAGGCTTCATTATGTTGAATTTTTTTCCAAATTCTTCCATGGTGGTGGCGAAGAATATGCACCCTTCGCAAAAAAAATAAAAGCTAAAATAAATGAATAGGAGGTAAAAAAATGGCAACAGATGTGGGATTGATTGCAATTGGCGCAGGCTTAGCGATAGGTATGTCGGCAATTGCCGCTGCGTTAGCAGAAAAATCTATTGGAACAGCGGCTATTGGCGCGATGGCGGAGAAAGAGAGTCTCTTTGGTAAAGGATTAATCTTAACCGTTATTCCTGAAACTCTCGTTATCTTTGGACTGGTAGCGGCAATTTTAATCATTGGACTTGCCGGGTAGAAGTCTCTTTTTTACCCTCAAAGCAAAGTGAGAAGAAATGACACTAGAAAACGTAAAAAAGGAGCTTTTGCAAGAAGCAAAAAAGGAAGCACAGCGCCTTAAGCAGGACGCAGAAAAAGAAGTAGATCTGATTAACAAAAAAGTTAAGGAAGAAATAACTGCTTGCCGAAAAGAAGCACAACATCATGCCGAAGAGCTTCTGAAAGAAAATAAGAGGAAGACCATGGCTGCGGCACAGTTTGATGCCCTGCGCCTGCGCAGCGCCGCAAAGAAAGAAATCATAGGCCGCCTTATTGAAAAGACAAGAAAAAAACTTCTTTCTTTGAGTGAAAAAGAGCGGCGTGAATGGCTGCAAAAACTTCTTGAAAAGGCAAAGAAGGAAATTGCCGTAGCCACGATTTACCTCGCACCACAAGACTTAAATCTCTTGAAAGAAAATGTCAAAGTAAGAGAAACAACGATCAGCGGCGGGTTAATTGCCGAAAGTGAGGAAGGACAAGTACGTGTAAATCTGAGTGTCGAGGAACTCTTACAAACTCTCCAAGAAGAAAAAACTATGGAATTAAGTGAGGTGCTTTTTGGCCAGGAGTGAAAAGTTATGGGTAAGCTTCAACCCTTATACCTATGCGCGGGTTGCGGTAATGAAATCTAGGCTTCTCAAGAAAGAAGACTATCATAAATTACTAAAAATGGGATATCATGAAATCGTCCGTTATTTACAAGAAGCGGATTATCATCAAGAGATTGAAAAACGCCTCTTGCAACGTAGGCCTAATCCCACTGACATCGAAATCGCTCTTAATGAAAATCTTCTCGCTATGATTACAAAGTTATACAAAATCTCTGATGAGGTGTTGCGGAAAGTCATTATTGCCTACATGCTGCGATACGAGCTTCGCAATATTAAAGCCGTGGTCAGAAGCAAGATTGCCAAGATTCCTCCTCACCAAGCTGAGGAATTATTTTTTCCTTCTTTTTATCATTTCAGAAAAGAATTCCTCCAAGAACTTCTCCAGAAACAAGAACTGCAGGAAATAGTTGAAAAATTGCCTTTTCTTAAAAAAAAGCAAGTAAAAGAAAACGATCTCTTTGCCCTTGAACGTTTGATTGATGAATATTATATTGAAACTATTCACGAATTTGCTTCTCAGCTTCAGGGCAATGGCCGGCAGTTGGCTAAATTCCTACAAGAAGAGATAGAGAATATTAATATCAGGACGATTCTTCTCCTTATCAAAGAACATAAACA
The DNA here is from genome assembly GCA_018303445.1 of Candidatus Woesearchaeota archaeon. Classification (GTDB taxonomy): domain Archaea; phylum Nanobdellota; class Nanobdellia; order Woesearchaeales; family GW2011-AR9; genus JAGVYE01. The sequence goes on from JAGVYE010000011.1 coordinate 14,445, forward strand.
AAAAATTAACGAAAATCTCGTTCGTCCCTCCCATTTAATACGATCTTTAGCAGAGAAAGCATCATTGCCTGAAATAGTTGCCATTTTACGTAAACACCACCGCACCAGCCTCACGGGAGAAGAGGAAAACCTCGCTGAGAGAATTGATATTGATCTGGACGTAACTCTATTATCTAAAGAAGGAAGGCTGTTAAGAGAAAATAGGCTTAATGCTAATTATCTCATTGGCTATCTTCTCTCTAAAGAAATTGAAGTGAAGAACTTGATAATTTTACTTAAAGGAAAACTCCTTCAGGTTACTGAAGCTCAGGTAGAAAATCTCTTGGTGATACCTTCATGAAAAAACTCGCGGTAATTGGCCCCCCGGAATTCACCTTGGGATTTCAACTCGCGGGAATTCGTGAAATAATAACCTTTACTAAACTAGATAAAGAAGAAACAACAAAACAAATTCACGCTCTTTTAACCAAAGCAGATATCGGTATCGTTATCGCTGATGAAGAAACGATGAATTCCTTAGACGAACAGACAAAAGCTGATACCACGGTTTCATTAAGTCCGGTGTTTATTATTGTTTCCCGCCACTCCCAACAAGAAGAACTAAGGAAAATGATTAAACAATCTATTGGAGTAGATTTAATGAAAGAAGCATGAGTATTAAGAAGAAAAAAGAGAAAAATAAAGCTAACATAAAGTATAACTAAGCACAGGTGATCATCATGATTGAAGCAAAACAAATGATAACAGAAGTTAAAAGTAAAGATGTTGGTGTTTTGTACCGCATTGCGGGGCCAGTAGTAGTAGCCCGCGGACTAAACGCCAGAATGTATGACCTCGTTCGTGTCGGAAAAGAGCGGCTTATGGGGGAGGTTATTAGAATAGAAAATAATGACACTGTCATCCAAGTCTATGAAGATACCTCTGGGATTACACCTGGCGAGCCGGTAGAGAATACCGGAGAACAACTTTCTGTAGAATTAGGACCGGGGTTATTAACTTCAATCTATGATGGAATTCAACGGCCTTTGCCAGTATTACGAAGGGAAATGGGTGACTTTATCTTTCGCGGAGTCAATGCTCCAGGATTAAATCATGATAAAAAATGGCCCTTTAAAGCTCTCAAGAAAAAAGGCGATGAAGTGAAAGAAGGAGAAATCATCGGAGAAATCAAAGAAACAACAAATTTTAGTCATAAAATCATCGTGCCACTGGGAATGAAGGGAACGATTAAGAACATCACCTCCGGAGAATTTAGGATCGATGAAAACGTCTGTGAACTAGATTCCGGCGAGAAAATAACTTTGATGCAGCGCTGGCCAGTGCGTATGGCCAGGCCTTATGTAAAAAAACTTGCTCCAAGCACCCCTCTGCTGACGGGCCAGCGTGTTTTTGACGTTTTTTTTCCGCTCGCCAAAGGCGGCGCCGCGGCTATTCCCGGCCCTTTCGGCGCTGGAAAAACTGTCTCTCAGCAACAGCTTGCCAAATGGTGTGATGCTGATGTTATAATCTATGTTGGCTGTGGCGAACGCGGCAACGAAATGACCGAAGTATTGACCGAATTTCCTGAACTGAAAGATCCACGAACAGGAGGTTTGCTTATGGAAAGAACGGTTCTTATTGCCAATACTTCCAATATGCCTGTCGCGGCTAGAGAAGCCAGTGTATATACGGGGGTTACTCTCGCTGAATACTTTCGTGATATGGGTTACAATGTCGCGATGATGGCTGATTCCTCCAGCCGCTGGGCAGAAGCAATGCGGGAAATTTCCTCCCGTCTGGAAGAAATGCCTGGTGAAGAAGGATATCCAGCTTATTTAGCAACAAAGTTGGCTGAGTTCTACGAACGAGCCGGAATGGTTCTCACTAAAGGAAGTGAACGGCAAGGATCGGTAACTTTAATTGGCGCCGTTTCTCCTCCGGGAGGAGATTTTTCAGAACCAGTGACGCAAAACACGCTGAGGGTAACCAAAACCTTCTGGGCTCTGGACGCTAAATTAGCCCAGCGACGGCACTTTCCCAGCATTAACTGGCTGACAAGCTACTCTTTATACCAAGACGCTCTCGAACCATGGTTTGCCAAAAACATTGCTGCAGACTGGAGAAGTTTAACCACAAAAATGATGACTATCTTACAAGAAGAAGAAAAATTACTAGAAATTGTTCAGTTGGTAGGATCTGACAGCCTTCCAGAAAAACAACAATTAACACTGGAAGTAGCACGGCTTATTAGAGAATTCGTCTTGCAACAGAATGCCTTTCATGAAATTGATACTTACTGTGCGCCAAAAAAAAGTTATCTGATTATCAAAACCATTCTTCGTTATGCAGAGTTAGCTCTCGCCGCGCTTGAAGTTCAAGGGGTACGCATTAATGACCTTTTGCGTCTTACCGCCAAGGACAGAATTGGTGAAGCTAAGTTTGAAAAAGATTATGAAACGCTTCTTAAAACCGTGCAAACTCAGATAGAAAAAGAATTCAAAGCTTTATCTAGGTGATGACTATGACGATTGAATATAAAACTATTAAGAACATTGCTGGACCACTGGTGTTTGTGGAAAAAACAGAACCAATTGGCTATGGCACGCTTGTTAAAATTAAATTAAGCGATGGCACGATCAAAACAGGACAAGTGTTAGACACCAGCAATGATTTGGTAATAATTCAAATTTTTGAAGGCACCAGTCGTATTAGTAAACAAGCCACGGTTACCTTTCTCAAAGA
>JAGVYE010000012.1 GCA_018303445.1 Candidatus Woesearchaeota archaeon
AAATTGTATATTATTATCTCTGGAAAGTCCTCATCACGAAATGAATTAAATTTTAATTGACAACATCTAACTATGTATCTATACAAAAGAGCTGTTGACTCTGGCCCCATACCCCCCATAATTCCTATTTTCTTGAATTTCATTGTGGTTTCTCGGCAATAAAAAAGAAGTCTGAAGAGTTATTAATATACTCTTCATATCCTGCATATTTTATCTGTAATTCTATGAACGTCTTCTTGTCTTTTATATTTTCCATTTCATATTTATCCAGTAGATTAAATACGCCAGATATCTTCTTAATGGTAAATCCTACTGTTAAGAGAGTTTCTTTAAGCTCATTTAACGTAAACTCATGACTCATATGCCCCTCTTTTTGGTCGCCCCAAATTATATATCTATCTCCAGTCTTCATATTTTGTTCAAATAAATTATAATCCTCATTTTTTAATTCATGGTTCCTACAGTAGATGAGCCTATTGTTAACATTTCCAATAAGTAATCCATCTCTTTTTAAAACTCGAAAAGCTTCTTTTACTGCTTTAGCGTGATTTCCGCAGTAATCTAAAATAGCATTCATCATAATGACTACATCAAACTCTTCGTCAGAATGTTTTAGGTTGGTAACAGATTCTTTGTAGAACTCTATATTAGAAAAATTGTTAAGTAACTTTTTAGCTTTGTCAAGCATTCCTTGTGAAATGTCGGTGAGAACAACGCTATGACCTTGCTCCAGCAATGGTTTAGAAAAACGACCAATTCCCCCACCAACATCCAGAACTTTTAGTTTTTTATTCTTAGGCAAACTCTCTACTAAAAAGTGTTCAAGTATAGCATCACAAACTCTATATTCAAAATTACCATAACTACTACAAATGTTGTCATAAAATGTTTCAACTTTTTTTTCTTTTTCCATTTTCAGAGTATCATAATTTTTGTTTAAAAAGCTATCCTTTGACAGCTTCAATTATTATTCTTGGAGATTCTTTTTTATATTTTGTAAGAGGCGTATAACTGCCCCATATATTTTGAATAGAGAATCCTGTTTCCATAAACATTTCTCTAATTCTTTCAGCATCATGACCATAACATGCTGTTCTTACTATGCCATTTTCGGTAGGCCACTCCAAAACTTTCTTTTCTCCATAAAAATGTTTATTTGGGGAATCCCATAGAACTTTCCCACTAGTGCCTAAGAGACCATAAACCACCTGCAACATCTTGAACATTTTATCAGCATCGTTGGTATACGAAAAACCTACATGTAAACTAACCACTCCGTCAAAAGTTTCAGAATGATTAAATCCCTCTAGGTTAGCTTGTAGAGCATTTCGTAATCCTTTTCTTTTAGCTTGCTGTGTCATTCCATGGGAGACATCAATCCCTGTGACAGCATAGCCTTTATCTTGTAGAGGAATCGCGATTCTTCCTGTTCCACAACCTACATCCAAAATCCTACATGGTTGGGTAAATGTTTGCAAAACAAGATTAACTTCATCTTCTAAAGTTGACTCTCCTTCCTCCATAAAAGAATCATATGAAGCGCTCATTTTATCATAAAAGTCAGACACTGCTAATATTCTTTGAGCAGATTTGTCTTGTAAACACAATTCAAGTTGTGGTAAAACATCATCTATATTCTTGTATCGTACTGTTTGCACTCGAGAGACTGTATTTAGCCCCAACACCAAATTACTATATGTCCCACTTTCCTCTAAAAGCAAGATTATTCGTTTTTCAAGCGCTGATGCCCATCCGAGTTCAATGTGTACACCTCCAGAGGGTGGGTTTCCAGGAAACGCTACTAAAATACTCGAATCCTTAATTTTCTCAAGATCAATGGGGGTGCATTGTTCAGGACTATACCAATCTTCGCCCCATTTCTCTCTTTCGTGAGCATTATGAACTTCATATCCTTTTGATCGCAGGTAATCAAGAACTTTAGTTACTAACTCAATATGTTTCTGATTCATTCTTCCGCTTTCTCCATTCATATAATCATGGAATGGCGCCGCCAGGAATATTTTATCTCTTTTCTCCATTTTTATCATTCCACAATGTTGCCCCAAGTGATGATAACATCCATAAACCCCACCAAAATGATTCATAAACAATGTAATAAAAGACACCAGGGTATAGGAGCCTTAGAGCGTCTTTATTCCCTTCTTGAATACCAGATTTCATCAGCCCCTCATTCACATTTCGCTGAAAGATATTGATATCCTCAAACGAAGTTTCTTTAACCCCTTTTCCAGTATTGCGAAAAGCATTACTTAACGCATTAGCCCATGCAACATAACTACTAGGAGCATCAACTAAAGCGCTATCTCCACTTAAGCCACCACTTAGAGAAGCTCCCCAGAGAACTGAAGCATCTGACTCTCCATCCAGCAAGTCTTCCAGTTTTAAGTCTCTTCTTCTAAAATGAACCAAGCCTAAACTTAAACTAGCTCCGCTTCGTGTTATAGGCGATGAATCAGACAGACCTCGTGACACTAGAGCCGCGAATCTATCATTAGGGTTTCTAAAATCATTCAATCCAAGTCCAAAATAACTACTTTCTCTTACATATGGATGCTCGTCTTCAGTTGCAATATCACTTAAATATTCTCTTACAGCATCATTGCCCATGCCCAAGTGAGAAAAGCCTATTCCTAAAGTGGCCATATCTCTAAAAAAAGAATCACCATCTTTAATTAGGTCTACAAACTTTCCTACTTCTCCTTTCTTAGCATGGCTTAAACTAACGTACCAACAAGAACAGACCTTAACATATGGACTATCCTCTCTTTCAAGAAGACCAACAATCATGTCAAAATGCTCGTCATTTCCTAAAAAAGCAAAAGAGTAACCAAGCCCTGCTGCAGATCTTATTTTCCAGTGTGGATGCTCTAAATTGGGATTCAGAATACTTATAACATCAGAACCACCTTTGCCGAGTGAGGCAATTCCTGCCGATATAAGTGCTGTTCTTTTTACATCTATGTCTCCATCTTCTGCCAACTTTACAAATAGGTCCATATTTGAACTTACGTCGTCTCCCAAATATGCCAAACCAAGCGCTAAAGCACTACATCTTCTTACAAATGGGTTTCCATGTTCACTTCCGTAATATATCAAATCAAGATTCTTTTCTTTTCGTGAAATGTTAAACAATCCCTGCCCTATAACGGCACCTGCTAGTCCTTCTAGTCTCCTTGTATTTAGGGGAGTGTAATCATCTTGAGCGGTTCCAACATCTCTAAGACCATCAGCAAGCATTCCAGCATGTTCAACATAAAAATGCCTATTCATTTTTTCAGTTCCTCGATTCTGCTAGGAAAAACATATTTCTGTATTTTTGCATCTGTAAAAACAAGTGGACAAATACGGCGATATTCTTCATTCTCAACATCCTGTTTTACATTCAATACAGGGCACTTACGGTAATCGAATGGAATTGGATCAAATGTCCTTTCTCTCCCATGTTCAGTATCCACTAATAAACAACAGGGATAGGCTTTTCCATCAACATGAACAAATGGATCTTCTCCTGCAGGACAAATTACTTCTTCTAATCCATGCATATCTCTCCGTGCAAACGCTGGTTCATAATAAACCTCAAATTTATATCCTCTAGCAACACCAATTACATGTTGGATCATTGACTGCCATTCATCTGCTTTGAACATACGAATTTTTGAATCTCCTCCCGTATTTGTTGGATAAAGAACCATGACACTATCTACAAAATAAAGATCATCAAATATTTGTTCAATCTTCCGATATGCTGGGGTTTCAAGCGCGATATGACCATGAGTTGAAACACCTTGCTCATGGGCATACTGAACTTTATCACGCAGGGTTTTATTAGGTCGATGATAAGAAACATAGAGTTTAAGCCCATCGACCTCTGCTAGACAATTAGAAGTTTCCTCATTTAAGAAGGTTCCATTCGTAATTATATTAACGCCTAAACCCCTTTTTTGTGTCTCGCTAAGAAAAGCCCAGATGTCTTCTCTCATGAACGGCTCTCCTCCAGAAAGTGTTACCCTATTAAATGTATTTGAGTCTAATGCTTGTACAAAAGTTTCTAAATCCAGATTTCTTCCATCCAAATCCAAAAAACAAAAGTGACAGGCTTTGTCACAACCCATCGTAATATTGAAGCCTATATCCATGGTTATCCCTCACTTTTCATACCAGTACCATGTTTTTCCGTAAGATATGGATGAAGTGTAATTTTTCCGTCAGCACCTATTACTATCGACTTTGCATCAGGTCCTTCCTTTCTTTGAATTTTTCTTAGCGCCTTAAGATCCATATAATCTGGAACTTTTTCTGCTTTTAATCTTTCCAAAAAGTGAGGAAGTATGATTTTTCCATCCTGCCCTATGACAACTGGTTTGTCCCCACTAAGATCAAGTTTTTTAGAATAGCCATCATTTGGATCATAATGCCAGCAAAGTGGATCTGGAGCATTAACATCACCAAAAATCTCGTATGCAACGCCCCTACAACCAGTGCATATTTTTGCATAATCACAGGAACCACAGCTACCCTCAATTGTTTCAGCATGTGTCTTGCAGCCATCAAGCAGTTTATTCTCCCTCCATGCTTTCACTAAACTCTCTTGGTATACATTAGTTGTAGGTAATTTTACCCCTGCACATGGCAGAACATCACCATTTGTTTCTATGTGGACTCCACACTCTAATCTATTACATCCTTCATTGTAAAGAAAAGGTATAGCATGTTTAACTCCTTGCAATTTCCCAATTTCATCTCGAGAATTGGCTGTAATCCATTATCAAGAGCCCATTGCCATGTTTGCAGGAATGTATTCTGATTTGCTTTTAGAGTTTTAACAATGATATTAAGAGGGATATCTTCTGTATATCCTACACCCTTAAGAATTCTTATCGCCTCCATTTTTTTCTGGAACGAGCCTGGAGACCTCGTGAGACCATCATCAACTTCCTCTACAATAGATTCTAAGCTTATTCCTACGATCACTTCATTATCGTGTAGTCTTTGTGCCATGTCAGGCATCATGGTAGTTCCATTAGTTACAAGTAGCGTTTCAACACCAGCATTATGTAAATATTCAACTATTCTAAAAAGATGCTTGTAGAGGGTTGGTTCACCACCACTTAACTGTATTTTCTCCATCCCCAATTCACGTGCTTCCCCTAAAACTCGTTCTAAGTCATCTGGATTCCACTGTCCTGGTCTGCTCCCGTCAACATAACAAAATGAGCAGTCAATATTACAAGCACCGTTCAATGCTACAGATAAGTAAACCAAGTTATCACCATCGTTACGCCCCTTGGTATTATACCATGGATCAATATTTCCCCTTTGATCTCGCCTTGCACTTTTATCTTCAATTAGTCCCATTTGTATTCACCTCATAGGGAATTGTATTGGATTCCAGATATCTCTTTAGGTCTAATAATAATGTATCTTCGATATTTTGAGCCCTAGCAAAATAAACTGATTCTGGCCTAAATCCGATAGCAAAATTTTTCCCTTTTTCAAATAATTGACGGGCAGTTATTTCTACTTCAGAAAGATATTTGGTATCTGCTAAAGAATGTTTAAGCCTATCACTATAAGACCAACTAACATAATCTAAGAAAGAAAAACCTAATCTCTCGGTCTCTTCCTTACCATTTGCATATCTAACAGTGGCAGTTTCAACTATAGTCTTTCCTCTTAGGAACTCGATTATCTCACCAATATGCGAAAATACGTTGTTTATGGTCATGTTAGTACTCGTTAATGGTGTCTAATTTAAATAATTTTTCAATTTTTTGAATATTTTTGTAAACCTCCGATTCTCCTAATTTCTTGTCTGCTACGCAGTTATTAAATCTTGGTGATTGATGCATAAACGGACTAAAAAAGCTTATAATTAAGCAAAACTACGACGATAGTAATGAAAAAGATATTGTCAGACAGATATTTTCTTGGTAGAAAGTGTATTTATTGCAGCAGCAATAAACTTTATAGATTAAAAGATAAAAGAATTAAATGCAAACAATACGAAAAGAAATATAGTTTAACACAACTTAAAAAAGAGATGTTGATTTTATATTATTTCTATTTGGAATTATCAGCAAGTAAAACTGCGGATGAACTTGATATTGATTATGGAGTTGTTCACAGAAAGTTTATGCAATTCAGGAAAAGAATTGCAGAATACTGCAATCAAGAAGCAAAAAAATTAAATGGAGAGTTAGAGATTGATGAATCTTATTTTGGCGGAAGAAGAAAAGGCAACAGAGGAAGAGGAGCAAAAAATAAAACAATAGTTTTTGGAATTCTCGAGAGAAAAGGCAAGGTTCATACAAAAATTGTTGAAAATGTTTCTGCTGAAATATTGATGAACGAAATTAAAAACAAAACAGAAAAAGGTTCAGTTATAAGACACGATAAAGATGAATTTGCAAAAGCAAAGAATCATATAAATGGAATTGAAGGCTTCTGGAGCTTTGCAAAAGAAAGATTTTATAAGTATCATGGAATTAACAAAAACAACTATCCGTTTTATTTAAAAGAAATGGAATTTCGTTTCAATCATAGAAATGAAAATGTTTTTAATCTGTTATTTGATATATGTGTAAGGGGGTTAGTTTAGTCCGAAATTACACTAATCACCTAAATCTTTTGTTCACTCTGTAAAACTACGTCTGGCAATGAGCAAGAGCGGAAAAAACTTGCTCCGTTTCACTCCGCACCCCACTGCGCTTTCCTCGCCTACGGCTCGTCAGGGTAGATAACAGCGATCGCATAAGTTATGCTCAATTTTTTGGGGCAAAATAGTGGAAGGGGCAAGAAGTGATTTACCACTTATAAGAAGTCACATGACCGAAAGATTTAAATACTACCTATATTTAACTACATCACATTGGAGGTAAACCAAAATGTCAAAAGAAAAAATTGCCGTTTTTGCGGATATACCAGATCAAAGAGTTCAAGAGATTACACCAGAACAAGTTAGAGGTAGTTTAGAAGCAATTGCTGCTAAAGGTCATGATACTTTCTCACCAGATAATGTTCAGTCAAGAGTATTAATTGCTTTAATGGGTGATTCAGAATATAGTGCAAGAATGGGTGTTGTAAAACAAGTTATTGCACAGGCACTTTATTCACCTGAAGATTTTACACAATACCTTAGAGATGTTGCATCCCAAACTGAACAGCAAGCTCAAGCAGATCAAACGAAATATGATTCTAGAGCATATAAATTAACAAAAGCACTTAAACTTGTTCCTGACAGAATCCAAAGAGCCTTAGGTTCTCATGGAAAATATATTGATTCTTATGTTAATAGTGATGAAGTAGAAAGAAAACAAGTTGCTAGAAACCATGCTGTTTCAAGAGCCTATCAAGAAATGGCTGAAGTTGTAACTGCATTGGGTCAAGAATTTAGAAACCAAAGTGCTGAAGATGTTCTTAAATTATCAGAACTTGATCATTTCTTCTCAGGAAAATGGAATGGTTCTAGACTTAACTTGACATTTACTAATGAAAGAATCAGAGACTATGGAGTAAAACTTCAGCAACTTGTTCAAAGAGTTTGGAATGCAGGTATCGGAGAAGATACACCAAATCCATTAACTCAAGAGCAATTAATGCCAGTCAGATATTAGGCAATTTTTTCTTTTTTTACTTCTTGCCCTTTATTCTTTTAATTTGATAGAACTTTGTTTTTGATATAATTTTGCCCCAAAAAACTTTTCGGTCGAAATCCATCAGAACTGCGTAACTGTTGGAGAGCATAACACCGCGGATACGTTTGTATCAGTTAATTTTTCAGTCGTTATGGAACTCCCCCTCGTTAAAGTTAGTTTTTCAGAAATTTAGAACTCCCCCCATTAGTTAATGTTAGCGAAAATTTGGGAGAACGAAGTGAACCGCTAAATCAACGTTAGATTTAGTTACGAAGTAATTGAATGTTGTTTTGTCGTCTTTGCCGATTTAGCGAAGGTGGCAATGCACAATAAGTTGCCAAATGGAGATTTTGTTTCCTCATTGATTAAATATGTCCAGAATGAACCTGTTCAGCTAGTTGGATATGAAACTTAGTTTCTTTCCTTAAAAACATCGTAAAAATTGAACGCCCCTATTAATAATAAATTCTTTTACGCAGTAACAAGTGTAAATGTCCGCAGGACTAGGAACTCCCCAGTTTTTCTCATCTAAGAAATAACAGAATAAATGAAATCTCACCAGCACTTACCGAAATCTTTATAAATAACCCAAAATCAGAGTGATTTATAACTCTTCATAATTAAACGAAGAATAAAAAACGGAGGCTAGAATAAGAAAATGGCACGAGCAAAAGAACATATTAACTTGGTATTTATTGGTCACGTTGATCACGGTAAATCGACGACTGTCGGAAGACTTCTCTTTGACACCGGCAACGTTGATGAACAAGCAATGCGGAAATTAAAAGAAAAAGCGGAACAGTTAGGTAAAAAGGGGTTTGAATTCGCCTTTGTCATGGATCAGCTTAAGGAAGAGCAGGAAAGGGGGGTTACGATTGACCTTGCCCATAAGCGCTTCGATACTGACAAGTACTATTTTACAATCATTGATGCTCCTGGCCACAAAGACTTCATTAAGAATATGATTACGGGAGCGAGCCAAGCTGATTGCGCCGTTATTGTCGTTGCCGCTAATGATGGAGTAAATGCCCAAACCATTGAGCACTTGCGCTTATCAAAGATTTTCGGCGTAGGACAACTTCTTGTCGCCATAAACAAAATGGACATCTCCGGGGTAGATTATAAAGAATCGCGCTTTAAGGAAGTTGTAGAAGAAGTTAAAAAACACGCTGCGCAGGCGGGTTGGAAAGTGGACACTCTTCGTTTTATTCCCACGGCTTCATTACTGGGAGAAAACATTACCAAAAAACCAACAAAAATGCCTTGGTGGACAGGCGACACTCTTTTAGAAGCGATTAACAAGTTCAGCGCGCCGCAAAAACCGGTTAACTTACCCCTTCGCTTGCCTTTGCAAGACGTATACAACATTACCGGGATTGGTGTAGTTCCCGTAGGAAGAGTAGAAACAGGAGTAATGAAAGTTGGCGATAAAGTCATTATTGTCCCTGGACGTGAAGGGAAAGGAATTAGTGGAGAAGTCAAAACTATTGAAATGCATCACGAACAGATTCAAGAAGCCGAGCCAGGTGATAATGTTGGATTTAACGTTCGAGGAGTGGCAAAGAAAGATATTGCCCGCGGAGATGTTCTAGGACATCTAGACAAACAACCTACGGTAGCGACAGAATTTACTGCTCAGTTGGTTATACTTAACCATCCTAGTGTTGTAACTGTCGGCTATACGCCTGTATTCCACATTCACACCGCACAAGTAGCGTGCAGAATAGAGCAAATTATTAAAAAAATCAACCCCGCTACAGGTGTTGAGATTACAGAAAATAAAGAAATTCTCCGCAATGGAGAAGCAGCTGTCGTAAAGATAAAACCAATGCAGCCCGTGGTCATTGAAAAAAACAGTGAAATTCCCCAAATGTCCCGCTTTGCGGTACGCGACTCCGGAATGACGGTAGCTGCTGGAATGTGTATGGATACTGTCAAGAAACCGATGTAAGGCTTTCTTTATTTTTTCTTTTTCACTCTTTAGTGGTAACAATTAGAAAGATTTAAATAGAGTGGTTGAAAAGAAGTCTTATGAAATCAACTATTCCTAAATTACTTTTAACTGCTCTGTTAGCTAGTTGTATTGTTCCACAAAATTCAGAATTAGGTGGAAAACAAGCCTCAGTAGGAACTACAAATGGAAGAAAGAACTCCCCAAAGCAAGAAGCCTTTCAACATCTGCTAGAAAATGCTCAAGTGAGTAGTAATGAAGAATTTTTTGTTTACTCTCCAGGTTCTGGTAAGATGTATAGACTCGGATACGAAAATTCATTTCGGAGCGTCCGCGTTAACCTTGATGAGATTTTCCAAACAATTTTAAATGATTTACAGCAACAAGCTGACAATGGAACACTGGCTGCAGAAAATCCCTATTTTCTGATCCATAACCATCCTTCTCGATCAACAGATCTTTGTAATGAATTTAAAGTCACCAATCGATCCCAACAGCGTTCCGCTGGGTCACAACAACTAGAGAAAATTCTCTGTTCTGAACTAGGAGGAGGCTATTTAACTTTACCAAGTGTTAATTTTTATGATCCCTTAAACCAAGCTGAAGATGCCGATATTGAAGCTAGTTTAGCCGTTCATGCTCTCTGGGAAGAACCACCAGGAATTGGCGTTACCATTACTCACAGAGTAATGGGAAAGGCAGGATATCTTGACCTTCAGGTTAACGGATCGGTTAGCGCGGTTGATGCTCTCTTCCTACTTCCTGCCAAATACCGCGGTTGGTTTAGAACAGTAATAGATAACTTTACTAAAGAACAGGGAAAAACAAAAGAAACAGCTAAATCATACCTGGATCAAAAAGCACAAGAATTATCTGAAAAAACAGCAGGTAGATTAGCTATGAGCTTTAATTGGTATTGAGAGGAAAAATAAAAATGAAACACACCCCACTTACAGGAATTATCCTTGCTTTGGCAACGGCTTGTACAACACTATCAACTCCACAAAATTATGTCATAAAACCACGAGTACCAGCAGAAGCTTGCCAAAATATGAAGAGAAACTGTGAAGTTCCAGGATATGAAACCTTCTTTGGTTTTAGTGAAGGAGAAACAATATCAGAAGCTCACAATGGGGCCGAAAGTGACGCCAAGGACCATATCGAAGGATTTTACCTTGGTACGTTAGTTGCCTCAAGTTGGAAAGCTTATCTTATGCCCGAAAGGGATTAACAATCGGAAGAGAAGAAGAATTTTCTGGTCAGGCCAGGACTTCTGATGCCGATAGAAGATTACATGAAATAATGGAAGAATGCTATGTTCCAAAAGAATTTCAAGATAATCAATGTTTTAATGATCCAGAAGCTGGAACGACAAAATGTTTTTTCATATACGGGTGTAGAAAGTAGTAGTTTAAAATTTCTCCGCACCTCATTTCTTTAAAAAAACAAAAACAACAACCTTTATATAGAACTACCTGCCTCAGAGGGCAAACTCACAGTAAATGAAATCACTTATTGTGAACACATGGTAAAAAATGGCACAGCGCGCACGGATCAAATTGGCAAGTATCGAAATTGACAAGATCAATCGTATTTGCAGTGATATTAAAGAAATTGCTGAGAAAACCGGTGTAGAAATGAAAGGGCCTATTCCCTTGCCCACTAAGAAACTTAAGCTCACAACACGAAAATCTCCTGATGGAGAAGGAACTGCCACTTGGGACCGTTTTGAAATGCGAGTGCATAAACGCCTGATTGACCTTAGTGCTGATGAACGAACTCTTCGCTTAGTAATGAGAGTGCCTATTCCTGAAGGGCTTAATATTGAAATTGAAATGGTAGATGTTTAGAATTGTAGTTTAATAATCGACTAAACGTGGATCACTTCCATACTTCTTTGAAATCTTCAAAAGATTTAATTGCATCATTCTCTGGATTTCCATTTTTTCTTCATCAGAAAGAAAATGATATAAAGAACGAGTTCCAGATGGATTAAGGATTGGAACTCCAAAATCAGGAAAACCATCAACAATTCTTTCTAATGGCACATAGTCAACCGCATCAGCACGTTCAATAGCTTTGCTTACAGAAAGATTTCTTGATTTCCTTAAGTTAGTTTTATCCCTAGAAACAGATTTTCCATGAGAAGGGATTAAAAAACCACCTACCGCATGAACAAAACTACAACCTAAATCAAGATAAATCATAGTATCACTTTCTGGATCATAACGATAATTATGCGCCTTATGAGAAATATCAGAAATCATTAAAAGATCACGATAAATCTTATCATGTGCTAAGGCTTTAACGGTTTGGGAATCATCCATGTGGAGTGGAGGCGGAACAGCCATAAGGCGAGATACAAAATAATAAGGCATATGTTCATTAATCCGGCTACGAAGATCTGAGTCATACGTAAAAGTAATCCCATTACCGTTACACAAAACATAGAACTCTGGTACACGAAGTCCTAATTGTTTCGCGAGAATGAAGGTTACGGCTTCATATAATGGTTGATGACTTGAACGGAAAGGTTGTTCATAAACACCCCTTTCCTCATCTGCCATCGTTCTAGGCAATTTACTACCAGGACAATATTTGAAATAACCTTCAAATTCTTCAGAATGAGAGAATCTAATAATACATTTTCCTCCCGGATTTGAACCTTTTCGTTCTGTTACAAAGTGTACTTGAACTGATGGTGAAGGAGAGGAAACAGAACTATGACCCTGTTGAAGATGACGCAAGGAAGACGTTCTACGACGCAAAACTTTCATTTTATACTCAGAGAGAAGCCTATTTATAAATCTTTCTTTTATTTGTCACTAACTAGTAGATATAAGCGCCAGCGCTCGGAAAGTCAACACTCCGCATCTCATTTCATTATGAGTTCGGAACATCTTTGAACCGAGAATCCCAGAGGGAGCAGTTATCAAGACTTGCATTTTGGACTTGCCTGCAGCAAGTTTCGAGACTGCCGCAATATTCTCCAATAAAAATGGTCAATTTCTATTTCCGGATTATGCGACGCTGGCACTAATTAAAGGAGGTAGAAGAATGGATTTATAAATATTTCACAAGAAAAGGAAAACAAAAGAATTTATTTCTTTCCTTTACTCATCCCTTTCTCCATTTCAGTGCACATCACATTACAGCTAGGACATTTGTTTGGCACAACTAAAGTTATAAACCCCCACAGAACCATTAAAACGGCCACAAATTGTACCCAACCATCAACCCCTAACCATCGCGGCCAGACAAAGGCATTCAAAAGAAGCAATACCCCAGTTACTAAAGTACAAACCCCACAACATTTTTTACACATAATATTTCACCTCAAATTGGCAGATACTTTTAGAATTATTTCTGGCTATAAAAAGGTATCTGAAGTAAAGAGCCTTTCCATAATTTGGAAACAAAAATACGGCCGCCGGGACAATCATCAGCATACGGTGTTCAGCATGCTGCATGCCGTATGCTGAATTTGAACCCGGGCTACAACCTTTCTGCAGGATTAAGCGAAGCGCATGTCCGCTTTTTAATCAAACCATACGAAAATCGAAGATTTTCGGGGTTTTGAAAACCCCCGTTGGGTTTTCACAAACTTTCTTAAAGTTTGGGAGGGTTGCGTGCTACCGCTACACAACGACCGTATCATAAGTCAAAATAAAAAGTTATATATTAAAATCTTTTCTACTGTGTTCCTTCTTCTTCCGCTGCTTTCTCATCCTCTCTTCGTATCACTTTTACGGCATCCATTTTAACCGTAATAGGAATCGGGACAGCAGATTCTAACAATTCTACCACAATTTCCTCTTTTTGCTTATTTACACGCATAACTTTCGCATTTTCCCTTTTAAAAGGACCTGAAATAATCTCCACAATGTCATTCTTATGAATATTCATTTCCACTTTAACCTGCTCCAGCATATGTTCTATTTCTTGATAAGGAATTTCTGTTGGCAATAAGCCGCGGGCGTAGGGAACGCCTGCTAAAATAGCTTCTGCATCTATTTGAGAAGTTGCCTCTACAAAAATATAACCCCTCATTCCATGAGGCCTAATTACCGCCAAGATGCCCTTAGGATCTTTTTGTAACTTGGACATTAAATAATCTACAACTTGGTCTTCCCGATTTGCCGCTGTTCTAACACTAAAGATATGGCTTTCCATTTTTAAACAAAGAGGAGTTCTTTAAACAAGAAGATAACGAAACCGATAACACCGACGATGGCAATCCCAATGGCTGTTACTTTTACTAAGCTTCGATATTCTTCTTGATTTGGCTTTTTGGTAATACGAAGCACACGGAACGTCTCTTTTATAAATCTTTTTACTTTATTGGGCCGTATTTCCTCTTGTTCCATGATTATCAATACAAATGATCGCTTTATAAAAGTTTCTAAACGCTTTTTAAATCTCACTAACAGAAGGAAGCCCATGGATCTGCTATCTTTACGTCAAAAATACCAGGACTGTCAGCGCTGTCCATTTCTGGTAAAGAACAGAACACAAGTAGTTTTCGGTTCAGGAAATCCCCAAGCAAAAGTTCTATTAATCGGGGAAGCGCCAGGAGTACAAGAAGATGAAAAAGGAATTCCTTTTTGTGGCCAGTCAGGAAAGGTTCTTGACCAGCTTCTCTCTTCAATTAATCTTTCGCGTGAAGATATTTTTATTACTAACACCATCCTGTGCCGTCCTCCAAACAACAGAAATCCTACCAAAACCGAAGTTGATAATTGTCATGATAGACTGAACGAGGTTATGAACATCATGAAACCGAAAATTATAGTCACTATTGGCAACTTTGCCACAGAACGTATCTTAGGAAAGAAAGGAGTGACCTCGCTGCGGGGAAAAAAGTTCACAAAAAAGATCGAAAACGTGGAAACAAAGGTCATACCCATCATCCATCCCGCAAATTACCTGTACTCAGGAAGAAATCAGGAATTAATGAAAATGATGCTGAAAGATTTCCAAACCATTTCTCAAATTATCAACAAAAATGAGAAGAAAATCTAAGCTCTAGGCATCTGCCTCAGAGGCGACCAACTTTCAATAGTGGAAGAAGTACTTTCAAAGTCTAACATTTTTAAAATGCGGCGAAGGCGTTTTTCTTCATCACGTACATACTTGTCTAGCTTCTTGAGAAGAAACGTTGCCTTTTCATAAAGAACTCTCTCTGTCGAATCAGCAAAATCATCCCTTAAAGAAAATGGGCCTGAACAATATTTTCTTAAAAATTCACGAAACTCTTTCCGATCATCCTTTCTTCCAAAGCCGTTCACGGGAAGACTAAAGGGAATATAAAGTCCCCCTCTATCAAGCATTACTTTAGTAGTAGCAATAATTCCCCGGCTAGGAGGAGGAACTTTTTGTGAATCAGCTAAAGTGTAATATGCAGAAGGGTTAGTGCATAAACCGAAAGCAGCATAACTTAAAGGATCAACGCGGGCCAAAGTGAAATAAATACCTTGTTTTCCTTCATTTTGTGACGAGTAAAAGAGTTGTGCCACAGAGACTGTTTCCTGGTGAAAACCATTCACATTTTGTTGGAGTCTCTTTACAACACCAGATGATTGCCTAAGGCGTGCTTCTAAAAGTTTTTCTAATAAAGAATGTTCATTTTCTTGATAAGCAATTGTTTCTATTCTTACAGCCTGTTTAACAAGAAAATTAACGATTTGCTCTGCCCCGGGTTCCCGGTAAATTCCCACAATAAGCACAGAAACAGGTTTTTCTGGTTCTATTCCTTGCACTGTTGTAGCATACACCCCAGGAAGAACTTCTTTATAAAAAGTAGACGTTAAATCCATTTTAACGACTATGCAAAATATTTTTTATAAACATTTCCCTAAGATTTTAAACAAAAAAGTCTTGCGATCATGGAAAGAACTTTAAGTGGAAAAAAAAAGAATTTTATAAATTAATCATTCTTTTTTGTTCATCACGGAAATAAACCAAAAATGCGACTATGCCCACAAGAATAATGATAACACCAAATACTGACCAGAAAGTTTTGGAATGCACTACCTGATCACGAAGAGTTTTGAGAACAGCTGCTCCAGTCAAAAAACTTCCTGAATTCGTAGACCTATTTTCATTTGCCGCTAACGCTGCCACAGCAGCGCCAGTAAGTGCAGAATTTTCTTCAGCTGCTTGTTGTTCTTCATCTGAAAGAGCCGTAATCGTATCTCCTCCTGTTTCACTTCCTGTAGCAGCTGAAGAAGACTCCCCCGTAGAAGAACTTTGTGAACTGGTGGTACCAGCACCGCCTCCACTACCAGAAGAACCGCCCGTACTCCCCGTAGCCGCTCCGGTATTATCATTTCCTCCTGAAGTGCTACAAGCATTACAAGAACCGCCACAATCGACCGCCGTTTCATCTCCATTTTTAGCTAAGTCGGAACAGGAAGTAACAACGAAGTTATAAGTAGAACTATTACTATTTTTCAAGAAAGAATTATCTCTTGCTGTGACATCAAAACTCTTATTTCCAGCTGTAGACACACCAAAGGACCACGTGCAACCCATGGAGGTAGTGTTAGATTGACAAGTCCCGCTCATGAAAGTATTTTGAAAGAGAAAAGTGATATTATAAATTCCCGAAGCATCAAAGAAAGACCCATTTACTCTCATAATCGTTCCATCTCGCTGCATGTGTAATTCAGAAGGATAAAGCATGCTGGTGATAAGAGGGGGAATTGTTTCCGGTGAGCCGATAATACTAAGCGGAAAAGAAATAGTTGTGGAATTAAATATATCCGAAACTGTTAACTGCACCGTCAGATTTGCGATCGTATTAAATGTTTTAACAAACTCTGCAGTAGTATAATTAGTACCATCAGCAAACATCCAGAGATACGTAACTGTATCATTATCGAGATCGACTGCCGTGGCATTGAAAGTAACAGTACTTCCTACAATAAAACTACTATTTGCGACAGGGGAAAGAACAGTTACCGCAGGAAGACGATTTTCAACGATAAAAGAAGATAGAGACAATTGCGGTACATTTCCAGCAAAATCTTGCGCAAGGAAGTAGTATTCAATCATTTTACGCGTAGTAAGATTTGTTCTTCCCGCAAGAGTATAAGTGAAAGTGGCATTAGTGCCATTGAAACCAGCCAGAGTCATCAAATACGAAGTCCAATTTCCTGTTACATTAGAAACAAAGAAGACCAGCGAAGCATTAAGAAACGGTTCTGTTACAACTATTGTAAAGATCACAGAATCATTATTATAAACAACTGTTGGTTGTTGCCTAATTTCTGAGATAATCGGAGGGGTAACGTCAATCACAAAAGGCACGGTCGCTGAGAAATTAAAACCACGAGCATCTGTCCCCAAAACAGAGAGAGAATAATTTCCATCTGAGAGATTAAGAGTATCTAACCAGGTGAAATTGGTAAAATTCATTAAAGGAGTGCTATTTTCTTTAACTATCCCACCAGAAGTATTTAAGATTTTATAGAGAGAAAAATTCAGCCCGTCTGCATCAGCAAGGGTAATGTTAAGTTGAAAACTATGGTTATAAAAAGCAGAGGGACGTGGTTCCGTGATGAGAATCGTTCCATTATAACCATTATAATTTACCATAAAAGTGATAGGAGAAGTTGAATTTAGATTACCTGCAAGATCAGGAGCGAGAACACGGAACGTGTAACTTCCCACTGTCAAATTCTGCTTGGTTACAAAAGCCGTATTCTCTTGCACAGCCATACTTTCATTGACACCATTCCATTCCAAAATCGCGGTTTGTAGTGGCTCATTAGAAGAAACATTAATAAGAAGGGAAGAAAGGTTATAAACAGAATTATTCCCAAAGACGGGAGTCGTAAAAGTGATAGTCGGAGGAAGGTTATCGAGCGAGAGAAGGACCGCGAGAACATTGACGCGAGAATAACTCCGGTTTGAAGAGTTGTCTTCAATAATTTTCCCCGTTGCATTAAGCGCTAACCATATTTCGCTGGGTGTTAAAGCCCGTTTCTGTGTCACTTTCATAAATTGCTGCAACAAAGCCATGAGTCCAGAGACATGAGGAGCAGACATTGACGTGCCTGAAGATCGCTGTGTTCCTCCGCCTAATTTTAATGATTCAATCGATGTCCCGGGAGCAGCCACAAGAGTGCTAAACGCAGAATGGCGGAAAGCATAGGAAGCAAGGGTATCATCTTTATTTGTCGCCGTAACGGCCGTGGCATTTTGAACACAAGCTGGACTAGAAATCCCCGCAACAGCATTTGGATAAAGAGAATTAGTATTTCCACTGGCTACCACGACGCTAATATTTTTTCCTACTGCTGTATTAATGGAAGAAGCCAGAGGATCATCGTTGCATAAAGAAGAAAACTGACCGCCACCTAAACTTATGCTGATAACAGAAATATTATAACGAGAGGCATTCATAATACACCAATCAATTCCGGCCATTACATCAGAATCACTGCAGGAACCGCTGGCACCACAAACTTTTAAGGCCACAATGCGGGCCCCGGGAGCCATACCCCTAAAAATAGCATCCTGAGAAGCTATTATTCCGGCTATATGAGTGCCATGCCGATTATCATCCCGCGGATCAGCGTCATCATTCACATAATCATATCCATTAACAACCTTGCTGCAGGAACCATTAAGAAAAGTAGACGTAGAACAATTCCCTAACGAAGGATGTGTATAATCAACTCCTGTATCTAAGACGCAAATCGTCTCACTACTTCCATCCATCAAGATAGTGTTATACGTAAGATTCCAAACTTTACTGGCATTAACAAGAGGCGCAGATTCATTCAGAAAAATATGTTTAACTCCATCAAGAACGATCTGTGCGATATCAGGATCATTTTCTAACTTCTCTAGTCCTTCAGAAGTAATCATGCCAGAGAGAGCGGTAATCGCTGAATAGCGATGCTTTACTAGAAATTCAGTTTCCTCCTCTTCTTGTTGTTCCGTGTCTGACACTTTTTCTAAAATCTCTTCTTGCTTTTCAGCAATAGCTTCTTTTCTTTGTTCAAAATCATTGATGGAGACTTCTTTACCTTCTTCAAAAATGACAATGACCGGAACTTCCTTATCTTTTGTTAACGCCTGGAGAACTTCTGAATCCACATTAGCTGCCATAACCACAGAAGTAAGAACTAAGAACACCACAACCCAGATTGTAGAGATGTTAGTTGCCATCATTAAACAGCCATTACTTTATTTTCAGGAGAGGCAAGACGGGAACTGATGCCTTTTCCAAGATGAAAAAAGAACTCATTAAAGACCCCCGAAAGAAGTTCAAAAAAACCTAATTCCTTTTTAAAAGTTATATATGTTGGCTCTTCAATGTTATGCTTTTCTTTCAAGTACAATTCGACTGTTTCCTTATCTCCAACCTCATCTATAAGCCCCAGCTTTAACGCTTCCACACCCAGGTAAAACTCTCCTGTTGCCGTTTGACGCACCTTGTTTAAGGGAAGTTTTCTATTTTCAGCGATTTCTTGGATGAAATACTCATGAATGACATCCAACTTACTTTGGAGAAGATCCCGCTCTTCGTTGCCTAATTCACGAAAGGGGGTACCTATATCTTTATATTTTCCGGCTACTAACCTCTCATAACCTACGCCATGATTTTCCATGAGACCACTAAATTCTAGATAAGAAGAAATGACACCAATACTTCCAGTTATCGCCATGCGATGAGCAACAATATAATCAGCAGAGGAAGCAACCCAATACCCGCCAGAAGCGCCAACTTCACGAATCATCGCCACCACTGGCTTCTTTACTTTTTTAACCGCTATAGAAATTTCATCAGAAGCAACTGCCGAACCACCGGGAGAATTTATCTCCAGAACAATTGCTTCCACTTGAGAATTCTTATCAGCATCTTCAATAAACTCTACAATATTTTTTGAAGAGATTGTTTGTTCATTAAAATAAGATCCTCCATCTGTTGTTATAACACCTTCGATGGGAATAAGAGCGACATTGCCAGAACCAACAACATCAGAGGAAGAAGGACTAAACGAACCAATAAGATAAACAAAACCTAGAGGCAGAATAATAAAGAAAAATAAGAACACCCCAAGGAGAGTAAAAAGGATAATTTTAGCGGTAGTAAAACGTTTTCTCTCTACATTCTCACCTTTTAACATAGTTTCGAGAGAAATTATTTGAATTTATAAAGATTGTT
Source organism: Candidatus Woesearchaeota archaeon (assembly GCA_018303445.1). Taxonomy (GTDB): domain Archaea; phylum Nanobdellota; class Nanobdellia; order Woesearchaeales; family GW2011-AR9; genus JAGVYE01. The sequence goes on from JAGVYE010000012.1 coordinate 19,787, forward strand.
GTTGCTTGCCCTCTCTAGCTAGAAGTAAAGTTAGAACTAGTAAGTAAGTGGCTCTCAAACTCAGCAACCTTTTTATAACCACACCAAAATCCTTCAGTATAATGGTTGAATTGATTATAACAGAAAAGCCTTCTTCAGCACAAAAAGTAGCGGAAGCCTTGGCTGAGGGCAAGCCACAAAAAAAGAAAAGTAAACAAAGCTCTTATTATGAATTAATGCATGGAAAAAAGAAAATTCTCGTTACTTCCGCCGTTGGCCACCTTTTCGGTCTAGTTGAAGATAAGAAAAAAGGCTGGACATACCCTGTTTTTGAAATTAAATGGGAAGCCTCAAGTCAAATGTCAGATAACCTTAAGTATGTTCAAGATTATATTGAAACGATTGCTTCTCTGGCAAAGAAAGTTGATGAATTTACCATCGCCTGTGACTATGACATTGAAGGAGAAGTAATCGGGTGGAATGTCCTTCGTTTTGTCTGTAAACAGAAAGATGGCAACAGAATGAAATTTTCGACTCTTACAAAACCGGACCTCATCGAAGCTTATGAACAAAAAAGACCTCATCTTGATTGGGGCCAGGCTTATGCAGGAGAAACACGGCATATGCTGGACTGGTTTTATGGAATCAATCTCTCCCGCGCTCTTACCTCTTCCGTGAAAGCTGCTGGATCTTTTAGAGTTATGTCGGCAGGTAGAGTACAGGGACCTGCACTAAAAATTCTTGCTGACAGAGAAAGAGAAATCATCATCTTTAAACCACAACCTTTCTGGGAAATCGTTCTTTCAGGAGAATACCAAAAAAACATTATTGAAGCTCTCCATGAAAAAGTAAAGATCTTCGATAAAAAAACAGTAGAACTCGTCCTTGCTCATGTAAAAGGAGAAAAAGAAGCTTTGGTTATGGATGTAAAGCGGACCCAGCGACAACAAGCCCCTCCTACTCCTTTTGATCTGACAACACTCCAAACAGAATCTTACGCGCATTTTAAAATAAACCCAAAGCAAACCCTTGATTTTGCCCAAGCTCTTTATCTAGCTGGTCTCACCTCCTACCCGAGAACATCTTCACAACAACTGGATCCAAAGTTGGGTTTTGTAAAAATCCTCAAAAACCTAAGTCAGCAACCGGAATACGAAAAATTATCCCAGCAGCTTCTTCTGCAAAAAGATCTTAAGCCAAATAACGGAACAAAAACTGATCCCGCGCACCCTGCTATTTATCCTACGGGAGTAATGCCCAAATCATTGCGGCCGCAAGAAAGAAAGGTTTACGATCTGATTGTAAAACGTTTCCTAGCCACGTTTGCGTCACCTGCGCTTCGAGAAACAATGGAAGTAGTTTTAGATGTTAAGAATGAAAAATTTATCACCAAGGGAACACGCACTATTGAAGCTAACTGGCACCTTTTTTATAAACCATATCTCAAAGTTGATGAAATCATCCTCCCGGATTTGAAAAAAAATGATCTTATAAAAATTAAGAACATCGATAAAATGGACAAAGAGACCCAGCCCCCCAATCGCTATAACCCCTCCTCTATTATTAAAGAGCTAGAAAAAAGAAATCTCGGAACAAAAGCAACCAGAGCAGACATTATGGAAAGACTTTATCAGCGGGGATACATTGAAGGAACACAGATTAAAGCAACAAAATTTGGTATGGAAACAGTGCAGGTTTTAGAGAAATATGCCTCCACAATATTAGATGAAAAACTCACCGCAGATTTTGAAGAGGATATGGAAAAAATTCGTGAAGGAAAGCAGAAACAAGAAAAAGTTCTAGATAAAGCCAAAATTTTCCTTACCAAACTTCTCGAAGATTTTCGCAAAAAGGAAAAAGTGATTGGAAAGGAACTGCTTCAATCAGTGCGAGAGACGCAAGATGAGCATAATTACATTGGAAAATGTATGAAATGCAAAGAAGGAAAATTGACGATTAAGTTCGGAAAATTTGGTCGTTTTGTCGCTTGTGACAAGTATCCCGCCTGCACGGCAACATTTAAAATTCCCGCTACCGGATTCATTAAACGCTCTGAAAATGTCTGTAAGCACGATGAATACCCTTTAATTGAAATACGCTTGAAAGGGCAAAGACAGAAAATTGTATGTCTCAAACTCGATTGTAACAGTAAAATATCGACTGAAAACGGAAAAGCAGCAAAAAAAAGTCTGCAGAAGAAGATTGATAAAAAATGTCCTCAATGTGGGAAAGAACTCAAAATAAGAACATCATTTTATGGAGAATTCATAGGTTGTAGTGGTTTCCCTTCCTGCAAGTATATAGAACAGTGCGACACAAAAATCAATCCAACTCAGAACGCTAAAACAAAACTAGACGGAACTAACAAAAAAGAATAAATTTAAGTCAGCAAGTTTATTAACAAGATTTCGAAAAAAATAGGTATGAAGAAGAGGAATCTTATTCTTTCTGGTGCTATTTCAGGAGCAATGGCCATCATTGCCGGATGGTCGTGTTATAAAGCATCAGAAACTGTTTCCAAAGTCTTTACAAAATATGCTCCTATTTTTGCCCAAACATCTACTCTTACTTCTTCAGTTAAATCTAGTTTTCAGAATACACCACAACATAGTACTCAGAGAAGAAACCTTTTTTCGCCTTCCTTATCTGCAGAAGCAGGAGAAGCAGATTACAAAACGTGGGAAATCACAGAAAGGCTGAAGTCCATTGAAAGGGTGATTGCCTGTATTGGTATAAATGAAGAAGAAAATTTAAATGAAGAGATTGAAAATCGCGCGCAAGTGCATCAGGAAGAAAACTGTACTCTTAAATACACTTCTGAACAGTATACTAAAGCGGCGCTTGATTTAGTAGAACTTTGCCAGGAATTGTACGAGAATCCAAACTTTCTTCACAATAGTAGTGAACTAAGAAAACTGCTTACTTATATTTTCCTCGATAGAAAACGCATCCTCGATCAAGCTAATGAAAGGCGAGAAGAAATCAGAGAAGCCCATGCCTGCACTATTCACGGACGTTTTTATATTGAAAATGACTCGAAACTCGAAAAGTATCAAGACTCCTGTCATGAAGAGATGATAAGTTTCGGGACGACACTTACAGAATCATGTGGCCAGGCTATTGGTAAAATTTCATGTCAGGAAGAACTAGAGATTATCGCTGCCAGAACATACGCATTGATAGTTATTGCTCAGGAACCAGATGAAGTTAGAAGAATATTACATTCCTGTCCACAATATGACCCAGAAAAACTTAGAAATTTTGTGATATTACTAGCGGATGATCGAAGTGATTATGAAAGAATTAAAGAAAAGATGGAAAAAGCAGAAGAAATAGGATATTAGCCGCACAAAAGTAGGTATTAAGTCTGGGGCTTTAGCATCAATCTGTGAGCCTTCTCGCCAATTAAGATCCAGCAAAAAGGGGATTCATGAAATGTGAAAAATATCACATTTCAGTACTGAAAATAAA
>JAGVYE010000002.1 GCA_018303445.1 Candidatus Woesearchaeota archaeon
GCTGTACGTGGCATAGTATCACCTCTTTGTTGACGATGAACGTCAATGAAGAGGTAAACAAAGCAAGAATATAAAGTTTACTATTTTAGGTCAATTCGAGGTTTTACCCTTCTTCAAAGAAAGCTGCACAAAAATTTCCGCAAAGGCTTTTTCTTGAAGCATCTCTACTTTGTGCTCATTCTCTAAATGTAGCAAAGGCATAAAAGTATAAACTTTTTCTTCCCTTCCTGCTTGGGGTGGAAGAAGGCGGGTAAAGGGTAATTTTTCACTTTTTTCTTTCTTTGAATAGTAAATAATCTTCTGGTACATTTCTTCAATAACTTCAATGATGTCGGCTTTTTTCTTGGGAATGTCGAACTTCACGGGCCGCATCTTTTCCAGGAGACGTTTCTTGGACGCCAAAGCCTGCTGCAAAGCATTCACAAGGTCATGAATAGACACTTTCCTATTCCTCGGTTGAGGATTACGAGGGATAAGGGCAAATGGTCCTTGTTTTTGTTTCTTGCCTGAGAGGGCTTGATAAAACTCGTCTTCTTCTGCTTCTTCACCTTGGTTTATAAGGACATCAAGCTTGGAAATATCATTATCGACTAAATGAGTTGATTTAAGCTTAAGAAGGATGGCCGCAGCTAACAAGACTTTCCCAGAGATGCGAAAATCGTGTTCCTGCATGGTTTTAATGACCTCAATATATTTTTTAGTGAGAAGGCTGACATTGATATCCCAAGGGTCCATTTGTTCGTTGCGAACTAAGTCGTAGAGGATCGTTTTCCAGGAAATTTCCTCTTCTTTTAAGAGCATCTGTAAGATTTCTTCTTGCATGAGAAGAAGAATATTCTCATCTTTTTAAAGATGGTGGTTTTGCGAGGTTAAAAGAGGATGTCAACGAAAAGAATGGAAGCGTTCCAGTGATGCACGATGCTCTCCCCATTTTCTCATGGCTTTTTCATATTCTGCTTGATGCTCTTTTTTATTTGTAAGTTTAAAGAAACCGAAAGGATTGAGTCTACGAGAAGAAACAAAAGGGTTAATTTTTCTTCTTAAATCATCAGAAGCGTAATCAACGGGAATAACTTTAGATGCTTTCGGCCAAGATGTCCAGTCGTAATTGACGTAGAGAAATTTGGTACCATACGAAGCCATCAGTTCGGTAGAAACCAATTCAAGTGTAGCAGTGGCGAGACCTCTCCGGCGAAACTGGGCGTGATCAGCATAACGACGCAATTCGACAAATTTGCACTGATCCGAAGTCGTACGTCCTGACTCAGGGAAGGGAAGTGTCCTTAAAACTAAAAGAGGGGAATAGCCATTTAATCCTTCCTGTTCTTCGGTCATCCTTGTATAAATGTTTCCTTCACCAACGATGAAAGTGTTTGTGGAATCACGAAAATCTAATTTTGTCTTCTTTTCTTTACGAAGAAAATGATCCTCAACAAGAGCCGCCAAATATAAAGACCGGAGAGTAATTTCGAACGTTTTGTTTTCGGCAATACCAAAATACTTTAGCACTTCGGAAGGGAATTGAACAATATCAGCAAGATTCGCTGGGAAGAATCGCCGAACTTCGTCACCTTCCATTAAACGTTTTGTAAAATCACTCATTTAATACTACTTATGAAGATCATTTAAAAAATTTTAGGAGGCAGAGGTTGTTACGAAACTTTCTTCACAAGAAAATAGATTCACCACAACACCGATTTTGAGAATGTGATAAATTCACACCGCCTTCCTTTCATTAAAATCCATTACATACTTAACATAGAATGGAAAAATAAGAGTGGCATCAAACAGTACTTCCGCAAATTGACCTTTTTCGAGGTCCATTTTCCCCCAAGAACCTCCTTCGCGATACGTACAACCACTGAGATGGCCATATTTAGGAGCATCGGGGCATATTCTTGTTCCATAGCTGAACTTTCGTTCTGGAATATCTTCACCTAATCTTTTGTTACGTAAAGTAATGTAAGGGGCAATGTTTTGGGGCCAATTTCTCGGGACGCCTCCACCTAAGGTAAAAATGCCGATTTTTTCTGAGTTAACAACAAGGTCCATAAGATGAAGGGTATCTAATTCAGTATTTACGATTATAGGACGTCCAGCACTTTTTTCAATTTCTCTATTATGCACATTAACATCATTTCCTAATTCAGAATCAACAAAGGCAGGAACATAGACAGCAACACCTCGATCATATGCCGCACGTAAGATAGCACGTTCGGAGCCGGGATGATGATCATGCAAAAATTGACCAATAGCTCTATTTACTTCCCAACTTGCGATAGGCCTTTCCCCATTAAACGTTTTGAGCGCATGTCTCATCGCATCATCAATCTGGTCAAAATTAGTTTCAGGTTCAAGAGTGTCGGTAACCCTGTTCAATCCGTGAGCAAGCAAAACCTCGTCGGTTAATCGTGGATCGTATTTATAGTGTCGTAAATCTAAACCTTGCGCCAAGCCGTGAGCCATCAATGCTCCGGTGCTGGCAATGGCTTTAACTCCGTTTGGAATTCTTACCATGTCAGAGATACATAAACTCAATTGGGCAATAGTCATTGCTCCACTGATGGTCATAATGACACTACAGGCAGGATCATGTAGCATTTTGTTTAAAATGTAGGCACCATGAGCAGCTTGATGTGTATGTTCACCCGCTGTTTCGAGTCTTCTTAGGAGTTCGTATACTTTTGTTTCCTGTCCTTCTACTCTTTCTTGTAATGCGGCTTCAATAACAGGAATGACAAAGTCTGGATGACTGAAGACGGCGTCAGGATAATATCCATCTTTAATTTGTCCTGGTTTTGCTTTGTCTTGATTATTAATAAAAAGGGCACGATCTGGTTTTGTGAAAATGGCATCTTCATGTCTCTCTGAGAATGGACCAACAACGATAACATTTCCTCCTAGAGGTTCATGTGCTGCATATTCTTCTGGTAAGATCACTTTTGAGAACCAGCCTTTTTCTACCATTCTTTGTAAGGCCTGGCCCAAAGGTATTTCTCTTTTTCCATCATAAACAAGAAGCGGTTTTTTCTTTTCGCAGATCATCGTTTCAAGCGTCGAGGTAACTTCTCCTAAACAACGCGCTCCAAAGGAACTTTGCTCCATACCTTGTACAACCTGAGAAACGGTCCTATATTTCCCTAAGTCTAATGGTTCTAAAGGCTGAAGTTGAATGCCGTTAACAATTAATGGTTCCGAAGTTATGATGTCCATTTTTTGGAAAAAAGTGGGCCTGCTCGGAAAGTCAGACGAAGAGTTTTCCTCTACGTCATTTGAACCGAGGACTAACGCCTTACTTCTCACGAAGAGTGTAAGGGCGCTGTCATATGCAGTCTTATGAAGATAACCGCTAGACCACAGGCCCAATAAAGAACGTAGGGAAGCTATTTATTTAAAAAAGTTTCTTGTTGTTTCATCTCTACCGGCTCTGGTGTAAACTTCAAGTTTAAAGCAAAGTATATAAACTTATGAAAAGATATCTAGAATCAAAAGAGGAAGATGATGAAATTTAAAGTCAAAGATATGGACATTCATACTGGGGGCACATTAATCGCGATTCTGAATGAGAAAGATGCCAGAGAGCTTGACATTTATTCCAGTGACCGTATTGTTGTTAAGTATGGAAATAGAAAAATAACTTGTATTTTGGATATTTCTGAAAGTCAAAGAGCCGTGCCTGAAGGCCATATCGGCTTGATGGAAGAAGTTCTGGATAAGCTCTGCCTTCTCAAAGGAAAGTGCCTCATTCGTGGCGCACTGGTAGACGTTTCACCAAATGGAAAGCCTGAATCAGTGAAACATATTCGAGATAAGCTGCATGGAAAAGAATTGAGTTATGAAGAGTTGTATCATATTGTTGATGACATTACCAATGACCGGCTTACCGATATCGAAAAAACTTACTTTGTCGCAGCAGGATTTACCCATGGTTTTAGCAATGAGGAAATTGTCCATTTAACGAGAGCAATGGTGTACACAGGATCGCGTCTTAAATTTGGGAAGATTACTTTAGATAAACATTGTGTCGGAGGTGTTCCAGGAAATAGAACGACAATGCTAGTCATCCCCATCATTGCCGCGGTAGGTTTTACGATACCAAAGACGAGTTCCAGGGCCATAACCTCTCCGGCAGGAACAGCAGATACAATGGAATGTCTGGCAAAAGTGGAACTTACAGAGAAGATGATAAAAGAAGTGGTGAGAAAGACAGGAGCTTGTATCGTGCATGGAGGATCGATGAATTTAGCGCCTGCGGATGATAAAATTATTGACATTGAACATCCTCTTTCGATTGATGCTGAAGGACAACTTCTCGCTTCGGTTATGGCCAAGAAATATTCTGTGACGGCAAATCACGTGTTAATTGATATTCCCATGGGAAAAAGCACCAAAGCGACAACAAAAAGAGAAGCACGTCATTTAAAGAGAATGTTTGAAATGCTTGGAAAAAGCTTGGAGATGGATGTGAAAGTGGTTATTACTGATGGTTCCCATCCTATTGGCAATGGAGTGGGGCCTTTACTGGAAGCACGCGATGTTATGGCCGTGCTGCATAATGATCCCCTTGCGCCACAGGATTTGCGGGAGAAAGCGTTAGATATGGCCGGAATTCTTCTGGAGATGGCAGGATCGTATCGTGACGGGCGTAAGGTTGCAGAAGAGATCTTAGCTACGGGAAAAGCTCTGAAGAAAATGGAGGAAATTATCAATGCCCAAGGGCGGCAACAGAAAAGTGAATTAGGATCTTATCGCTCAGAAATTCATGCCCTAAGAACAGGAAAAATAAATGAAATAGATAATGAAATTATTGCTAAGTTAGCTCGTCTCGCAGGTGCTCCGAAAGATAAGGGAGCCGGTCTTTATCTTCATAAAAGAATACATGACTACGCTGAGAAAGGTGAAATTCTGTATACTTTATATGCTGAAAGTAAGTTTAAGTTAGATTCAGCGAAAGAGTTGGCGAGAGAAAATAATGGGTATGTTATAAAATAGTTATCTCCCTGTGCTGCCAAAAGCACTCTCACCACGGGTTGTGGCATCTAAGTCTTTTACTTCGATAATTTTTCTCTGTTCAACAGGTTGAATAAGCATTTGGGCAATTTTCTTTCCTTTCTCTACCGTAAATGGTTCAGTAGAAAGATTATGAAGAAGGATCTTAACTTCCCCCCTGTATCCTGAATCGATGACTCCGGCCATAGTCTTAAGACCATGCTTAGAAGCAATTCCCGATTTATCCCAGATTAAACCCACATATCCTGAAGGAATAGCCATGGCAATTCCGGTGGGAATTAATTTCCGCTCCTGCGGCTGCAAATTAATAGTCTCATTAGAACACAAATCCATCCCCGCGTCTCCAGGCAAGGCATATTGGGGAAGAGTTGCTTCTGGATGTAATTTTTTTACTTTAATGACCATTCTTTGAAATGAAGATGGCGAGATTTTTAATGATTGTTATGGTCTGATAGATGAATACTCCCGGCTTCATCCAATAAATGGGCGGTACTAATGCATGAGCGATAGAATCTTCTCTCAACTCTTTATTGCGGGGAGGGTTGATCCTACGGAAGGGAACCCACACTTTAATAATAGAAGTAGAAGAGCGAGTTGGTACTACCTGAGCGTTAGCGAATTATTGGATGAAGCCAATACTCCCAAAAAATATTTATAAAATCTTGATTCTGGGAGAATAGTGGGAAAAAAACTAATAGTATACCTTCGAAATAATGAAGAAATATGGAAAATTATTACAATAATTCAAGGTTCCAAAGGAGATTTCTATATTCACACGCCTTTTTCCACCTCAAAATTTTCAAGACATGTTAGTGGTCAAACACACATTAAGTCGACAATCAAAAATCTACCTGACCCTTTTGGGCTTCAGAAAGAAGATGATTATATTTTTCCACCAATGTGGAGACAAAAGCTCACCGAATTTAATGGTTTTGAATCTATGTCAACTGTGGGTATTAATATAAATGCACTGAAAGGTGCAACCAAAGCTATTTCTGTTGAGAAATTTACCCAAAATGTGATCTTTGATATAACCAGATATGAAAATTGGGTAAATGTCGCTTTGTGTCTTACTAGTAAAAATTACCCATTACCGGATTTTAGCTCTCAATTTCTGAATCCGCAAATGTTTATATTTAAAAATGTAGAACCTTGGATACTTTTAGTTACAGGTACAGTACCAAAGAATGAATTATAATTTAAAATTCTTACATTTTTCTACAAAATGTCAAAAAACCAGTATGTCCGAGCATTTCAAATTCTGGGCGCATGATTTTGTCTTCGATTTTCCATTTTCTTTCCAGTAATTCGAGAGTTTCCAAGATTTTAAGAGATGTTCCTTTCGTTGATTCAATGAAATTTTTAACTTGAGTTAAATTGGGTACATAAACAACGAGAAAACCTCCTACTTTTAGAGATTTTTCTGCATGAGGTACTACATTCCACGGCTCGGGAAGGTCTAAAGTTATAACGTCAACATCTTTTTCTCCTATTCCTTCATAAACGTTTTTCTTTTTTAGAATAACATTCTTCAGCGCAAGGTGTAAGATATTTTTCTCTAACAAGGGATAATGCTGAGGATTGATTTCATAAACTGTGATTTCTTTACAAAGATTAGCCAGGGCGAAGCATAACGCGCCGCTTCCACCGCCAGCATCAACAATTTTAGTAGCAGAATTGATCCCCGTCTTCGCAAAAATAATCCCAATATCTTTTTGCCGCAGAGCTTGGGGGCCCCTTTCAATGGACTCCCAAAAGTCAACAAAAGAAGGGGCGAAAGCGATAAACTTTTTTCTCTTGGATGAGAAGAAAGACGATTCTTTTCCCTTTAAGTTTTCTTTGGCAATAATCCCAAAAGAAGTATGGAAATCTTCATCAAGATCTTTAACGTAAAATTTCTTGCCTGTACTCTCTTCAATTAAGATTTTCTGTATCGTTCTCATTCTAAGATAGAAAGAGGAATGATTTTTAAAGTTTCTGAGAAAAAAATAGAACATGATGATAAAGATAGCGGCAAATTTTCAGAACAACAAGAAAACCTTTCTTACCAAAATGGACAAAAGCAAAAAAGGAGATATAGATGCGAAAGCTTTACCGATTATCAACATTATAAATTCTCTTCCGGAATATTACACCACCTCTTCTTGTTCTGGACGCGTCTATTTTTGGCGAAGTAAAGGGAGAAAAAATGAAACGGAATGGCTTAAAGTGAGCCACGATAGTATTGAAACTTCTTTTTTTGAGTTAGAAGATACAGAAGGGGTGATATTCCTCCGCGTAGAGGATTTTATTATCCATGTCGCTTGTAAAGATTTGCCGTCGGCAAACAAATTGATGATGGTAGCACGCCAAATGTATAAAAAAAGTTGTTTTTTAAGTGTGAGCAGCAAAATCGTGGTGGAAATAAAAGGAAGCGAATTTATGGATATGCCTTTTTACAGCAATGGTAAGCCATTGTATGCGGGAGATTTGCCATTTTTAATGGATATGATCCAGCAAAAATTGAGAAAAATCTGGGAAAGAAGAGAAAAATTAGAAGAAAAAATAAAGAAGCTCACTTCTTCTTAACAACTAACAAAACCAAAGCCAGCACCAAGGCAATAAAGACTAAAACAACGAGGCCAGCTAATAATAAAATATACTGGTCGCTTCCCCGAAAGGAAGCGCGGACAACGTTATCTTGTTGTTCTTGCTGCCGTGCGGCTAATTGCTGTTGTAATTCTGTGGATGTTATCTGACGCACTGGTTCTGTTCCTACGACTGTCGTCTTATTCTCTCTCTGGAGAGAGGCACATTCCTGGATAGTCAGAGGAATTTCCTGTTTCTCATCTGTTTTACCATCCCGAGAAACTTCTAGGGCCAGTTGGTAATTTCCCGGCTCAGCATCTGCAAAGTCAAGATTGAAGGTGAGCCGCTCTTCATTATCACTGCCAGAGAAGTCATCAAGTTCAATTCCGGTGCGGCGGAGGTTTAAGCCTAAAGCGCTATTGGCAACGGTAACTTCGAGGTCTTCTTCATCGCTTTTACCGACATTTTTAATGGTAACTTGTAAATTCGTTTCTCTGGAACATTGCAAGGTTGAAGCTCCCAGTGACGTTCTGGTGATAATGATGTTATGATTTTCACGGTCAACCTTAATCGTAATTTCTTGCTCATCTTCATGCTCTGTTCCATCGTCTGCTTCCCCTTGCACTTTGACTCTTACTTTATATTTTTCTTCCTCAAGATCTTCACCGCGCAAGTCAAAGATTAACGTCACTTCTTCTTCGTCTCCTTTATTAAGGTCAAATTCGTCTGATTCTTTTTCTAAATCTTCTCCATCAACATCAAGGATTTCAACGGTGACAGAAACATCATCAATATCTTTAGTGTACTTATTTTCTAGTTCTACCTTGATTTCATTTTCCTCCTCAAATTGGAGGTCACCACTTGTTTTTCCGTTAATCTCAATACTTTTGATGGAAAGAAAACTCTGAGTTTTGACAAAGAGAGGCATCGTTTTGCTCAGGGGCGTGCCAGTGCTATTTGCGGCCGTTACTTGTATGTCGCCAATTATACGCTTTCCCGCAGCTTGATTACTGGGAACAGAAACTTTAAGTCCGATCGTGGCTTGCTCTCCAGCATTAAGATTCACCGGCGCATTTGTTATTTGAGCGCTGAAACGGCTGTCAACATTCATAAACTGAATTTGAATATTGGTGAGCCTTTCCGTCGTTCCTACATTTTTCACCGTAACATTGAGATTAGCATCTTGACCTCGCACCGCATTATCAAAAACAGCTTCCGCTGGCAGTTGAAGATCGGCAGGCTGAACAGCTACAACACGATAGGTTGAAAAACCAGTTACGTTGAAAACGAATTCTCCATTAGCATTTCTCACGAGCATACATCGTGTTGCAGGACAATCGGCAAAGCCGCTCTGGGCATTAAAGCCATTGGCAACTTGAATAACCGGATTAGTAAAAGCTCTTTTGAGGGTAATAGCAGCACGTTCTCCGGTAAACGGATTAGTCGCAGAGTTAACGGAAGCGATGCCGTCACTGATGGTTATCAGATTATCCAAATTAAGTAAATCCGCAGTTACCAAAGCATCAAGGTTAATTCCGTCAGTGAAAAGTATTTTTCCAAAATTATTTTCTACTTGGAGATTAAAATTAGTGCGATTGTTAATTGTTCCCGTGGGCGGGATATTAGTCTGTAAGTTTGTGGCTGCCGGTCGGTCTGTTACACGCACTTGCCAGACTCTTTCTTCACCAGGCATGACGGCTTTAACGGTATACATTCCGGCCATGTTTTGCTGGAACGTGAAAATATCTCTTCCAGCGGCGGCGGCAACTTCAACGTTATCAACAAACCAGCGAAGATTATTAATGAAAGCCGCGTCAACGAGAATGGCGCGAAATTGTTTACTGACGCCTAACCCCACAACAACATTTGGCGTCGCTGGTTCAGCACTTTGAATGCAAGGTCCTTTAGCAATAGTGGTGGTTTGCGTAGCTTGCTGTGAATTGCTCCTGTAGGAAGCGGTAACGGTAAGTTGGTTTGGTCCATTGGATAAGTTTCCAGCAGGAATAACAAACGTAAACGTTTGCTGGGCATTGCTGCTAATGGTTGCGGAAGGTAAGGATAGATTTAGACCGTTCCCGCCTCGTACACTAACCACGACGTCGTTTTCTGTATTGCTTCCTCTATTTGTAAGTTCAGCAATTAAATTTGTCGAAGGTTTACAGGTAATGCCGTTAGGATCGGCTAAAATAATATTGGTAATGGCAACATCTGCAGGATTTTGTTGCACCATCAGATTAAAGGCAAAGGCATCACTGTAGGTTCTTCTATTGTCAATGAAATCTCTTCCTTGTATTTGAATCTGAACAGGATACGTCCCTTGTAGAGTTGTAAAATGAACTGCTCCAGTGAGAGTTATACTTTGGCTCGCACCTGCGGCAAGATTTACAGGAGTTTGAGTTTGAGCGGTAAAACCGGAAGGCGAACTCACTTGTGCAGTTATTCCCGTAATAAGATGTGGCAGGTTATTGATCACATTAAAAGCTAAAGAAATTTGTTGCTGCGGCTGCACGGGTTGACTATTGCCTCCTGCCGTTACAGCATTTTGATTTAGGCGCACATTATTAATGGCCAAAGCCGGAAGCACCGTGATGCTAAGATTTGCAGGAGCGGATAAATCTTGTCCATCTGTTACGCGTACAGGGAAGCGACTTGCTCCAACATCAGTTTGTCGTGGTGTTCCTCTGAAGCGCAAGGGATTATTTGGATCGACGGTCAGCCAGCTTGGCAAGGAAGAACCGGTCGAGGAGATTGCCAATTGAGCCTGAGTATTATCTACGTCTGTGGCAGCAACTAAAAGTCCGGTAAATGGCACTCCTTCCACTGCTTGGGCTGGTGGAGGAACAGTAGCGATAACAGGAGCATCATTAACCGCATTAACGTTTACGGTAATAACAGCAGAGTTACTATTTGCCTCTCCATCATTGACGGTAAACTGGGTGCTCATGGCACTATTGCTATTAGCACTTGGTGTTAGACCTACAGTACAAACTCCATTCGTGCAACTGGCAGGAGCGGTAATGCTGCCATTAGTAACATTCGTTACGGTAGCAGTTTCGGCTCTGTCTCCTACATCCGGATCAGTGTATTGAAGAATTACCGTTACCGCAGTATCTTCATTGGTTATAGCGAGCGCATTCTGGGCAACAGGGGGATCGTTAGTATTGATGACAGTAACACTAAATTTTTGTCTGGCAGCGGGAGCTCCGCCATCACTTGCGGTTATGGCGAGAAGGATAGTTGTTCCCACCTCACTATTCGTGGGAGTACCACTCAGAACTCTCGTAGTAGGATTGAAGGTTAACCATGAAGGTAAACTTTGGCTTCCAAAGGTAACGGGGTTATTTTCAGGATCTGTTGCAGTTACAGTATATGAGTACTGGGAATCTTCGTTTATCTGTGTAATGGGAGTAGATGTAAATACAGGAGGTCGATTGTTTTGAGTTCCTGGCGTCCCTCGATCTCCCGCGCCAAAAGTTGTAAGAGCAACTCCCCATCTATCGCCGTCATCATTAGATATTACAAAAGGAGTTTTTACTTGAGAAAATTCCATGGAAACACCGATAAGGTTAGGAAAAAATCGGTTATTGTATTCGACTCGATCTATTTCAGTCACACCATCACGCAGAATTATTTCATCCCCAGCATTCCCTAAGGTAAATCCGCTATATTGATAGGCGCAGATTACCCCCCCATTTGCCGCAGAATTGGAATTGCGGCATAACACTAGGTAGCCATTAGTGGGAATAAGAAGAGGACCGGCATTGTTTATAACATGGGATTCACCGCCGTTATCACTTATTGTCCAGCCATTAACATTTACGGCACTGGGGGCATCATTGTATAATTCAAACCATTCGCCATTAGAGTCAGATACAGCATTAGGGTCTTTCATGATTTCATTAATGAAAACCTCTCCCCAAGCAGCGGGAGCGGTAATAATCCCTAAAAGAAAAGCAATAAATAAAAGATTTAGGTGGTTTCTCATTTTATATGATGCCTCCAATTAATTTTCAAATTATTTTTTTACAAGCAAGATGATAAACAAGGCGATTAAGACAATAATGATAATGATCCCAACAATTAACATAGCGACGAGAACGTCTTCAGTCGTGTAAGGTTCTTCGACACTGCGAATGACGCCGGAAGAAGTTTCTGTAATCTTAGTGTTGGTTTCTTCCGTCCTTGTTTCACCATTTCCCCTCGCCGTGGCAGCTATTGTCGCGGTTTCACGTTGGGTTTTATTTTCATTTTCCTTATTTTCCGGCACTATTGGTTTTTCTGGAGATGTTCTCTCTGGGCATTTTTTAACTACAAGATTGAGAAACTCTTCATTAATTTCCTTAGTGCGGTCAATGAAAGGGATAAGGTCTAAACGATAAGTCTTGGCTTCAACATTCTTAGGCAAGTTGAAAGTAAAAGTTCTTCTCCAGGTATCATCGCCGTCATCAAATTCATCCAACTCGATATCAGGGATGTTTTCGTTAATTTTTAGTTCGCTGTTAAAGATAGCAAAACCGGCGTGTTCTTGATTGTCTGTACCATAATTTTTCAATTCGACATCCAGAGTAAAGCTCTCATCACAAGCTGTTAAAGAACTGGGAGATACCAGAGCTTTTGTAACACGAAGATCATCACGGGCTCGACGGACATCAAGGCGTATTTTCTTTTCGATTTTGTATTTCACGTCCTTGCCATCTTCCCCTTCTAAGGTAAGTTCGATTTTGTAATCACCGACATCGGCATCTTCAGGGATTTTCCAGACTACAGTTACGGTTTTCTTTTCTTTTGCCGGTAAATCATCTAATTCATATTCTTCCTCAAAATCGCGAGGGAAGAGGTCACTATCGTCAGCATCAACCGTTAATTCCATATTCTCGATCTCGCTTTCTTCATAATCTTCGTCATCAAATCGATTTTCAATTTCTATTTCGAGCGTAATTTCCGAGCCTGGTCTCACTTTTCGATCGAGGGAAAATTCACTGGTGTTGCCGTCAGCATCAAAATCTTCGTCGCGCTCATCACCATCTTCATCAACATATTCGGCTTTAATTTCTTTTATAACGAGCATAGAAGCAGTATTTTGGACTAAAGCAGCACGATCGATTTCAGTATTATTTGTTTCTTTGATAATGATGTTCCCGATGTTAGCTGTTCCCGGGTTTTGACGGTGAGTTACATTGATGCGAAAGGGCACGGTTTGGGTTGAACCGGCAGTTATCGTTACATTTGGGACTGGTTCTGCGCTATAGCCTGTGGGAAGTCCTTCCAGTGAAACTTGAACAGTGCGGGCTGTAGCATCTGTATTTTGAATGACAAAATTGGAAGCTATGGGAATTGTTCTTTCGTCTTCTTGATCAAACTCTTGATAATCAACATTAAGAGTCAAGGAATCTTGCTGAATAGTCACAACTGCAGAAGAAAAACTAGTAATTAGTAACAGAGTTAAGATCGTAATGAGTAATAATTTAATTTTAACCGACCCCCATTTGTTTTTCTATTTTCAAGTAGTTACTCTTATTTAAATGTTTTGGAAATTTCAGAAATTTGCCAAGTTATTGTGTTATCAGATAGTAGTGAATAGAACGTTATTGAAAAAATAAAAAAGGGAGTTTATGGCGTTCCTTTCTCTTCTCTACTTACTCCCCATATAGAAAAACTTCTCAATGGAAACGTCTTCCGCTTTGAAGTTTCCAGAACGAGGATGGGAAGATTTAGAGGCCGCTTCAGTAGGCGTTCGGGGATTGCCTTCCACACTTACTTTTTCTTCTTTCTGTATCTGAGACTGCTGTTTTACTTCTTCTACAGTGGGAAGACGATGATATGTTACTTTTGTACGTAATTCGGCCATCTCTTTTTCTAAGGACATTACTTTCTCTTGAAACTCTTTAATTTTTTTAACCATAAAGTCGGCATTTTGTTTCAGAATTTCTTTTATTTCATCAGGATTTAAACTCACATCGCTTCTTTCTTCTTTTGATTCTTTCGGCTGCTGCTCTTTTCCTACTTCCTGCCAGGTTTCCTTAAAAGAATCATATTCGCTTATTTCCTGCCGGCGGAAAACCTTCTCGGCCTGGGTTACGGCCTCATCTCTGGATGTTGCCAAACCTTGGCGCATTAAATCCAGAGCGAGTTTGTTTATTTTTTGAATTCGTTCAACATCCATAGGTAATCGCCTCTTTTCCTGAAATTTGTGAAAAAGACGAGCAACAAGGAAGTTATAATATTTTCTATTCTGGCAGATATATATCTTATCTTGGTTAAAAAGTAAGTCTCTGCTGATATCTTTCCAAGATCAGGATCCTTTCTCTACTCATAAAGTTCTATTTATAGAGAAAACTGAGGAAATCTGGAGTGACGCCTTTCGCTCCCAAGAAGACGAGGGCCAGCGCAACAATAATCCCTAAAATCATGCCCATAAGGAAGAACTTCAGTTCAATGGCACCTAATTGACCTTTTTTTTCCATGAAAGAGAGAAAAGTTTTCTGGTATATAAAGGTTTCTATCTTCTCTGCCAGAACCGAAAACTTTATAAAGCAAACTCCAAACTACTTATTTTTATACTTTACCAAGTGGTAATAATTTCCCGACCATGATTCGAAAAACCACGATTAAAGAATGCCCGGAATGTGCCAGCAAGAATATTTTTCGAAATGTGGAAAGGGGTGAAACCATCTGCCGTGATTGTGGTTTAGTTATTGAAGATCGCATGGTGGATTTTTCTCAAGAATGGCGTGATTTTGAAGAAGATGGAGAAGGCAGTAAAAGAAGAACAGGAGCACCATCCTCTCAAACGCAGTTTGATCAAGGATTAGGAACAGAGGTAGGAACAACTTCAGACTTTTATAAATTAGGCTCTGATAGAGAAAGGGATAAGTTTTTCCGGCTTCGTAAATGGAACATTCGTATTAGTACGGCGATCGAGCGAAACTTGAAAGTAGCATTGGCAGAATTGAAACGCGTAAGCTCCTTCTTACGATTGCCTCGTTCTGTAGAAGAAGAAGCGGCACGAATTTATCGTTTAGCGGTTCAGAAAGGATTAGTGCGAGGAAGGTCTATGGAATCAGTCATTGCGGGTGCGTTATATGCTGCTTGCAGACGACATGAAATTCCGCGTACCTTGGATGAGATGGGAGAAGCATCAGGAATTGAAAAGAAGGAAATTGGACGGACGTATCGCTTTGTTACCAGAGAATTAGAGATTAGCATTAAACCTAGCAATCCGGCAGATTATATCCCCCGCTTTGCTTCCGCTCTGAAATTAAGCCCAGAGACGCAGTCAAAGTCTGTAGAAATTCTGGAGATGGCACGTGATATTGAACTAACTTCGGGGCGAGGACCTACCGGAATTGCCGCCGCGGCATTATATGTTGCATCTTTAATTCATGGAGAGAAAAGAACGCAGCGGGAAGTGGCAGATGTGGCGGGAGTGACAGAAGTCACAATACGAAACAGATATAAAGAATTGATTAAGAAATTAAAGTTAACGAAGCAAGTTGAGAAAGTAAAGAAGAAGTGAAGAAGAGTTTCTGATAGCTGTTGTTTTTAGCAATGAAATTTACATTACAAGAAGCTTTGGATCATTATGAATTGTTTGTATTTAACTATACACCAAAATTACGTATTGTTGGAGCTTATCACGCTTTAAACGAACAAGATAAAAGAGATTTAGAACAACTCGTTTCTGAGAGTAGTTTCGTAGCTTTAGAATACGATAGAGACAGGTTAGAAAATACACACCCAGTGTTAGTCGCAAGAAGAAGACAACTGGCCGCACAGCGTGGGTTAGTACTTCCTCCCTATGAGGCAAGCGTAGGGAGATTAGATACAGGATTTTTCGATGATCTCTTGCTAAACTTTTTTGTTAAATATAATTATAGATGCGCTAGACAATATAATAAGAAACTCGCAAGAGAGCGAGAGGTGAAAGATGATAGTGAGAATGAAGTTTTTTTTTGTTACGATACGGCAATGAGACAAGGAAAAAGAATACATCTCGTAGATATGCCTTGGAATGAATTATTTCAGAGACTAATAGACCTTCCTCTCGAAATCAGAATTAATTGGATGTGGACGATGATGAAAGGTGGATCATATCCTCCAGAAGTTCAGGAGATTATACGAAAAGATCGGGAAGAGTATATACTCACAAAGATCGAACAAGAAGGGGGATGTCCCCTCTATGAATTGGAACAAGGAATTTTTGTAGTGGGCATGACGCACGCAGAAAATTATTATAAATCTCTACCACAAATGTGACATAAAAATTATAAAAGAAGTTAAAATAAGACTTCTTATGCAACTCACTCCTGAAATCAAAGCGCAAATCGAAGAACAAAAGAAGCAATGCGTTTTCTGTAAAGTTATTAGCAAAGAAATGGAAGGACAGATTGTCTTTGAAGATGATAAGACTATTGCTCTTTTAGATATTTATCCTGCTGTTAAAGGCCATACTGTGTATATGTTGAAAGAACATTATCCTCTCCCTTCATTTATTCCGGCAGAAGATTTCATTCATAAATTTGGACTGATACCGCAGCTGGCAAAAGCGGTGAAGGAAGGAATACTTACCACAGGAGTGAATGTTTTTATTTCATTAGGCGGAGTAGCCGGGCAACAATCACCGCATTTTCTGGCTCATCTCCTACCGAGAGAACGAGACGATAAGTTTTACAATTTTGAATTTAAGAAGGGAAAACAAATCGAAGAAGAGAAAGGGAAAGTGTTAGTTCAGAATTTTCCTTTGATGATGGCCAATTTCTTCCAACGTTCCCCTGCGCCATGGCATCAGGGACCAGGAAATGTGCCTGGATTTCTTACACCCATCTACGAAAAGGCGAAAGTTCTTTACGAAGATGAAAGAGTTCTTTGTCTTCTTTCTTCTTTGCCAGCCGTTCCTGGCCATCTCGAAATATACAGTAAAGAAGCGGAGCGCAACATTGAAGAATTATCGCCGGAAAGTTCAGCGCATCTTTTTTTCACCGCTTCTTTAGCCGCAACTCTGATTTTTGAAGCCTTGGGGGTGCAAGGAACTAATATTCTTCTCAAGTCTGGATTTTCAGACGATAATCCAAAAGGAAGACTGGTTATTAATATTCTACCGCGAAAACAGAATGATGCTTTACAGAATATAATCTGGCAACCACAGCAGCCAACCTATGATGTCAAGGAAATCGCCAAAAGAATTAAAGATTATTCCTGGAAAGTTAAGTATAAGAAAAAAGAACTGGAGAGGAAACCAGGAATGATAAGCACGAAGCCGATAGTTTTTTCTGAAAGAAAAGAAGAGAAGAGAATTTATAGTGTTGACGAGGAAATAAGGAAGGCGATTGAAAGAGTTAAGTGAAGAAGTTACGGAAGAAATAGAAAAGAGTTTTCCTCACTTTTGATAAGAGGTTTTCGTGAGAGACCAGAAGATTATGCACAAGCATGGTTAAGTGGAGATGGTTATCAAGTTTGGTCTTTTCAAGCTCCAAAAATATTGCAAGCTTTGTGGAGTAACCAATACACTGCGTGGGGAGAAGATGGTATGCCATTTGATAAATCTCTTCCAAGAGCTGGATTTGTAACAGATAAAGTTCGTGAGCTTTATAGAGAATTTGTTGCTGGTTTAGAAATTAACGAACGATCTTTGAATCTAGTAGTTGCTCCTATTCATAGCGGGGGACAGAAAGGGTTGTATGGAACTTGGAGAATGTTTACTGGAAGTGAAGGAGACTTCTTTTTTGTTGTTGAAGAACATAGAAAAGACGAAGGAACTTTAGTTATTCCATCAGCATACTTTGTAAAAGGTCGTGTTAATGAATTCTTGAGCTTTGAAAAAATTAGGAAAATTTGTGCTTCTAACAACGTTGAATTAGGAGAAGAAAGAAAAAAAGATTATGCTCGAGTTGATCAGGCTATTAATTTGAGAGACTTTGGAAGAGCATATGAAACGTTAGTAGATAGATAGTGGGATCCCTTAATTTCTTTTATTTTTTGGAAGTGCCATTATTTTACTGAGATTAATAAAAAAAGTAGGCTTTAATCGCTGTTTACTCTCACTCCTTTGTGAACACTACCAATTATTCTTGGGTAATCAGCTTCTTTACGACTTCAATATCTTTTTTCACAAACCGAACCCCTTTCCGTTCCACGATTTTTGAGGCTAGTAATGATCCTAAGCGCCCTGCTTTTTCTAACGGCCAGCCTTGACAGTACCCATAGAGAAATCCGGCCGAATAGGTATCTCCAGCGCCAGTAGTGTCGATGGCTTTTGTAGGTACAGCATCGATGTTCAAAATTTGAGAATGGTGATGAATGAGAGAACCTCGTTCACCTCGTTTTATAACTGCAATGTCAACGTCTTTTCCTAATGCTACAACCGCGCTCTTTTCTGCCAATCCTGTAAAATCGCGGGCTTCCAGCTCATTGGCAAATAAAATGCCAACATATTCCGTCACAAATTCATGGAGAAAAGTTTCATTTCGGCGAATTACGCCGCTATCAGACAAATCAAAGGCAATTTTAGTATGATGTTTCTTCGCCAGTTCAGCGGCGTAAAGAAGAGTTTTCCTAGTTTTGCCTTCAACTTGATATCCTTCCAACAATAATACTTTACTTTTCGAAATGTCGTCTTCCAGAATGTCTTCTTGGTATAATTCAACGGAAGCGCCAAGATGGACAGAAAAAGTTCTTTCGGCATCAGGAGTGATAAAAGTAAAGGTGTGGCCAGTAACTTTAGAAATACTCTGCACTTTCGTTTTCACGCCGTGCTTTTTCATTTCCTGCAGATAAATTTTTCCATGAATATCTTTTCCAATCTTGCCGCAGAGAAGAACGTGAGCACCTAATAATCCAAGACAGCGGGAAGTATTTCCTGCTGATCCGCCAGGAAGACGATCCATTTTTAATTTCTGCCGCTGTAAATTATCTAAGATTCTTTTAGCTTGGTCTTCATCAACGAAATGAGTTTCGCCTTTCTTGAGATTCATCTCCAACAGTTTTTGATCATCGATTTCAGTAATAAAATCCATTAACGCGTTTCCTAAGGCGAAGACGTCGGTTGTTTTTTCCATTTCAAATGACCGGAAAATACCTTATTGAGGAGAGGCTTTTAAGGATTTCGTTGGACAATTATCTCTTTTCGTGTTTCTCAAGGAGGTTTTGTATTCTTTCTCTTTCTTTTCTTGAAAATTTGGAAAAAAATCCAGATCAGAAAAATCTTTAAAGAATATTTAGTCCTACGTCCCTTCCTGCCAACTCTCCAAATATTTTTTCTGTTCTGAAGTGAGAGTATCTATCTTTACACCTAAAGCTTCTAATTGTAATTTGGCGATGGTTTCATCAATTTCTTTCGGCAGTTCATTCACGCAAATTTTCAATGCTAATTTATTCTTTAATCCGTACTCTACAGCTAAGGCTTGCCCACAAAAAGACATGGCCATGACCATGGAAGGATGCCCTTCGGCAGCAGCTAAATTAATTAATCTTCCTTCACCGAGGACAAACAATTTTTTTTCATTCAAGACGAATTCATCCATAAACGGCCTGATCCTACGCTGACTGGAAGCTGCTTTTTGTAAGGAGGCCATGTTTATTTCAGCATCAAAATGACCAGCATTTGCCAAAATTGTTCCTTCTTTCATGGCTTTCATATGCGGGATGTCGATAACGTTCTTATTTCCCGTTACGGTCACAAAAATTTCTCCTTCATGTATTGCTTCTACGAGAGGCATAACTCTGTACCCGTCCATTTTTGCCTGCAGGGCTTTGAATGGATCTACTTCACAGACGATAACATCAGCGCCTAACCCGCGAGCTTTAAGAGCGACGCCTTTCCCGCAAGGGCCATACCCACAGACAACAATTGTTTTTCCGGCAAGAAGAATATTTGTCGCTCTGATAATTCCGTCCCAAGTACTCTGTCCCGTACCATAATAATTATCAAAAAGATGTTTCGTCTTCAAATCATTTATCGCCAAAACCGGATATTTCAAAGCCTTATCTTTGTCCATAGCCTTTAAACGAATAATTCCTGTTGTTGTTTCTTCGTTACCAAAGAAAATTAAAGGAATCAGTTCAGGGTGATGTTTATGAATTTCTGTTACCAAGTCGCAGCCATCGTCAATAGTGATTTGGGGTTTAAAGGCAATAACCCGACGGAGGTTTTCATAATATTCTTCACGGCTTTGCCCTTTTTTTGCATATACTTTTACGCCTTCCTTTGCCAAAGACGCAGCAACATCATCTTGAGTGGAAAGAGGATTACAAGAACAAATCGCAACATCGGCACCGCCGGCGATGAGAGTCCGAACCAGAACAGCCGTTTCTTTTGTCACATGCAAGGCGATGCCGACTCTGACGTTCTTCAAGGGCCTCTCACGAGCGAAACGCTGACGTACATTCATTAGTGCGCCCATTTGCTTTTCCGCCCATTCGATGTTCTTTTTACCTTGGTCGGCTAAAGAAAGATCTTTTACAGTATATTCTTGACCTGTCATTCTCGCATCACACTGGATTTGCCGCTAAGCATAATCTATATAAACTTTTAGTAATTTAATGCCCCTAATGCCACAATCAGGAGATACCGTAAAGATCATTATCAAAAAAGAGGCCATTACAGGGGTACTTATTCCGAGCCCTAAGAAAGAAGTAGTGCTTCTTAAATTAGACAATGGATACAATGTTGGTTTTCCCGCAAAAGAGGTTAAGAAAATAGTAATCGTAGATAAAGGGAAAGCCTTGCCTTTAGTAGCGCAAAAGCTTTCCAAAAGGAAAGATCTACCAACAATAGCGATTCTTCATACTGGTGGAACCATTGCTTCAAAAGTGGATTATCGCACGGGCAGTGTCACCAGCAAATTTTCTCCGGAAGATTTAGTGAATATGTTTCCTGAATTAAAAGATATTGCCAACATTGAGTCAGAACTTATCTCTCAGATGTGGTCTGATGATCTCCGCTTCAAGCATTTTTCGTTAATTGCAAAGAAGATCGAAGAATATGTTAAGAAAGGCGTGGCGGGAATTATTATGGGCATAGGAACAGACAATCTGGCAGTAGCGTCGGCAGCCCTGGCGTTCATTGTCGAACAGTCTCCGATACCAATTATTCTTGTTGGGGCACAGCGCTCTTCCGATCGAGGAAGTTCCGACGCGGGGATGAATCTTCTTTGTGCCGCGACGTTCATTGCGAAAACTGATTTTAGAGGAGTGGCGATATGCATGCACCAAGGAAGCAGTGACACAAGCTGTGCGATATTGACAGCGACAAAAACGTATAAATTACATTCGTCCCGCCGTGATGCTTTCAAACCAATTAATGATGAGATTATCGCGACTATTGATTCCGTGACCAGGAAAATAACGTATGTAAAGAAAGAATATCCCAAAAGTGCGAAACCGCTTCTTCTGAAGCCAAAAATGGAAGAAAAAGTTGGTTTGTTAAAAATTCACATTAACATGTTTCCAAAACAATTCGAATTTTTTAAAGGCTATAAAGGCCTGATCCTGGAAGGCACAGGTTTAGGCCACACACCTGGTCAAGCACCAAATGCGGAAGCAGCGATTCATAAAAAAATATATCCGGCAATGAAAAAAATAATGGCCTCGGGCTGTGTCGTAGTGATGACCACCCAGTGCCTTTTTGGAAGCGTGAATATGAATGTTTATGATAAAGGCCGTGACCTTCTAGACTTAGGGGTAATTCCAGGAAAAGATATGTTAGCGAACACGGCGTTTGTAAAATTATCCTGGTTATTAGCCAACTATCCTAAAAAAGAAGTTGAGAAAATGATGCAAGATAATTTACGAGGAGAAATTAACGAAAAGATCGCGTATGCAGAAGATTTCCTAAAATAAAAAAAGGTGGTTTTGATGAAGTTATATTTTGTGTTGCTGATAGTGTTATTATTTTTAATTGCCGCTTGTACACCAGAAGAGAAACAATGTACTGTTAATGAAGACTGCATCCCTTCACAGTGTTGCCATGCCACGGAGACCGTGAATAAAAAAAATGCTCCTGACTGCCGCAATGTGCTATGTACATTGCAATGCGAGCCTGGAACTTTGGACTGTGGGCAAGGGGAAGTTAAGTGTGTTGACAACATCTGTACAGCAGTTATCAAGGAAAAATAATGAGAAATGCAAAATTATTTCATAAGACCAAAGGACTGATACGTGATTTTGTTTTTGGCATGCAGGATGGGCTGATCTCTAATCTTGGACTAGTGCTGGGCGTATGGCAAGGCGGCGGCGGGAAAATTGCGATTGTTCTGGCGGGATTGTCAAGCATGTTTGCGGGAGCTTTTTCCATGTCCACTGGTTCGTATCTTTCTGCGAAATCGCAGCGAGAAGTATACGAACAGGAGATTAGAATGGCACAGGAAGATGTAAAAAATAACCCTAATAGAAATCTTAAGAAAATGCAGCCGATCTTGCAACAAGAAGGATTTGATAAAGATGAAGTTCAAGCCTTGCTCAACCATTTTAAAAACCATAACCAGTCTACATTTACCATAAACTATATTCAA
Organism: Candidatus Woesearchaeota archaeon; assembly: GCA_018303445.1. Classification (GTDB taxonomy): domain Archaea; phylum Nanobdellota; class Nanobdellia; order Woesearchaeales; family GW2011-AR9; genus JAGVYE01. The sequence continues at coordinate 22,086 of JAGVYE010000002.1, forward strand.
AAAAAATTAGGTCTTTCGGAACAGCGTCTGGATCTACCTTTAAAGAATGCGTTCACCATGTTTTTATCTTTTTTAGTAGGTTCATTGTTTCCAATACTGCCCTTTGCCTTTTTAGAAAATTCTACGGCCGTTTTTGTGGCTAGTAGCATAACAATAGTAGTATTATTCATGGTAGGATGGACTAAATCATTATATACAAAAATGAACTTTATTAGGTCTGGATTGGAGATTGTTACCGTAGGAATAATTTCAGGGATAATTGGATATATAGTGGGGTATATTTTTAGTATCATCTAGTCCTGGTGTCAAAATCGTGAGAAATAAGTCGTTTCGAGGAATTAAGCTACTTTTGTGTCATCATATTTAAATTAAGGCTTTGGCGGGAGAAGAGTATGGTAAAAGCTTTTACGCTGGATGATATTTTACCTGCTTTTATAATTGATGATTTGAGAAAGCAAGAAGAAAGAAGACGCCAGGAAGATTTCTGGAGGCCACGAGTGGAAATTTCTGAAAAGTTGCCTCGCTATCAACCTGAACAACCTGCTGCTGATGAGGAAGGGCAGCCATGGCGAGAGGTGATTACTCCAGACGATAGAGATGATGAAGATTCTTTTAACTTAGGGAGTGGGTATATGGCAAGAAGCGCTGAACAGAGAGTTAGATATGACTCTTCTTCGGCAAGTGGAGGATATAGAATATAAAAGCACTTTTTCTTTTTTTATGAATTTTTGAAAGTAAGTTTTTTAAATATATATTTAATAACAAGAATATGATTGTTAGGATTAATATTGACGGAGTTACTGTCGATGTAGATTTAGGTGAAACTGAAAGACTTTATATTCCTGTCCCACCCGTCGATGAAGGAGACAAAAAGAAAAGAATAGTACCTGAAGAAGATCAACCATGGAAGAAAGTTCCTGAAATACATCCCCACATTCCTCCTCCCAAAGAACCTCCGCGCCCAGAAGCTCGTATTTATGATTTAACTTCCCGCCTTTATAGGACATGAAACTTCTTTCTGAAAACTTCTTTGCACGGGATACCGTCGCGGTAGCACGTGATCTTCTCGGGAAAGTTGTGATGGTTAATGGATGTTCTGCCCGCGTTGTGGAAACTGAGGCCTATAAACAGGACAAAGCCTCTCATGCGTACAAAAAAACGGAGCGGAGTTTATTGATGTATGATACCTATGGATATGTTTATGTCTACCTTATTTATGGAATGTATTGGTGCTTGAATTTCACGACAGAGAAAAAGGGAGTTGGAGCCGTCTTAATACGTGCTGTGGAACCACTTTCAGGGATAGAAGAAATGAAAAAAAGGAGAAAAGAAGAAATAATAGCAACAAATCTTTGTTCTGGTCCTGGAAAAGTATGTATGGCTTTGGGTATTGACAAGAGATTAAATGGTCTCAAAATTGGAAATGAAGTTAAATTATTTGAGGACAATTATCTCGTAAAAGAAATAAGGAAATCTTCCCGCATTGGAATTAAAGAAGCACAGCATCTTCCTTGGAGATTTTTTGTTGAAGGAAATAAGTTTGTGAGCCGAGGATAATTCGCCAAGATTCTATGCGTGTCGTCGCCTTCAAAAGCACTAACTGAGAGATAATCTTTTAAAGTAATCTTTAATTTTGTAACGGGATGCGGGGGTGGGAGAGCCTGGTCAAATCCGCTAGCTTGAGGCGGCGAGAAACTCTGTTTTAATGGTTTGCGCGGCAAACGGCTAGTCCCTTAGTGGGTACGCGTGTTCGAATCACGTCCCCCGCATTTATTCCTAATTTGGAGCGTATTACGCTTCAAAGTATCAATTTCTTCTGGATCTTCATTCTTCTGTGCCGTAACCGTTCTCTTCCATTCCTGACTTCCTTTGGTATTAGTTTTTGTTTTTCTATTCTACATAATAGAAATATCTATTTAACTTTCTTCTACTTTTATTCTTATTCCCATTTTCTTCAGATCTTCAAACAATTTCTTGGTATTGACAATATGCCCCATAAAATGTAATCCTGGTTTTTTAATCGTTCCTGCAAGGTACTGTTTAATGCAAGCGACAATAGGCGCAGCTGTAAAAAGGAAAGGATCATCATGTTCCGCGATAATTTTGACCTTCTTTATTTGGCCGTCCTTAAGGCCCTCGGCTTCTAATAGAAAGACAACTTTATGCTGTTTTGGCGAGAAGGTATTAACTCCCCAATAAATTAACTTTGTAAACAACACCGTGCCACTGTTTTTTTTAACTTTATGAAAAAGCATAATCAAAGGAAAAACGAAGTTATCCACAAACCAATTAAATCCTGCCACGTAGGTTCCAAGTTCTTTTAAATCATATCGTTTGGGGAGAGATTTCAACTCTTCCATCCTTAAAGGGAAACATTTCTTCTTTCCAAACGGCGGTGGAAACTGAAAGGTCTGAAAGTCTCTAAAAGTTGCTTTCCTCCAATTTTCTCCGTCAAAAATTTCCGCGTCAAATTCCCTTGCAACTTTAACTAAATCAATGGTTGATTCCGGTTTCTCAAAACGGGCATTCATGGCCATACCAATAACCGCCGTATCATATCGATCAAAATAATTCGCTCCTTCTCTCACGAAAACAGCAGGCAGTCCGGGATGAAATCCAGCTTGGGTAATAAAGATCCGTTTCGCTTTCACTATTTTCTCTTTGAGAGGCGAAAGCCTGGCAAACGTTTCTTGGTTAAACAGGAAATCCAGATAATCGATTCCGGCGTTTAACGCCGCTTCGGCAACCATAAAACAAGATTCCGGCGTCGTTGTCGCGAGAATGACTAAATCAACATTAGGCAAAGCGGCGGTGACGCTTTCTTTATTATCAGTGTCCACAAAACAGGCGGAAGCTCTCCCGTCGTGGAATTCTTGATTTAACAAAGCGCTGATTTCTTCCGCTTTTTCTTTCCTTCGCCCGGCTATAACGACATTAACAGAAGTTTCTCTCAATAAGGTTCTGGCAACAATTTTTCCTGTTCCCCCATAACCACCGATGATGAGAATTGTTTTTTTTTTGATCATACAAAATCAACCTCTATTTCTAATTGATCTGCTGTGGGGTATTCTTTAACTATGGCTAGAAGGAAGTGATACTTTTTAAAAGTAGCGTGATACTTTCTAAGATTTTTAGCAGAGAGCAAAAGACGTATTTTGTTCTGATCTACAAAAAAGTCTTCATCAGTAAAAGATAATTCCCGCTTTATTTTACTTTGGATATCAAACAACTGGGAAAGGAGCTTTTCTTTGGGCGCTTCCGCAAGCTTTTTTCGATAGCTAAACCCAGGCGCGAGTTCCGGCAAATACAAAGCGCCCCGTATCAACATTCCTTCTGGCGTGACAACGTCAAACTTTTTTTTCACGTTTTTTCCTTCTCTTTGAAGCCTATTCGTAAGTTGAATGCCATCTTTTAGTTTTGCGGTGCAAAGATGCGCTGGTAATTTCCAGGGAAGTTTTTTTATGTACTCTAACAGTCCTAATCCTACTTCTAAAGAACCTTTCACAGCGTAGCTTAAAGTATCTTTGGTCTCAAATCCCATCTCACATAACTTTGATTGACTATTATCAGCTATTTCTAATTCATTGAGAACGAGAAAATCAACTTTTCTGCCAATAAAATCAATTACTTCTTTTAATTCCTTTTTCTTTGACGGGAGAAGCGGAAGTTCAACCCCAGTCTTCCAGGGAAATTCTTGGGCAATTTCTAAATTTTTCCAGAATAATGTTGAGTCTAAATCAAAGTGAAAACGAATCTCATCTAAGCCGGCATTACAAAGCCTTTGCAGCTTTTCTCTGGTAACAAGATTTAAAGAGGTGTATAAATGAATATGAAATTCGGACCCATAGCTCTCTTTTAATTTTCTAATATATTGGATCGTTCTTTCGATTTTTGTTAAAGGATCGCCTCCTGTAAAGCCAGCCCCAAAAGCGTTCATGGCCTTTGCTTCTTCCAAAAGATCCTCTTCCTTTTCAACTTTACGTTCATTGGCAAAAGTTACATCTTGATCAAATTTAGCGTCTGAAACAGGACAAAAGTAACAGCGTCGCGGACATAATCCGGTGACAAAAAGAACTAGTTTCTCTCCTTTTACACAATACCGGCAACCTGAGGGAAGTTCTCCGAGATTAAAAGAGTGATACTGGTTCTGGGCAATCATAATAAATGCTAAATTGCTAACTTCTTTTAAATATTCGCTTAACATATGCGATCGCCGTTATGTGCCCCGAACGGAAAGAAGTGGAGTGATAGTGCAACAGGGTCGAGCGACTGAAAGGAGCGAAGAAGTCTGACGGAGTGGTTCTTATTCATTAAATATCTCATTCAATCCATAAAGTGATTTTCTAATATAATCTTTTACAATCCATTTAATCAAAAGAAAGTCCATAAATTCTCCACCAAGATAAATCGGAACTTTGTATTTTATGGAAACAGTCAAGATTGTCTGCTCTTGCTTTATCTCTTTGACATCCATTGAAGAATTAAATGCAACTCCAAACAATTTACCAGTATATGCAACATATTTCTGTTCTTGCCAACGGATAATTTTCTCTGTTGATTTTAATTTGAATGGACCTAATTTTCCATACCATTCATAGCTCGCACCAATTCCTGTCGAATTTGGGCTGGTAGTTTTTCCGTCGGCATAGCCATAGACATATTTGGGGAAATTTTCCGGTTTTGTTATGAACTTCCAAATGTCTTCTAGTTTACCATTAAGTGTAATTTTTTGACTTACACTTCCCATATTTTATCTCTCTCTTTTAACAGATACAGCAATAAAAAATGTGCCCAAATTAAGATTTTCCGCTTCCACATTCCCAAAGATTTCTTTCATTTTTTCCGGTATGTTTTTAGAATGGTCCCACGCTGCAAATTTTGAGTAAATTAATCTAATCAACGGATTAAGGATTTTTAAAAATCCAGTAAAAAGACGGGCATCGCAAATAACCAATTTTCCTTCATAGCGAAGAACATCATGGCATCTTTCAAGTGCTTTTTCCCACTCGGGAATTGCACTAATTCCAAGAACACTTAGAATACCATCAAAATTGTTTTCAGTTATTTGAAGCTGTGCTGCATCGCCCTGAACTGATTTGATATTCCAACCATTTTGTTTACATAGTCGTTTTGCGGCATCAAGCATTTCTCGGCTGTAATCAAAACCAAGGATAAAACCGCCTTTGCCTACGGCTCCAGCCAAGTAAGGGAAATTTCTACCTGAACCACAGGCAACTTCTAAGGCTTTGTCACCTCTTTTCAACCCCATCTTTTGGATGGCTTGGCTTCTTATGGTTTTTGCTCTCCCTAAAAAGGTGATTGCATCTTGCGCACTGTAAAGAGAGGGGAATCTTCCCCAAAAGGAATACACTTTTTTTACTTTCTTTAATTTATCAGTTTGTGAATCTTTTGTCATTTTTTATATTGATGGAATGATTTATATAAACTTTCTTATAAGAACTCCGTAGCCATATTGCGCTTAACAACCGTGAAGGATGAACAATGGTGGATGAAGAATGGCTTATTGCTCATTTCTGAAATCATTAAATCTAAGAGAAAAATTATTATATAATCTTCTGAAAAAGAAACTATGGATACTTTAAATTTTAACTTAACCAGGTTAATAGAATTGGCCCAGGTAGAATACAAAAAACAGTTTTCTTCCACCGTCAGCTTTGAACGCGCCGTATTCTTCAGCTGGGGTTGTACGATCGGAGATTGTGCGTTCTGTTATATGAGCACGCAACCACCAGATAAACCACTGAGAGAAACAAAGCGCAGCCATGCTTCCATTTTAGCAGAATTTCTTTTGGCAAAACATTTAGGATGGGATATTGGTTTCTTTACCGGTGGAATTGGCGTTTTGAAACCAGAGGAACTAGAATTTTTGCTGAAAGCAATTATAGAAATTATTAATGATAAATTATGGTTATCTGTCGGGCCTTTATCAAAACCTTTACTAGAGCGATATAAACCATACCTTAAAGGCGTTGTAGGTTCAACGGAAACAATTAACTCTAAATTACATAAAATGGTCTGTCCTTCCAAACCATTGGTTCCATATGAGAGAATGTTTGAGTTCGCTCAGCAAATGGGATTCCAGAAGGCGATGACCTTTATCGTCGGATTAGGAGAGATGAAAGAAGACTTGGTGTTACTTATTGATTTTATTAAAAAATATCAAATTGATAAAATCCATGTTTATGGATTAATTCCGGAAAAAGGAACTTGGTATGAGAAAGCTGCTATTCCTTCTCAGGAAGATCAAGCCTGGTGGATAGCGCAGTTACGAATTCATTTTCCTACTTTAGACATTCAATGCGGGGTGTGGGAAGATAGAGTGGAGAGAATTGCCTTCTTGCTTCAAGCCGGGGCTAATTCTATCTCTAAATTTAAAGCGCTGAAGTTATTTGGCACAAAGAGAGCGGCAGAAATAGAAAAGCAAGTGCTAGCCGCGGGAAGGGTGTTCAAAGGAACATTGACGGAAATACCTGATGTTAACTGGGATGCAGAAGTGCAAAAATTATCTTTTTCAAATGAATTGAAGGAAAGAATTAAAGAGAAATTAGGGCTTTATTTGGAAGGAATGAAAAAAAATCAGAAGAAAAAGACCTGCCCTACAATGGGGGCAGTTCTGGTTTAGATCTTCTTTTTTTGCGAAAAATGATAAAAATGTGTCAAAACAATCTTAAAGAGATTTGTTCTTAAGTTTAATAATGTTAGGCTATCAAAAACTTGCTGCTTTCTGTGCACCTGTGCTTTTATCGGCCTGTGCCCATTTTCCGAGCCGTGAAGAATGTGTTCTTATCTATCAGCAAATTACGTTCGGCGTCATACAAGAAGAAATGCTAGGTTGCGATTATGATAATGATGGGTCACTTGATGCTATTGTCATAACAGCAGGAACTAATCACTCCTGTCCTGCGGGAATTATTAATCGCTATAAATCTGAGCCTGGATGCGAACTTTCTAAAGAAGCTTGGGAAAAAATACAAAAAGGATATGATTCTACGAGATAATAGTTTTATGCCGCTTACCACAAAAATCACCGCCCTTTTCTTCCCCTTTGTTTTCTCTGGATGCGCTTCTCTCGTTGCCGCAGAATGTAAACCATTGTATAAAACAAATTTTGCAGGAATCACGGTAGGTGAAATTCAAGCTTGTGATCCTGATAGAAATGGAGAAGTTGATAAAATCATCGCCTCGGGAATATATTTTTCTTTAGAATGCCCTCAAGGCGAATATCAACGAACAAATAAAAGATCTGGATGTACTCTTTCTGAAGAAATATGGGAAGAAGTGCAGAAGAAACATGGCGGAAAGAGGAATCTATATTGGGAAAAGCCTTGAACTGAAGAGATTAAAGAAAAATAGTTGTTTGGGAAGAGAAATCCAAAACTATTTAAACTATGCCATCACCAAGAATAGGGTATGACTACAACGTGGGAAATTAGCCCAGATAGTAAAACTATACCTACACTTCATAATCCTTTGTTTATTGAAGGCCTCCCGGGAATAGGCAATGTGGGAAAAATTGCCACGGATTTTCTTATTGAGGAATTTAAAGCGAAGAAAGGGTTTTCTTTTTTCTCGCATAAATTTCCTAATTCGGTATTCGTAAATGAAGCTAATCTTGTGGAAATGCCCAAGATAGAGCTGTATTTCAAGAAGTTTAACGATGCCAAAAAACGAGACTTGCTCCTCCTAACAGGGGACATCCAACCTATCGATGAAGAAAGCTGTTACACGTTCTGCGAAGAGATTATTAAAGTAGCCCAGAATTTTAAATGCCAGGAGATTGTTACTACTGGAGGAATAGGATTGCAAAGTATTCCTGAAAAGCCGAGGGTATTTGTGACCAGTAATGATCCACAATTGCTGAAAGAATACACCAAGAAAGGACTTCCCGTCGAGGAAAAAATTTTTGGGGTGGTAGGGCCGATTATGGGTGTATCTGGAATCCTTTTGGGACTAGGAAAAATACGAGGAATGAAAGCTGTTTCGCTTCTGGCAGAAACGTTTGGTCATCCCCTGTTCTTAGGAATTAAAGGGGCAAAAGAATTGCTGCGAGTCTTGGAAGCAAAATTTTCTCTAGGAATTAACATTAATAAAATGAGCAAAGAGATTATTGAAGTGGAAAAAGAATTAATGAAAAAGACGAAAGAATGGGCAGAAGAAATGACCACCGCGCATGCTGGAGCCAAAGCCAAGAAGAAGGAAGCGAGTTATATTGGGTGAGTTTTGGCTTGTTTTTTTTCTTCACTATCTTCCAATAATTTTTTAAATTTAGACTGCGTCATATTCTGGTCTCCGAGAATTCTCTCCCACATCTTTTCATCATGTGTGGCACGATACGGATCACAACATGCTTCTTCTGGAGAGAAGATATCAGCACTTCGGACTAAAGAAATTATTTTTTTCGCTTCTTTTTCTTTAGCATGAGCGACTTTGGCTAAGATGACCTCTAACATTTTAACAACTTATTAATAGTAATTTATAAATTTTCAGGGGAATTTTAACTTACAGACAAAGACGGTAAGAAAGGAGCTTTTCTAGACTATTTTCTCCTCGAGCATTGGCACAAACCTTTATAAACAGTTAAAATCTACTTCAAGCCATGTACAAAAAGAGGGAAAAGATAGAGGTATGTAGGTCTTTTTCTAACTCTTTCTTCCCTGAAAAACAAGGGCAAGTTACGATTTTCATTATTCTTGGACTGATCCTTATTTTTGTAGTTGCGCTTATTTTCTTAACCAAGCAGGAAGTGGTGAAAATTAAGCCGGAAGAACTTATTCCTAGCGAAAAAGGGAAAATAGAGAATTTCGTCAGAGCCTGCATCAAGAGTGTCGGTGAGGAAGCCTTATTTCAACTGGGCTTGCAAGGCGGTTATATTGAAATGCCTTCTGAAATTAGCAATGACGCCAGCCGCCATGTGCGTCTTTCCCCGTTCTTAGTTGTTCCCTATTGGGCTTATGGGGAAGTGAAGGATATGCCTTCGCGAGAAGAAATCAAGCAGCGTCTTGATGCGTATATGGAAGAACATCTTAGAGGCTGCCTCTTTGATTTAAACGCCTTTAAAGAAACGTACAATCTTATTGAAAAAACAGAGATCACGGCAAATACGGAAATACTGGACAACAAAGTTATTTTTTATGTCCATTGGGGCCTTGAAGTTCGTGACAAAAATGGGGAAAAAATCAGTGAAGTGATTAACCACCAGGGAGAATCGCCGATTCAGCTTGGCAAGGTGTATGAAACGGCAAAAGCAGTTGTTGAACGGGAATTACTTACCTTAAAATTGGAAGATATAACACAGGATCTTATTGCTTTAGAACATCCTAATGTCCCCTTAACCGGTCTGGAAATGAGTTGCAAACGCAAAACATGGGATGTGAGCACCGTTAAAAAAACACTAAAGGATATGTTGCGTGTTAATATCAAAAAGCTGCGTGTGAAGGGAACAGAATTTGTGGAATTTCCGGAAGAGCTGCCATATTATCAGAATCATTACGTCTGGAATATGGGAGAAGGATTTGCCCAACAGGACATTAGTGTCGTGTTTAATTTTGAAAATACGTATCCGTTTACATTTCAAGTAACACCACTTACGGGAACAAAAATGGCGAGCAATCAACAAGGAGGAACAGACTTAATTTCCTTTTTGTGCCTGCAAACCTGGAAATTCACTTATGATGTTATGTACCCTGTAGTCGTGAGAGTGAAAGATGAAAAGACAGGGTATAATTTCAATATGGCTTTTACCGTTCACTTGGTGAGAAATATCCCTAACCGAAAAGTGGCTATTGAAGCGAGAAATCCAACTTCGCTTAACTTTCCTACCGATGAGGAATATTGCCGAGATGTGCGCATACCCATGACAGTAGTTACAAATTCCCAAGTTGTTAGCGACGAAGCAGGAGTTAATGATATTACGCCTCTCGAGGATGTAGAGATAAGTTTTTCTTGCTTGAAATATAGTTGTGAAATGGGCCAAACTGATTTTGATTTTGAAGAGAGCGGCTACCAAGCGGACTTAACAGTTAACTACCCTTACTGCGTGGGTGGGATTGTCCGGGGAGTAAAGGAAGGATATAAAGAAACATGGCAGAGAGTGGTAACAGAACATGATAAAATGGTGGAGCTGAATCTTGTTCCTCTTCATACTCTTCCTTTAAAAGCGCTAAAAGTTGTAAAACATGATCTAGAAGATTTGCAAGAAGAAAATCTGCAGACTGAAGAATTGGATGAAAATGAAGTGGCGCTGGTACGCTTAAAGCGTTTTGTCAATGGAACCCTTAACCATGAAATTCAGCAAGTGATAAGCGCTAAATTATCTTTGGAAACAGTTGACCGCTTAAAAGTTGAATTTCTGGCAGAAGCGGATTATCAATATGAAGTTGAGATTAACGTCTTTGATGAAGAAAATCTCATTGGCGGATATAAAGCCAACTGGACCATTCCTTGGGATACGCTGCAAGAAGCAGAAGAGATTACATTCCATACCCTGACCCTGAAAAATCCACCGCAAGAAGATCTCTTTCAGCTCCTCCTTAACCTGGGGCCGGAAAGTGGAAAAGTTCCCTTGCCGGAAATTAAATGAAAATGATACAGAAAAAAGAGATGATTGTACTGCTGATGATTTGGCTAGTTCTGAGCATGCCCATCACTCAAGCCTTCAGTATCTCAAATGTGAAAGCTGACGATGTGACACAACATACAGCCAGCATTTCCTGGGAAACGGATGAGCCGGCAAATGGTTTTGTTGAGTATGGTGAAAATAAAGAGCAGTTGCAGAAAATAGGCGATGCTAAGGAACTTTTAACTCATGCCTTTCCCCTTTCACAACTGAAGGAGAATACAACATATTATTTTAAAGTGGAAAGTAAGGAGGTTATAGATGATAACAATGGACAGTTATATTCTTTTGAAACTTTGCCGCCAGATAAAGAAGCTCCTCTTTTAGAAGTTACAATGCCCACAAGTGTGGCAGGAAATAAAGTTGATGTTACCGTAAAAACAGAAAGAGGAGCGACGATTACGGTTTTTGTGAATAATGTGAATATACGAAGTTCTCTTGCCAGGGAGGAAGTAACAACTATTTCAGCAGTTACGATTGACGGAAATAAGGAAAATACGATTACCGTTAAAGTTAAGGATAGTGCGGGAAATGAAGCCGCTTTTACAGGAAAAGTTTTTTCTGACAATGCGCCTCCCAAAATAACGTTACAAAAAATTCCAGAACTTATTGCCGAAAATAAGATCAGACTGCAAGGAACAGTTTCTGAAGATAGCAGCATGGAAGTTTTTGTGAATAATCGGTCTGTAAAAACAGTACAAGGAATTTCTCTCAATGAAGAAATACGACTGCAGGAAGGGGCTAATAAGATTCGCGTTGTCGCGAAGGATAAAGCAGGCTGGGAAAGTGATGAAGAAATTACCGTTGATGCTGATACTGTTCCTCCAAAAGTAGATTTTGAATTTGAAGAAGGGTCTGAATATTATGAAGGAAGAGCGGACACAGATATTAAAGGAGAGACAGAAGCAGGGGCAAAAGTATTTCTATACATTTATCAACGTCGGGGGGATCAGTTCCGCGCCGACTTTTCAAGACCAGTTGACATCGTAACTGCTGACAAAGAAGGAAAATTTACATTCAAAGACGCAAAGTTTCCTCCTTCTGTGTTTACAATCGGCAGAGGAAATGCAACGAGAGTGACGCTTGTCCCGCGGCAAGTTCCTACGGGATTAGAGGAAGTGTTAATTTCACCATTAGACAAGTTGACGCAGGAACAGCGCAAGTCTTTTGATGTCATCATCATCGCCGAGGATAAAACAGGAAAGAGCGGATTTAAGAAAAGAGTGGTGAATGTCAATTCCTGTTTTTCGTCGAGTTCTGATTTTAATATCATCCCCATTCCCGAATTTCAAGCTCCGTTCCGCCTTAATCCCGATTTGATGGAGGAAGGAAGAGAAACTATCCAGGCCGTTTTCAATCTCACTTACCGAGGAAATGGCATTCCCCGTTTGAATTCGAGAACTAATCTGCTGGAAAGCCCGTATCAAGTCCAGAGCGTAACCTTTGCCAAAGCCTGCACTCAGGAAACCACAGGCACAGATGATTATTCCACTGGATGCCAGCTTCTTCCGTCAGGAGCACTCACATCGCAACCAAATCATGACAAAACGGCCTTCTATGTAACTTCTAATTTACGGCCGGCGAAAGAATTTCTGCAACGAAAGCCAGATCTTTGGGATGATTTCAAGAATCGTCAATTGAAAATGCCGCTCAAAGTTACAGTGCGCTATCGTGAACGGGATGCTAACGGCGGGTTTGGGCCAACCAAGACGCAAGTGCAATGCCAGGATTTAGGATATTTCGTTGATATTCCAGCGGAAGTGCAGAATTTTATTCCTGACGCTCTGGCGGATACGTCCATCGCTATCTTGAATGAAACCATTAATGCCATTGAAGAAATCAAACCGTCTCTAGAAACGGCGATGATGGCCACGGGAATTGGCTGTGTGGCTTCATTCCTTACAAAGTTAATCGCAAAATTTTACCGATTTTTTATCGCCCATTTTGAGCCTTGGTTAACAAAATTTAATCCCACAAAAAAAGAGGAAGGGTGTCCATTTATTGACGGGCAGCATAACTTGCTGCTTGATGATACGATTGAAAATTGGCAGAATATTGGAGTATTAGGCACTTCTGTTGATGATAACATCAGGTTTTCGAAACGATGCCCGCAAACGGCAAAAGCGTGGGAAATGGAAGCCTTCTTAGACCAAGCTTACCGCTGGACATGCGATCGTTTCTTATGCCGAGCTGTACCAGCAAGATGGACGGAAAGTAAAGAAGAACCAGAAATTAAAGAAGTGTTGCAAAAACAATTGCAATGTTCCGCAACAAGTAATGGGGTGTACTTGCAAAAAATCGAGAATTGCCACGAGCAATTAGAAAAAGATCCTAGTGCGAAGGAATTTCTGCGCATCCATAAACAGAGCGTAGTAGAATGCTGGCGCGATGTGGAAGGAAATCTCTTTTTTGTTGATAACGCGAAACAAGAAAGCTTGAATGACCAAGGCATCTGGCGGCTTAGCCCTATTCCTACTTTTGGACAAGTGGGCCGTAAAGCACCTTCAGGAGATTTATTAGTCTATAAGCCCGAAGGTTCTCAAACTTATATGACCAGCGTCGACAAAACGTGTAAACAAGTGTGCGAAAGTAAGAAAGGATATGAAGCCGTCAGTGATGGTTTTTTCGTCAATGGCGTGAATAGCTGTTATAAGCAAGAAGAAAACGGATTGAAAAGTCAAACGGATATTCTCCGAGGAGAGAAAATAGGAGCCGGATATACAAACGATTGTTTTATTGACCGAGCTAATCCCAGCGCGGGGTTGTATGAATGTGTATGTCAGACGAAAGTGAGTCAGGCAAACGTACCAAAGACTAAACCTACTTCGCGCGAAGCGAAGAAGAAAGAAGTAGTGAATAATGTTGAAGTTGTGGAAGAATGGAGTTATCACCAAGATCGTCTCTATAAGGAAACAAATGGAGTGTATGGAACATTATATTCAAAATTGAGGTATTATGGCGGGCGAGATTTAAGCGGCGCCTTTGGATTAGATTATGGATTAGATAATTTTCGAGATAAGAATTTCACGACCACACAAGTCAATCCGAGCACAGATTGGTTTGGCACGTTTCAAGCAGTTTGCCTGCCGGGAATTAATGCGCGGTTAACGATGCTGCAAAGTGTCCTGCAGGGCTTGCAAGGATGTATTGTGGAAGCAAAGTATACGGGGCTGAGGGATGCGGGAACGTGTAAAACTATTTTCACACAATATTTCTGTGGCTTGATCTATAAAGGAATTGCTCTTCTTGCCAGCAGTTGTTCGCCTTTATCATTTAAAGACCTGGGAAAAGGCTTTGAAGATCCAACGGAAGGAGGAGTTCAAGCCTTCTTTGATTCGGGATTTAAGGCCATTCCGGAAGCGATTGAAAGTTCAATTTCGGAAGTGCAGTCCGATTATGGCAATGCTAAATTTAACCAATTCTTTTCCACGGGAGTGCAAGGATTTGCCGAATCCATTTGCTTAGCAGCCTTTGGTTATGATTTCCCATTTGGCATGGATTTCATTCTTGATGCCGCGTATTCATTTCCCACAGCAACGAATGTCTTTTTCCCTGTAGCGAATAGAGAACTGGCAACATTTGACCCTGTAAAAGGAACAGCGGTGTATAATTACGAATTAGCAGGCGCGATTCTGCCGGGATGTAACTTTCGCGGATATAAAACAGAATTAAAGTGTGTAACAATCGAAGATGCAGGGAATCCTGGCCTTTCCTGTTCCGATCAGCGTTGCGATTGCATGCAGGCAACAGGATTACGACCAGAATCAGCAGGAGCACGAACACATAAAATAGATGGAGGAACGAGTTTCAGCGGAGTACAGAGAGGAAAATTGTTCGACCTTCCTTTAGTCTCTCCACAAAAAGTCAGCAGTGAGTTCCGCTATGATCACGTCGTTTTAGATATCATCTTAGATCAAAATGAAGATCCAACAAGATGTTTTGATGAAGGATATAGAACGCCAAATGGAGGAAGATTTTATTTCCCCATTAGTGATGTTGGGCCGGAGAGAGTCGGCACTTGTCAAGTTGATGTTCTCACAGGACGGTTTAAATGCCCGGAAATTGCTTCGCTGTTTGGAGGAGGGCAAACCTATTTTGAACATCCTTTTATCACTTGTTTTGATAAACTGAATAATCAATATGTTGATTGCGAGACGCCAAATCTGTTTATTGTTGGCCAAGGAAATATTCAAGTGAAACCGCATCTGAATATTGGAAAAGGCGCTTATTGTTTAGAAGTAGCTGATAATCGAGGGTTGCTTACACCACTCACAATTCCCATTCCAGAAGGCACGCAGGGAACGTACGCCCCACCACTCGATCTTGGTCCTGTATCCCAAGAAATGATTATAGGGGGAACGAGAGCCACAATTGTTCCGGCGCATGATAGTGATAATGGATGTGGAGGAGAAGGGAGACGAGATTTGCACGTCATTGATTATCCAGGACCGGCACAAGTAATACAAGAGAAATCATTTACATTTAAGTACCTGCCACAAGGAGGAGATCAGTATACTATTACTCTTCCTCCTGATGTTGATGTTGTTAAACCAAATCCTCATCATCCTACAGCACAATATGAAATAGATGCAACGACGAGAGAATTAACACTGGCAGGAGTAAAAGTGCTCAGTGCTGAGGACATTAACAACGCCGTCTTTCAGTATCAAGGATTTACCTTTGACAAAGTTCTGGGACATCCTACACCTGCACCAGGGAAAAATGGACAGTGCACATATAGAATTTCAGCAGCACGAACAGGAACAGCGGCAAAGATTGGATCGCTTTCCATTACCGCGAAACTCTTGCAAGCGCCAACAAGCGGCAGCTGCTTCCAGGCCACACAGCTTGTTGCACCCAGTCAATTAGGAAGGAATTTAGTTTCTCTGCCCATTCGCGTGCAAGCAGAGACGGTAGAACAAACACAAGCGACAGGGATACATGAAGATTTCACACGGGGAGATTATGACCGTGTTATTGGCAAAGCTCAGCCTATTGTACAGCGAAAGGAGAGTAATGTAGAACATGTCCGTGGATTATACTATTGGATTGCCAGTTTAATTATGAAAGGGAAAGGAGTTGAACCGTATAAAGGAGAAATAAAAGGATTATTAGAATTGTTCTTTGACCGAAATTATAATGACAAGGAAATTTTAGATAGTTATGATACGGTGATAACAAATGATCCGCAATTTCAGAAAATATGCACCTATCTGTGTGAAGTAGATACAGAGATAGATAATAAATATGCAACAAAGTGTCAAAATGGCTGCACATAAAAAAGCAAGTTTGGGAGTAGAAGTGCTGTTGATGTTAATCCTCGTAGTTATGATAAGTGCAGTGATACTGTTCCTTATTAAATCTGGAATGATTAGTGTGAAAGCTAGTGGGAGTGAAGAGCCTATTCTGAATACGGAGTTTATACCCTTAGAGAGAGAAGGGGTTTTAACTCTTACTTCATTTTCTTTCTGCCGTTATGTGGACAGTAATTATCGATGCTTGCAACCTTTGGAGCGCTTTCCTCTCGGCGCTGATGTCTACTTTATTTTTACTGTAGAAAGCAGTACAGAAAATGAAAAAGTTATCCTCATTGAGAATTATAAACTTAAAAATCCACAAGGAATAGTTATTCTTGATGTTGACGCACGAAATGATTTCTATGTGGAAAGTACCAGCGAGAAAAAAAATGAAGAAATTACATTTAAAGATTATTTTATTACTGATCTTTCATTAGAGGAAGGTGTTTATACTCTAGAATTACATCTAGAAAATCCCATTTTAGCGAAAAATGTTAAAGCGACAAAAAAAGTAGAGTTGTTTAGAAAATGAAAAAATCCATACTCGTCTTATTCCTAGGAATTTTTCTTATATTGAGCTTAGTTTCCGCCCTTGATTCTAACTTGGATGGAACTGGAAACGATGATGATCCGTACCGTTGGAAAAATGGAATTCTTGGAGTTAATGAGAACTGTGAGGTACGGATTTTTCAGGAAATGCAATGGGTGGAAAGATTACAAGCTTCACCTATTCTCGTTATTGGTTCAGGAAATGTTGATGATCCTTTCACATTAAGTGATACAAATAAAGGATTGGTATGCGAGCCGATGTCAGTAGCACGAGAGAGAATCTACGTTGTTTTCCTTGATCTAAATACCAAAAAATGGACTCGAAGTTCTCGAGTTGGCGCTGGCCAGCCCTCTTCACCAAGTAGTGTACAGGTTGTTCCTAAGGATGTTTGTAGGGACACGCCTTGTCTCCAATTAAATGATGTGTGGCTCAGGATAAGTACATTTCTCACCAAAGTTGATTCCTCCAAGAAAAGGCAAGTGTGGGATACGTCATTAGGGTGGGTTGATCCATCAAAACTTAAAGAAATAGCAGCGTCAGTTATAGTGCCGCCTGTAACACCGCCAACTCCAAAACCACCTGTTGGGGTAAGTAAAAAAATAATTGTGGACACTGCTTTGAATGAATTCAGAAGCTGGAATCAAGGAACTCTCAGTGAAACAGACACAGGAGCGCAAGTTCTTCTTAATAAGTATGCTACTTCTATAAATGCTGCTTCTTGGAATTCAGGAACTCCTTGGTCTGCTATCTTTATCTCCTGGGTTATGCAGGAAGCGGGCATTACTGATTTTCCCAGTAATGGTTACCATGCGGGATATTTCAAATCCATTCGTGAGAGTCCTGGCATATGTACAACGCATCGCATGAGCGAATTTAATTCCATCCAAGCAGGAGATATTCTCTGTGCATGCAGGGGAAATGGTTGTCTTATTACTTACGATGATGCAACTTCTCCCAAGGAAAGTCATTGTGATATTATAACTGAAATTTCAGACGATTCTCTTGCCATCGTTGGTGGAAATGTTCATTCGGCTTCCTGTGGAGCGAATCCTAATGTTGGCTGTACAGTGAACAACCGACCCATAAGTAAATCGAACATTATTAGCAATGCACGTTATTTTGGTTTTATCAGTTGTGGAGAAACAACAGGAGAACCTTCAGAATTTACAGATTATGATTTTCATCAGACAAAAAAATATGTAGACACGACGCATCTGCAAAAAGTGGAAGATAAAGCAGCAGAAGCAGGCATGGATGCTTGTTATCCTTTAGTTACGATTCTTTTTGAGTCCCAAGGAAATCCTGAAGTAATCGGCGTAGATGCAAATGTTCGTACTTGTAATACCATCTCACGACGGACATTTATTATTAATACTCTTCCTTCAGAATGTGGTAGTTATGCCACGTCGGATGGAAGTACAAGACTGCGTGAGGATTGTGAAAATGGAGTTAACAATGCATGTGTAAATTCTATAGGTGATAGATCTTATCAATTACCCATACCAACACAGAATGATTTTTGTTCTTCATCATATGATCAACGATACACGTATGGTATTGGTTTAGGACAAACTACTCCCGAGGAAGGTTCTACTTCCATTACTATTAAAGGAAAAACATTTACACATTGCGGTCTCTTTGATGTCGATACCAATATTGAAGCGACAATTAACGAATTGCAAAAGAAAAAAGAAGCAGCAGAAGCTAGTTGTAGAAATAATAAGACCTGTGTAGTTCGTGAAACATTTAAAAGATATCGTGGGATTCTGGATACAGAAAGAGTTCAAGCTTTTAATAGCTGCCAAACAAAAAAGAAATAATCCCGAAAATACCCCCTACTGTTTATTCTGCTTCACTAATTCTTCAATCATAACTAAGACTTTTTGCGGATGGGTGATATTTCGTATTTCAAAGGTCTCTCCTCCAGTTTTAATAAAAACAGTGCCATAATTAAGCGGCCGCTGGACTCTGGACTGATGGATATTTAAATCTGGAACATACGCTAGGGGCTGAAAGTAGACGTTCTTTTTCTGATGTTTAATCAGCCCATGAATAATGGAGAATTTTGTGTTGTAGATTTTATAACGAGTAGCTAAAATAGAGCTTTCTGCTGAAATGAGAGAAAGCAAACCAAGAGCTCCGATGAGGTAACTGTATTGCTGCCGAATAGGAACGGCATGAAGGTAAACGGCAACTCCAATTCCCAAAAGCAGAAAACTACAGAAGTATTCTACCAAAAAGGCTCTTCTGGTTTGGCGTAATGAGAGCAGGAGGTGATCCTCTTTTTTCTCTTCTTCATGAGCCATCTAAAAAAGGAGAAGATAAATCTTTATATATTTTGCGTGGTTGGAAGAGTATTAAGTTTGTGGGCAGTGCCGACTCGCTTTTAGTAGGTGACGAAGAGAGCGTGGCGCCTCCACGTAATGGAGCGAGTCACTCCGTTCGTGCCTTTCCTCTCCAGTTCGGAAAGCAACCCCCTCCACAAAAAATTTGGGTGTTGAAGAAACGCTCGTGAATGGGCATGGTCCACCCACAGACTTAATACGTACGTGATTGGAGAGATTATGCCAGAATTGCCAGAAGTGGAGACGATTGTACGACAATTGAGAAAGAAGGTCTTAGGACGAAAGATAGTGACAATTAAGATCAAAGATACGAAAGTTATTGACAAGAAGGTAAGACGGTTTGTAGGGAAACCGATTAATAGTATAGAGAGAAGAGGAAAAACAATTATTATTTCTTCAGATAAGAATTATCTTGTAGCCCATTTGCGGATGACAGGACATTTTTATCATATCGAAAACAAGGAAGATGAGGACTATCAAAAGTATTTGGCAGGAATATTTTACCTAAATGATAAGTCTTTTTTTACTTTTAACGAAATAAGAAGGTTTGGCAGTGTTAAATTTATGAATAAACTGCAGTTGCAGGAGTTTCTTCAGTCTTTAGGACAAGAACCATTGGACATACAGAAAGAAGAATTTGTGGAACTGCTGAGAAAATATCCTTCATCGACGATAAAGAACAAACTTTTAGACCAAAGAATGATCGCAGGGATTGGCAATATTTATGCCCAGGAAGCGTTGTATCATGCGGGTATTGATCCACGAAGGAAAATGAAGGAAGTTTCAACACAAAAGTTAGCTGTACTTCATAGAGAAATGCAGCGAATTCTGAAATTAGCAATAGAGAAAAATGGAACTACCGTGAGTAATTATAGCCACCTTGATGGGAAAGGCAATTTTCAGGATTTTTTAGTTGTCTATCAGAAAGAATTTTGCCCACGAAAGCATCCTCTGCAGCGTCTCGTTATAGGGGGGAGAGGGACGTATTATTGTAAGGAATGCCAAAAATGAAGTAGATGAGTTTGTGATATTTAAATTGGACTTAAATTCTCTTTACATCCTTAACCTTGCCAAAAGAAAATATTTCTTCTTTACCAACGACAAAAACTTCAAAATTCATAATTTCCTCTAAAAATGGACTTAACACTTCTTCTTTTAAGATATCTGTTCCTTCTAAGAGAGGATTAAAACTTGGCACGGCAATAATTTCTTTTCTTTTCCATTTTCCTTTGAGGAAACATTTGTATTTCTCCCATTTACCTCCCCGCCTTATAGTAATAGCAGGATGTTCGTGGCCAATGATAAGGGTCTTAGCCTTTGTTTCAACTAGTTTATCGCCATGGACGAGTATTATATCCCCAATACCATATTCTTTGACAACTTTTATCTTCCGCTTTTCTGCTAGGGGCTTAATGATCGGATCATGATTGCCCTGAATGATAATGATTTCTGTACATTGCTGCGAGAGAAAATGGAGAAATTGCAGAACTTCTTTCCATTCTTGTTTGAGGATGGAACCAAATTCGTGTTTTAGGTCTCCATTCAGAATGATAAGAAGAGGCGATGTTTTCTTGGTGATGGCTGTGGCTTGAGCAATCATTTCTTGAAGTTGGAATTTTGGGACGAGAATTCCTTTGCGATGGAGAGCTTCTTCATATCCAAGGTGGAGATCATTAATTACCAGAATCTGTTCTTTTTTTAACCATAAAGCGGTGCCAATAATTTCAATTCCTGGGCTGATTTCCATCCTTCTTCTTTTAGAAAGAAATCTTTATAAATCAATTGCTTTAGATATTTTCCAAGCCCCAGTAGCTTAGCCCGGTGGAGCGGATGGCTGTTATTCAATTACAGAAAAGATACCATCAGGTCATCGGTTCAAATCCGATCTGGGGCGCTATTTATTTTTTGATGTTAAAATTATTATCTCTCAAGTTCGAGTCCAGCGTTAACCCAGCCTTGCTTGCCGGCTTTGAAATCAACAGTCTTATTGAATCCAGCTTTTAAGAAAAATGTTGTGGCTCTGGTACTGGCATGGCAGCCATAACTCGCACAATATACGACAATTGTATCTGTTATTTTAAGGCCTTTGGCCTTTGCTGCTTTAATTAATTCTGAAGAGGTCATTTCTTTTGGCACAGGCAGGTTAATGGCTCCGGGAAGATGCCCTTGATTAAATGAGTCTTGCCCCAGGACCTCGATGACTTTAAACTGGAGGTTATTAGCCTGCATTTCTAAAAGCTGTTCAATGGAGATAAATTGTAGTTTTGGCATGATGATCATCACCTTTAGTATCTGATTCGAGAGATAATATTTAAACCTTGTTTAAATGCGTATCATCCAACATTCTCTAAAAAGATCATATGAAAAATCAGCGTAACAGAAGTATAATCACCATAATGAGTAAAAAAAGAGCGCCAAAGACCAAGAACACAATCCGTGGTAGGATAAAAAAGTATTTTTCTAATTTTTTGTCTTTCAAGTCAGCATAGACGCTGAAAATTGGGAGAAGATAATGAAAGCGAATCCGGAAATGGTTTATTGCATCTAAAGGTGTTTTTGTGATAAAATAAATTATCAAAAAAGAAAAAAGTAGGAGGATTATATAGAGAAAAGTCGAATAATTCTTTGGCCATATCAAGAGGAAAGAAATAAGAATGCTGCCAATAGTGAAAATGAACACTAAGAGCAAGGTAGACCAATACCATAAAGAATAGTATCTGTTCTTGGACATGAGTGATTGAAGAACGTATTTTTTATACTACGTTTTTTCAATTTTTTGGGAAATATTCTCAGAAGCATGACAAAGCAGGGAAATAGAAAAAAGTAGTGACTTAAAACTACTAAGAAGAAGAGGACTTCCGCGGTTGATCTAAGATCAATCATGATTGAAAATAATTGGAATGAAGTTTATATTTCTTTGCTTTACCTCACTCAAAATACATTTTCATAACTCCCTGCACTTTTTCTACCCTGATAATGAGGTCTTTCAAATGATTCAAGTCTCGTGGAATAACGGAAAATTGACATTGGGCATGAACAGTGTCAAGCAACTTCGCTTTAGCTTCTTTTACTTCAAATCCAGTTTTAGCAATGGTATGCAATAAGTCTGCTAATAATCCGCTGCGCTCTTCAGCGTTAACATAAAAGCGGATTTTTTGGTTAAATGTTTTCTTCCAGTACACGGGAACCCAGCGATGTTCCTGCTGCAAGGCATAGCGACAGTCATGACGATGGGTGGAAATTATTTTCTTTTTGGTAATGATGCCGATAATTTCCTGGTCAGGCAAAGGGTTGCAACATTTTGCCAGCAGGCAGATAGCGTGAGGAAATTCTTCGGAATCTACCAAAAGGCCTTGTTCTTCTTGAATTTCTGGTTTGAAGGTGCGATAATGGAGAGGAGGGAGCTTTTCATAAACGCGCAAGGATTTGCGAATTTTTTGTTTGGATTTAGGAGAAGTTACGATTTTAAGCCAACTGCGGCGAGGACGCTGATTTTTATTGGTAATAACTTCCACGACATCGCCAAACTTAACAAAATGTTTTAAAGGAACAAATTTTCCATTAACTCTTCCCGCTACCGCCGTGCTGCCAATCTCTTCATGGACACTATAAGCAAAATCTAAGAGAGTAGCGCCTGCAGGAAGTTCTTTAATATCCCCTTTAGGGGTGTAACAATAAATTTTATCACCAAAGATGTCAATCTTGAGAGTTTCCAGGAATTCTTTATTCTCAGCATCATTATGAAGTTCAAGGATGCCTTTAAGCCAGGCAATCTTTTTGTCAAGAATTTCTCCGGAAGCCATTTCTTTATACCGCCAATGGGCAGCAAACCCTTCATCGGCAAAGCGGTCCATTTCTTCGGTTCTAATCTGGACTTCGACAATGCGCCCCTGAGGAAAACGAAGACCAGTGTGAATAGAACGATAAAAGTTTGGTTTAGGGTTGGCAATGTAATCTTTTAACCTTCCTTCGAGAGGCTCAAAATTTTCATGAAGAAGACCTAACACTATGTAACAATCTTTTTCCTCTGGCACAATGATGCGAATGCCGAGAATGTCAAAAATGTCACGAAGATTTCTCCCTTTTTGTATTTTTTTATAAATGCTGTAAACATTTTTTTTACGCCCTTTTATTTTAGTAATGGCAACTTTCCCCGCACAGAGCTGAGTGATGTCTTGAATAACAAGGTTAATGCCCTTTTCAAAGGCTTCGGCTGATTCGGCAAGATAACCTTCTATCTCTTCGTATTTCCTGGGATTGATAACTTTAAACGCCGTATCTTCTAATAAAATGCGGATTTTGTCCATACCGAGACGATAGGCGAGGGGAGCGTAAATTTCCAAAACTTCTTGGGAGATGCGCTGTTGAATTTCTGAGGGAAAAACGTGGATAGTCCGCAAGTTGTCCAATTTTGCGGCTAATTTTATAAACAGAACTCTGATATCCTGAAGAGAAGTAAGGATCATTCGCTTCATGGCCTCAGCTTCAACAGAAGGAGATTTTGATTTTATGGATTGAAGAGATTTCATTCCATCTAAGAGAGAAAAGATACTTTTATCGAACTGGGAAGAGAATTCTTTAAGAGAGACATGCTCTAAAACTCCATTAAGAATTCCCGTCATAATGATATCTGGATCAATATTGTTTTCAACGAGAATGATGGCCACGCGAAGATTATGGTCATAATAAGAGTCTCCGGCAAGACGTTTTTTTTCTGAAAGAATCTTTTTAGCAAAAGCCAGTGCTTTTTGAAGGCGGAGAAGAATCTTTTCATCATAGCCTTGCTGCAGGCATAAAGCAAGAAATTGATCTTCAGTCATATTTCCTTTAAAAAAGGTTTGTTATTAAAAAAAGTTTGGGAAAGAATCTAAAAACACTAGTTTAGACTTGCAATAATTATAAATACTAGAATTTTACTTCTTCTGTTATAAAAGGTGATGAAATGAACATTAGATGGCTGGTCTTGCTTTCAATCATTATACTGTCAGTTTCAGGCTGTAAACAATTTAGTCTTGATGATCTTAGTGATAAAGATCTTAAAAGAATTTCAGAAAATGCAGTTATCTGCAATAAGCCTTATCTTAGAGTTGGTCTGGAATGTTGTTTAGATAAAAATGGCGATAAGATTTGTGATGATGACAAACAAATTCCCGGAGATGTTGATGATGTTCCAAAAACAAACCATAGTACTGATAAACCCCCCGAAACACCGTCAGAAAACAAAACCAATCCAGAACGAGATAATCCCCCTGTAGACAAGAAACCTCGACCGCCACGTGAAGATCCAGTTAAAGTTCCTAATCCGCCGTCACAAGGTTCAGCAGCCGGAATTTCTAATCCTAACCTGATTATTAAACTGCCGGCTTTAAGCCTGCCACTAGCAGGAAAAACTTTTACTGACCCTGCTTTTGGAACAAAGCTTAGAAGATTAACTGATGCCGTGAATGGAAATCGCGATCGGCACGTTTATTCTCAATTGCAGGCTTTTAATAAAGATAATTCACGGATATTGATGGATAATTCTCAAAATTACTTGGTAAGAGAAGTTGATTCACTAAAAATAAGTTATGCTTTTGATACTTTAATTTATGCGCCGCGCTGGAATCCCCTCAATAAGGAAGAAATAATTTACTTTACCGACTTAGCTACGGAACCAACAGAAGTTGAACTGGAGAAGATCAATGTCTTTACTGGCATAAAAACTAAATATAATTTTCCCATAAATACCTATCGCTGGGTAAGTCCGGGAAGGGCTATTTCTTATGAAGAAATTTCGCGGGATGGCCGTTGGTTGACTTTGTTTGTTCAAAAAAGAAGCAACGATCACATGGTCTTTGTGCTGTTTGATTTAATAAATAATAAAGTTGAAAGAGAATTAGATTTGGCTGGAAGATGCAGTGATATCAACCCTAACTGGGTAGCGCCTTCGCCATTAAAAGGAGATATCGTCATTCAATGGAATCCTGATGGAGAGGGAGCCTGCAATGGTGTGGAAGTGTATGACCGAACTACCGGACAGTATAAAGGACACGTTGGATCGCATCGCGGACACAGCGATATGGGGATTGATGAAAATAATAATGAAATATATGTAACTTATGGCTTTCAAAACAGCTTATTTATTACTGTAACCAAATTTCCCGGTTCTGCTAACTTTAAAAACAGTTACGACAAAATTATTCTTGATGTGGGATGGGGGCATTTCTCCCACCTTTCCTGTCAGGGGCCGAAAGGAGTCTGCGTAGTTACCGCCGATACAAATACTGACGCTCCCGTTGCTGGCGGTGAACCATTACACAATGAAATTTATTTGGTTTATACTTCAGGAAGAGCTGAAGAAGGCAACAATGCTGGCGCCAAAATAAGGCGATTGGCTCACCATAGATCGTCAAACTGCGACTATTACCATGAGCCACAGGCCAGCATCTCAGCTGACGGCAGCTATATCATTTTTGCTTCCGACGGCGGAAATTGCAATTCAGGAGCTGACAGTTACCTTATTGACTTGCGCGGCTCTGATCTTTCTGCGCCGCCTTCTTCTGGAGGGCCAACTGGCGGAATAGTAATTGAACCACCGAATGATGATTCTGATGAAGAAGAAACCGAACCAGAAAATCAAAACCAGTTGCCTGAAGAAAATCTTGGCGTGAATGGATTGCCAGCACAAACTTATAATTTAGATAACGATGATGTTTTTACTTTAGGGATCGCTGAAGGACAATGGTATGCGCCGCCAGTATCGGTTGGTAAGGATTTTGTAAGATTATTAGTTACTAATGAAGTTGGAATGATAAGTTGTGAGGCTACAGATTTCACCAATATACGGCTGTTTTATTCACCCAGCAGATCAAACCAATACACAAAAGTTGCTAATTCGCAAATCTTGGAACATGACGGCGGCGGCTGTAATAAATGGAATCAAATGTATGCAGTATCGCTGCAAGGATCAAATGATATTGTAGCCTGTGTATCACAAGAGGATGATTCGCAGAATTATTGCACTGAGCCGGTACAGATTACTACTAATCCTAAGGGGGTGGAGTGGGGTTAATTTAGATAGATATCCCACTTTCATAATCTATATAAAAAAAAAGAAACTTTCTAAGTTTTCTATGTTTCTTCAAAGCCTTACTTTGCATAATATCCGCTCCTACAATGAGGCAAAGATAACGTTTCCAGAGGGATCAACACTTCTGGCAGGCGACATTGGTTCAGGAAAGAGTTCTATTTTATTAGCTATAGAATTTGCTTTGTTTGGTTCTTCCCGTCCTGATTTACCAGCGGAGTTATTGCTTAGACATGGATGCACAAGCGGATCCGTGGAACTCACTTTCTTGTTGCAGGATAAGCACATTACAATACAACGTGAACTGAAGAAAGATAAAAATGGGATTAAACAGTCTGCAGGCTCTCTTATCATAAATGGAGTGAGAAAAGATCTTATGCCTATTGAATTAAAGACGGAGATTATTTCCCTTTTGGGATATCCTGAAGAAATGGCCAATAAAAATAAAAATTACATTTTCCGGTATACAGTTTATACCCCGCAGGAAGAGATGAAACTTATTCTGCAAGAAGATCAGGATATCCGATTAGATGTGCTAAGGAAAATCTTTAACGTTGATAAATATAAAGTCATCCGGGAGAATGTCCAAATCTATCTTCGCCAATTGAGAATACGCATGGCGGTCCTAAGCGCAAAGACAGAATCGCTGGAAGAAGAAAAAAGAAAACAAGAAGAAGTAAATAGAGAGAGGGAAAAGAAGGCGAAAGAGCTCCAAGATATCGAACCTCTGGTGTTCAAAGCTAGGGAGATAATGAATGGTTTACAAGAGAAATTAGAACAAGCTGAAAAAGAGCAGCAACAATTTGTCTTTTGGCAACAGCAGCAGAAAGAGGCGAGCTGTCTTCTCCAGGAAAAAGAAAAACAGAACAGAATGGCAACATTTCAGTTACAGGAACTGCAAGAAAAATTACAAAACTTGCCGAGAGAAGAACGACCGTTAGAGGAAATACAACCAGAAATTCTCTCTCTCGAGAATGAGAAAAAGAAAGCTTTTTCCAAAAAAGCAGAAGTATGGCAGCAATGTCAAAGTATACAACAACGCCTCCGTGAATTACAACAAGAAATTAAAACTGGACAGCAAGAACTGGCGCATATCCCCGAAAAAAAGAGAGGGCTTGAACTGTTGCAGCAAGAAGTAAAGCAGAAGAAAGAATTTGAGGAAAAAAGAGTTCTGCTCCAAGAATTAGTGGAGAAGACTTCTTATCTGATAACAAAAAATAGAACTATTTTAGAACAAGCGCGAGAAAAAGAAGAGAAAATGGGACAGCTTGATGTCTGTCCTACTTGTTTGCAGAAAGTTTCTGCGGAACATAAACATCTGATACTGGATGAAGAAGGAAAAAAGGCCGCCCAGGCGGAGCATCTCTTAGCGGAGATGGAGAGCCAGAAGAAGCAGATCATGCAGCAAAGAGAAGAGACGGAGAAGAATTTTCTTGAAATTTTACATAAAGAAAATGGGATAACGAGAATAGAATTTGAACTGGAACATTTGCAAAAGAAACAACAAGAAATGGAAGAAAAGAAAGAAAAGCTGCGATCTCTTGTACAAGAGAACAATGTGATTATGAAAGAAGTAGAACGAGTAGAAAAAGAGAAAGTTCTGGAAGAGATGGAAGAAGAATTACGGCGAAGAAGGGAACTAGTGCAGCTGCTCCGAGAGCGAAGGATACGAGAACAACATCGAAGCGAGATTGAAAAGCAGTTGCAGGAGTACAAGAACGAAGAAACGCGGCTTATGGAGATGAAAAAAGAGATCGAAGAAAACGTGAAAAAGTTTACAAATCAGAGCCAAAAAATTTTTCAGAGGAAGCAGGAAATTAGGGTCGCGGGAGAAAATGAGAAGGAAATGGTCCTGAAGAAAGCGGAAATAAAAGCAGCATACGAAGCTCTTTGCCGACAGTATAAAGAGTTTGAAGAAAGAGTCATTTTACTTGCTGAGGAAAAAAAGAAAAGGGAGGAGTTAAAGGAACTTTCACACTGGCTGGAAGAATATTTCCTGAACGTGACACAAATTATTGAGAAGCAGGTGATGGTGACCATCTACCGCCTTTTTAATGAACTCTTCAAAGAATGGTTTTCCATCCTCATTGATGATGAAACGGTCTATGCCAGAATTGATGATTCGTTCTCGCCAATTATTGAGCAGAACGGGTATGAAACGCCTTTTACTTATTTAAGCGGCGGAGAAAAAACGTCCTGTGCTCTGGCCTATCGCTTAGCCCTTAATAGAGTTATTAATGATATTATTCAGAATATAAAAACAAAAGATCTTCTTATCTTAGATGAACCAACGGATGGATTCAGTGAAGAACAATTGGATAAAGTGCGGGAGGTTTTGGAAAAGCTTCAGTTGCGGCAGACAATTATTGTTTCCCATGAGTCCAAAATTGAATCCTTTGTGCGGCAAACAATACGATTGAAGAAAGAAGGCGATGTGAGTCTCGTTAGGGAGTAAGGATTATAATGAAACACCTAAGTGTCAACGGAAATCGACCACCGCCAGTCACAGACCGGTGGGAAATTCCGATGATTTTAATAAGATTGTGATGCGTTTCAAATATAATAACACACCAAATAATATTAAAAATATAGGCGTGCTATTATAAATCACTGATTAACAACTACAAAATATTTATTTGACATCCTCCTCACCCTAAAGGGTTGCCCTGCGGGGCAACTCCTCCGCTTCGCTACGGAGCGAGGATTCCCTATCTAGGAAGAAAAGCTTTGGCG